>CALVME010000040.1 GCA_944342055.1 uncultured Clostridia bacterium | reverse complement strand
CAATAATTACCTTTTCAACTGTTTTTTCATTTCCTTGTGTTAATTTAAAAATTTGTTCAATCATATTTTTTCCGTCTCCCTTTGTGTTTTATCAACTTTGTAAATTCTTATTTATCGATGACTTTATTATAACATAAAATTAACTTTAATTCAATCTGTTTTATGTGGATAAAAGAAAACTCGACTTATCAAAACTCGAGTTTTATAACTTATTCAATTTAATTCCCTATGGGGCACGCCCTTTTCAGCTCCCCTTTTTTATAATAACCGCTTTATAATAACCGCGTCTTTGCGCGGTTTTTTTGGCGCTCCAAGCGTTTCCGCATTGCAAAATCGTCGCGTTCCTTGCACTTGCGCGAGCCAAGGACGTTTGCCTTTCCCGTTTTGTTCAAAGCTTTCCGAATGCGTAACCCCTGGAGCGGTAGTATGCGATGATCTGCGGCAGAGCTTTGGCGGTGTTGGTGTGGTTCGTGCTGTCGTGGCACAAAAGCACGATGCGGTTCCTGTCATACGAGGTGGCTTTTGCGGCGTCAAAGAGCTGTTCGGGCGTGGCGTTTTTGATCTCCTCGTCCCGACAGGATGCGTTCCAGTCTACCGCCTTGTAGCCAGCGTCCTTTACGGCTTGTTTCAGCTCTTCGCGGACGTGAAAGGAGCCGCCCGGAAATCTGTACAACGAGGGAGAAATCCCCGTGACAGAGGCGATAAGGGACTGACAGCGGCGTATGTCTGACAGCAAGGCGTCCCTCGAACCGTAGATCGTCCGATAGGTGTGGTCGTAACAGTGGATGGCGATGCTGTGCCCTTCTTCGACGATCCGTTTGAGCAGATAGGGGCGGGAGACTGCCTGCGAGCCGACGACAAAAAAAGTGGCGGGGACGTTTTCCTCTTTCAGAATATCCAGCACGAGGGGGGTGACGCGGTCGCTCGGACCGTCGTCAAAGGTGAGATAGACGCGTTTTTCCTCCGCAAAGGAACCGACGCTCTTTGCGTACAGTTTTCCCGTACAGAGGGCGAAGAACAGCGCGAGCGCAAGCATGGCGGCGGTAAAAAGGGTTAGATTGCGTTTCATAAAAATATTTTGCGGGAATTTTTGCATAGTTATTTACATCGAAGGCCGATTGTGATATAATAATTTTGTTATGAATTATGCTTTGTACTATGGTGAAAATGCAGATATCGAGGCGATAGAACAGCGCTATCGCGCGTTGGAAGATCGGTTTTCCGAGAGCGGCGTATTTCCCGAAGCGTTCTATTCTTCTTCGGGCAGAGCGGAAGTTTTAGGAAATCATACCGATCATCAGTGCGGCAAAGTTCTCGTCTCGGCAATTTCCTGCGACGTGGCGGCTGCAGTGGGGCGAAGGAACGACGGCATGGTCGAGATCTGTTCCGAGGGATTTGCTCCCATCCGTTTTTCGCTCAAAGATACGGCGATGCGCGCGCGTGAGCGCGGTAAGAGCATCGCGATGGCGCGCGGCGTTGCGAATGCGATCCAGGCGCGGGGCTGGAAGGTCGGAGGGTTTACCGCCTATACGGACAGTACCGTATTCCGCGGGGCAGGCGTGTCTTCGTCTGCCGCGTTTGAGGTGCTTCTCGTCGAGATTTTCAACGATCTGTACCTTGAGGGCAGGCTCTCCAAAGTCGAAAAGGCGGCGATCGGTCAGTTTGCGGAAGATCGCTTTTTCGGGAAGCCTTGCGGCTTGCTCGATCAGTCGGGCGTCGCGTATGGGGGGCTCAATCTCATTGACTTTGAACAGCCCAAAGCCCCGAAATCCGAACAGCTCGCCATCCCCAAAGGGTATTCGCTCGTCATCACCAATACGGGCGGTTCGCATGCCGAGCTGACAGAGCACTATGCCGCGATCAAAAAGGAGATGAAGGAAGTCGCCTCTTGCTTCGGAAAGGAAGTGCTGCGTCAGGTGCCGTTTGAAAAATTTTTCGACGCGATCCCGTTGCTGCGCAAGAAAGTGAGCGAGCGTGCGATCCTGCGTGCCTTCCATTTCTACGACGAAAACGAAAGGGTGGAGCGTGCGGCAAAGGCGCTGAAGTTTGGCAATACGTCGGAATTTCTCTCTGCCGTGAACGAATCGGGGGAGAGTTCACTTACGCTTTTACAGAATGCGTTTGTGCCTGGAAGCACGTCGCAGCCCATCGTTCTGGGGCTTCGCATGTCGAAGACGCTCATCCGCGACGGGGCGGTGCGCCTGCATGGAGGAGGATTTGCGGGAACGATCATCGCCATTCTTTCCGATGCGGAAGAGGCGAATTATGTCGCTCGCATGTCGGGTGTGTTTGGTGCGGAAAACGTATTTCCCGCGAAAATCAGACCCGTCGGCGCTTGCCGCGTCGACAGATGAAGGCAGGATTTGCAAAGAAGAGAAAAATCGCGCCGACCGACTGAGGCGGCGCGAAGTATGTTAAAAGAATGGGGGATGCCCCAAAAGGAGAAAAAGAATGATCGAAACAAAGTTGTTCGGCAAGACGAAGGACGGCAAGGAAGTGCTTGCCTTTACGTTGACGGATGGGCAGAGCAGGGCAGTCATTTTGAATTACGGCGGTACGCTGCAAAGTCTGGTTGTTCCCGACCGAAACGGGAATTTGGTGGACGTCATTTTGGGCTATGACGACGTAGCCGGCTATGAAAACAACGGGGGATTTCTCGGCGCGCTGATCGGTCGGTTCGGAAACCGCATCGACAGGGGCAGACTCACCATCGACGGAAAAGACTATGCGCTCTACTGCAACGATCGCGGCAATCATTTGCATGGCGGTGCTGTAGGATTTGATAAAAAAATCTGGGGGCACGAGATCAAGGGGGATGAGCTGCATCTCTATTACGTCAGCCCCGACGGAGAAGAAAATTATCCCGGTACGCTGAATGTGCATGTTATTTATACTTTTAACAAAAGTGAGCTGAGAATCGTTTACGACGCAATTTCGGACAAAAAGACGGCGATCAATCTGACCAATCATGCGTACTTTAATCTCTCCGGAGAGGGAAACGGGTCGGTTGCGAACCATGTGCTGTGGATCGACTGCGATGTGATCACGCCTACGAACGACACGATGATTCCGCTCGGTGAGTTCAGGCAGGTCAAGGGGACGCCGTTTGATTTCAATGCGCCAAAAGCGATCGGGCAAGACATTGAGGTCGACGACATTGACTTAAGGCAAGGTGGGGGATACGACCATTGCCATGTTCTGAAAAACGGAGCGGGAAACTATCAGAAATATGCGGAAGTGCTTTCTCCCGATACGGGTATCGCAATGGAATGCTTCACCGATATGCCGGCGGTACAGTTCTATTCCGGAAACGGGTTGGCACAGAGCGGAAAATTCGGTCATTATTATGCAAAAAGGAACGGTTTCTGCCTGGAAACGCAGGCAATACCCAATAACGTGAACGTTCCTGCGTATGCGGAGTACGGTTCTTCGATTTATGAGGCGGGAAAACGGTATTTCTTTGGCGCAGCTTATCGTTTCAGTACAAAATCCTGAAAAATAATTCGAAACGACAAAAATAATCCGAAACAACGGGAAAACCAAAGAGGGGGACTCTCAATGAGAGTTCTCCCTCTTTTTCGTTTGCCAAAAACAGACAATGTCAAATATACACAATTATACAATATTGTATAATTCAATATATAGATTATTATAATATACTATGTCAGACGTAGTAATATAAAAACATTACAGAAATGGGGCAAAAAGCAGCGATTTGCGGGTTTTTGACGTGTCTTGCACGGAATTTTGTACTATCTGCATATTGTGATAGCAGATACTTACGGAGTTCGAAAGATGGATTGGTTTTTGTCTCTTCCTGTTTTTTTGCAGGCTTTGCTTGCGTCTTTGTTTACTTATGGCATGACGGCGCTGGGCGGAACGGTGGTTTTTTTTGCCGCAAAACTGCCAAAGCGCTTTCTGACGTTAATGACGGGCTGTGCGGCGGGAATTATGATCGCCGCAAGCTTCTTTTCTCTTCTTCTTCCTGCGTTGGAGTATGATACGCCGCTTCCCTCCTGGGCTGTCGTGTCTTTTGGATTTTGCCTCGGAGGTCTGTTCATTGCGTTTTCTGATATTTTTCTTGAAAAAATACAGGGAAAAACTGCGTCGAGCGGGGCGCTTCTGGTCTTTTCCGTGACGCTTCACAACATTCCTGAGGGTATGGCGATCGGCGTTGCGTTCGGAGCGGCGGCAGGCTTGGAGGAAGGGGTCGCTTCCGCTCTCAGTCTGGCGATCGGAATCGGTCTTCAGAACTTTCCCGAAGGAATGTGTGTCGCTTTTCCGCTGCGGGCGGCAGGAAGTTCTTCCAAAAAAAGCTTTCTGGTCGCGCAGTTTTCCGGATTCGTTGAGATCGTTGCGTGCCTTTTCGGGGTTATTTTCGTTTTGTTCTGTACGGCGTTGTTGCCGTGGGTGTTGGCGTTTTCCGCGGGGGCAATGGTGGCGGTGGTATGTTCTGAGCTCATTCCGACCTGTTTTTCGGAAAATAAACTGTTATCGAGCGTCAGCGTCGTGCTGGGATTTACTCTCATGATGCTTTTGGATACTGCTTTGGGATGACAGACAAAACATGAGGCAAAACCCGAACGGTTTGCCTCATGTTTCGTATCTGAATGTGTTGAGACGGGTCGGCGAGCGAAGTGATCTGCTTGCGAAAGATCCGTCTTTTTTGTTAGAGGTGGAGTTCTTCGAACTTCCGACGGCGCGCTTGCCTTGCGTGCGTTTTACTGCCGATATTGCGGAGAAATTGCCACGCAAAATAGCGGCGCTTTATCGGCTTGCATGCGTTTTGCCGCCGATATTGCGGAGATTTTGCTGTGTTTGCGCGTATCGTCCTGTTTTTCAATAAAAAACGGCTTTGCACGAGGCTGATGGGAAATATTTTTTGATTTCAGATTAGTTTTTGACGCATTTTCAAAGTATTTCTTGCGTGCGGCGCGGCTCTTTGGGGGGAGGAGCGCCGAGAAAGGAATAAAATCCGCATTCAATGTTTGCGTTCCATATTTTTTTCTTCTTGTCGGCGTGTTTTCCGAAATAGCGATCGGCTTCCGGCAGTCCCGTCAGCAGATAGGCGCTCCAGTCTGAAAGGGAGGAATAAACCTTTCCGAGATCCCGATAGAGGGTTTTGACCGATTCCTTGTCGGACAACCGTTCCCCGTAAGGAGGATTGGAAAGCAGGATGCCGTACCGCTCTTGACTGCGAAAGGTGCGCATGTCCCCCGTTTCAAAGCGGATGAATTTGTGTACGCCTGCGCGTTTGGCGTGATATTGTGCGATGGAGACGGCGTCTTTGGAGATGTCTCGTGCCAAAACAGACAGCGGACGGAGGGAAACGGCGTCTTTTGCTTCCGTCAGGGCGTTTTCGAGGACTTGCCTCGGCGCACATTTCCATGCCGTGAAGTCAAAGGAGCGATGCATGCCTGGGGCAATGTGCAGGGAGCGCATTGCCGCTTCGATCGGCAGTGTCCCGCTTCCGCAAAACAGGTCGGCAAAGGGCTTGTCGGCGTTGTAATAGGTCATATCGATGAGTGCAGCGGCGGTCGTCTCCTTGAGCGGCGCCGTATAAGCGAGGGAGCGGTATCCGCGCTTGTGCAGTCCGTCTCCGCTTGTGTCCAGAGTGACGGTCACTTCGTCGCAGAAGATGGAGACGCCGACGATGCTGCGTGCGCCGTCTTCCTCTAAACGGGGCGAGCGGCTGTGTAATTTTTCGCACAGCCTTCGCATGATCGCTTTTTTTACGACCCCGCCGGAAGCTTTGATGGCTCCGAGCTTGCTTTTGACGCTTTTTCCGTCGATCAAAACGAGCGAGTGCAGATCGAGCCAGTTTTCCCAGGGTATGCCATAAACTCCGTCGAACAGTTCGTCGAAAGTCTCTGCGTGAAAGGAGAGCAGCTTGATGAGAACGCGTTCGCCGCTTCGGAGAAAGACGTTGAGTCTTGCGACGTCTGACCAGTCTCCCGTCAGGTTCAGCCTGCCGTTTTCGGCGGGGGCGTGAGGATAGCCGAGCTGCGCGAGTTGGCGTTTGACGATCGCTTCCAGCCCGGAAGCGCAGGGGATCATAAGTTCCATGCATTCATTGTAGCAGTTTTGCCCGAAAAAAGCAAGGATGTGACGCTGCTCGAACATGCGTAAAAACGGATGGGCAAGTATTTCTGACGGGAACAACGGAAAATGCGTCTGTGGATGGGTACGACAGATCGGAATAGCGGCAAAAAAGCGTCGGGAAGGTAATTGCGAAATTCTGTTTGGCGAGAAAAGTAAAAAACTCTTGCCATTCGTTTGAAAAAATATTATAATGTAAGATAAAAAGAAAAGAAGAGGGATTTGTATGGATCTTCAGACTTACCTTGCGCGTTCCTATACGGCATATCAGGCGACAGAACATGCGGAAGCCATGTTGCGTGAGAACGGATTCGAGGCGCTGAGGGAAAACGAAAGTTGGCATATCGTTGTCAATGGCAAATATTATGTCAAGAGGGGCGGAAGCAGCCTCATCGCGTTCCGCGTCGGGAGCCGCCCGTATTTTAAGATCGTCTCTTCTCATACCGATTCGCCCGCGATCAAACTCAAAGAAAATGCGGAAATGCAAAGCGGCATCTATGTAAAATGGAACACCGAGAGATACGGCGGAGGGATCTGGTATTCCTTTTTTGATCGCCCTCTTCGCGTCGCGGGACAGGTAGTATGTGAGACAGAGGACGGGGTGGAAGCGCACAACGCGGTCAGTTCGTACGTCGTGACGATCCCTTCTCTTGCCATTCATATGAACAGAACGGTGAACGACGGCTTTGCGGTCAACCCGCAGAACGACTTATTGCCGTTGGTCGGATTGAAGGGGAAAAGCGTTGCCGAGAGCCTTGGATATCCGAATGCGATCGCGTACGATCTGTTTCTCGCTCCCGATGAATTGCCGTTTATGTCTGGCATAAACGGGGAGTTTTTGTGTTCCCCCAGGCTGGACAATCTGACGAGTGCATATTCTTCTTTGGCCGCTTTGTGCGAGGGGGAAGGAGAAGGGATCTGCGTCGCCGCTTTGTTCGATCACGAGGAGGTGGGCAGCCGCACGAGACAGGGAGCCGGCTCGGATTTCCTTGTGTCTGTGCTTGGCAGAGTCTGTGCTGCGCTGCAAATCGATGCGGAGAAGACCTATGCCGGAAGTTTTGCGATCTCTTTGGATAATGCGCATGCGGTGCATCCGAACCATCCTGAGAAGTGCGATCCGACCAATCGCCCCGTGACAGGCGGGGGCGTGGTGATCAAAGCGCACGCCAACAAAGCCTATACGACGGAGGCGCTTTCGGCGGCTGTCATCCGCTCGATCTTCAAAAAGGCGGGGGTACTCTGTCAGACATTTTACAATCGTTCGGATATGGCCTCAGGCAGTACGCTCGGCGCGATCAGCCTCTCTCAGGTCGGCATGCTGACCGTCGATATGGGGCTTGCGCAGCTTGCTATGCATTCGGCGGTAGAATGTGTGGCGAAGTCTGATCTGGACGCGCTGCAAAAGGGCTTGGTTGCTTTTTATTCGGCAGACTTTGAGCTCGGAGAGAACTCCGTCGCTTTTCGCGAATCAAAATGATTCAGAACGTCGATCTTGCGATCCTTGCCTGGATCCGTGAAACATTGTGGTGCGCTCCTCTCGATCTGTTGGCTACGCAGGTGACGCATTTGGGCGACAGCGGCATCTTTTGCATCATATTGGCGGCATTATGTCTGACATATAAGCCGACGAGGCGCCTCGGCGTCGTCCTTGCAGTCTCGATGGTATTTGACTTTTTGCTGTGCAATCTCACCGTAAAGCCTCTTGTAAACCGCGTTCGCCCGTATGAAGTCGAGGACATCGCCCTGATCGTTGCGCCTCCGCACGACGCGTCGTTTCCTTCTGGACATACGGCGATCTCCTTTGCGTTCGCCTGGGTGATGGTTTTGAGGCGAGAGAGGTTTTGGAAGGCGGCGTTGGTTCTCGCCGTATTGATAGGCTTGTCTCGTCTCTATCTCAACGTACACTTTCCTTCCGACGTCCTTTGCGGCGCATTGTTCGGAATGATCGCGGCGCATTTTGCCTGTCGTGTTGTTCCGAAGGAGAAGGAACGTCTGTCATTATGTCTGAAACAGTCGAGCGTTTCGCCTTTGTCTTTCGGATAAAGCATGCAATATGTCTGATATAAAGACGCTGATATGGCTCCTATCCTGCCTGTCAATTTTTAAAGCGTTTTGTTTTTGACGACCTTTTTGCGAAACGCAGCGTACTTTTTCCGATGAGTTCAAACTTGCTTGCGTTTGAGGGATTGCTCTGCGTGAAATAAGAGTTTTTACGTCCGAAACGGCGTTGTGAAGTGAATAAAAATAATAACTATGACTGTCAGAAGTACTTGTTTTGTTTGATGCACGTCTTTGTTTTTTGCTTTGGGAAAAGCGGACTGAAAATTTGCTGTCTGTTCTTTTCTTCTTTGTAAAAACGATGGCGTGTGAGGGCGGACAAAGCGAAGTCCTATGTTTGAGAAAGTATGGATATGCAAACCGCAGGTAATTTGAGGGCAGGCGTGTTTCTGTTTCTGTTTGGATTATGTGTGGCGTAATATGGTGTTTTTGCCGCATGCGGCGGAAGGAGGGAGGTTTGTCTTTTCTGCTTGCGGATGAGTGGCGATGCTGCCTGGAAGGTGTAAGCGCAATTGCGTCGGTATCGCGCCTGTGTGCCTGTGTATTATGTCGGGCATAGGATTGAATTATTGCTCGTTCTTTGTTTGCGATCTTGAATTATGTTTGACATAGTATCTTATTTTCAGCTTGGTTTGATCGTGTATTCTTCTGAATGGCACGGCAGAGATAGAAATCTTATGAGGAATTGAAACAAAAGACAGGGAAAGTGAGTATGACTGATGCAGAATTTTTTGACGCATGTAAAAAAGTGCTGAAGCGGGAGCTTGTTCCCGCCATGGGGTGTACCGAGCCGATCGCGATCGCTTACGCCTCTGCGCTTGCGCGCGATGCGCTGGGAGAAGAGGTCGTCAGTGCCGAGGCTGTCCTCAGCCGCAATATCATCAAGAACGTCAAGAGCGTCATTGTCCCGCATACGGGAGGGCTGAAAGGCATTGCCGCGGCGATCGCCGTCGGCGTCGTGGCGGGAGTTGCCGAAAAGAAGTTGGAGGCGATCTCCGATGTGACGCAGGAACAGATCGACGCGCTGCCCGAATATATGGAGAGGGTGCCTGTCGCCATCTTCTGTTCGGAATCATCGTTTGTATTTGATCTGACCGTCGTCCTGCGCGGGGCGAAACATTGGTCCCGCGTGCGCATCGTCGGGAAGCATACCAACGTCGTTTCCGTGGAGCGGGACGGTCTGAGCCTTCATAGCTGCGAGATCGCCGAGACGTCCGAACGGTCCGATGCCGTGCTTACGGTGGAGGGCATCCTGCGCTTTGCGTCTCAGCTTTCAGAAGAGGAAGGCGCAGAGCTTTTCGGAGATCAGATCGAACTTAATATGCGCATCGCCGAAGAGGGGTTGCGCGGCGATTACGGCGCGAACATTGGGAAGACGCTCCTTTCCGTCGGCGGAACTTATTGCAAAGAGCGCGCCTATGCGGCGGCTGCTTCCGACGCGCGCATGAGCGGTTGCGAACTTCCCGTCGTGATCAATTCGGGAAGCGGGAATCAAGGTATCACCTCTTCCGTCCCCGTCATCGTCTATGCGCGGAGCCACGGCATTTCCGATCTCATGCTCTATCGGGCGTTGGCCGTTTCGAATCTGGTGACCATTCATTTGAAAACGGGCATCGGCACATTGTCCGCTTATTGCGGGGCGATCGCCGCAGGCGTCGGTTGCGCTGCAGGCATTGCGTTTCTCGTCGATAATACGTTCCGCACGGTGGCGCATACCATTGTCAATGCGGTCGCCATCAATTCCGGCGTCATTTGCGACGGGGCGAAGCCGAGTTGTGCGGCGAAGATCGCCTCTGCGATCGATGCGGGGCTTTTGGGCATGGAGATGATCCTGCACGGCAATCAGTTTTACGGAGGGGACGGCATCGTCAGAAAAGGAGTGGAAAACACCATCGCGGCGATCGGCTGCCTCGCACATGACGGCATGGACGGCACCGATCGTGAGATCATTCGGCTTATGACCGAGGATTGCTGAAAAAAGATGTTGCAAAGGTATTGAAATGCGGCTTATGCTGTGATATAATAAATTTGTGACGTAAGTTGTTGCAAGGGAGGTTGTATGAAAGGCAGAAAAACGATCGGAAAAGCAATTGCGCTCGGCCTTGCCGTTTGCGCGATGTTCGGGCTCGTGTCGTGCGCATCGGTTTCATCGAAGGCGAAGCACATGAAATCGCAAGAGGTGAGCGAGGCGGCATGGGAAAAGATATTCGGATACGGCGCGGATTTCGACGTCGTCTTTTCCGATTGCGAAGTGGTTTATCAGAGGGAAATGACGAGAGAGACGTACATAGACGGCGTAAAATCGAAGATCACGTCGAGCGAGACGTATACGTTTGTGATGGACGGCGCAAAACAATATCTGTCGGTCTCTTCTTCGCAAAAAGGCAAGTACGGCGACATCAAGGTGGACGAGGAGGAGCCTGAGGAAGAGCGTTACAGCATAAAGAACGAGGACGGAACGTACACGATCTATCGGAAGAACGCGGCGGCGGAGTGGACAACTTCCGTTTCCTATCTCTCTTACGGCGTGGCTGCCGATACCCTCGACGATTTGCTCAGTCTGCTCTATTGGTATCGCTTTGACGATTATGTGTTCAGCGAGGCGAGAAGAGGTTACGTCGATGCGGATGATTTCGAGGGAGACGGTTACGTCGTGAAGTTCGACAAAGAAGGGCGTATTTCCGGTTTGTGTCGGGAATACGAAGATTTCAGCGGCGATACGCTGACGCATTTCGAGTTGGGTTGCACGTTCTATTACAAAGATTTGGAGATCAAACTTCCGTCCATCTGATCGGAGCGGGAGTCTGAAATCGATGAAGGCGAAAAAACCGGGCGCGCTGTCGCCCGGTTTTCTGCGCTTTGGTTCATGCCTTCAGGGCCGCACGCCCTTATGCGTTTTGAGTGATCGGAGAGGCGTTTTGCGTCGCCTGTTTCTTTTTGCGGCGCAAGAGATATTTGTTCTTCGTCGCGATGCCGCCGCGTATGTGTCGCTCCGACAAATTTTTTCTGAGCACGGCGCGAACGGCGCGATAGAGATTTGCGTCTATCGCCTTAAGCCGCTCGGAAACATCCTTGTGTACCGTCGATTTGCTGGTGCCGAATTTGAGCGCGCAGCTTCTGACCGTGTCTCCCGTTTCGACGATGTATGCCGCTTCTTTTTTCACCCGTTCAACGATATAATCCCACACCGGTGAGCCCCCTGACGTTTTATTATAATTTATGGGCGCTGTGAAAGGAATATGAACGCAAAACGAAACTTGCCGAAAATTGCCCCCGAATGTGCGAAAAAATTGCGCGTGTTTCTTGTGTTTTCGTCGGAAATATGATATAATAAAGGGGTAAAAAACTGTTTTTTGAAGAGAGGAGAGAGCATGGCAAAATTGCTCGGAATAGACGTCGGTTCGACGACCGTCAAAGTGACGATCATTGACGAGAGCGGCGAGATCTTATATACCAGTTACGAAAGACATTATGCCAAGGTCAAAGAGTGCCTTCTGGCACAGCTCAAGACCGTGTACCAACGCTTTGACGGCAGTTTCCGCGTAAGCATGACGGGCCCCGCGGGGCTCGGCCTCGCGCAGAGGGGCAAAATTCCGTTCGTGCAGGAAGTGCAGGCTTCTTTCGTCGCGATCAGAAAGTATTATCCCGATGCGGACGTCGCCGTCGAACTCGGCGGGGAGGACGCGAAGATCATCTTCATCACGGGCGGCACCGAGCAGCGCATGAACGGCAGCTGCGCGGGCGGCACAGGTGCGTTCATCGATCAGATGGCGTCTCTGCTCAACGCGTCCGTGACGGAGCTGGACGAGCTCGCCTTAAAGGCGGAAAAGGTATATCCCATCGCTTCGCGCTGCGGCGTGTTTGCAAAATCGGACATTCAGCCGCTCATCAATCAGGGCGCAAAGCGGGAGGACATCGCCGCTTCCATCTTCCAGGCGGTCGTCGATCAGACGGTGTCGGGGCTTGCGCAGGGAAGAAGAATCGAGGGCAAGGTATTGTTTCTCGGAGGCCCCCTGTTCTTTTTCAAGGCGCTCCGCAAGGCGTTTGTCACCACTCTCAAACTTACGAAAGAAAACGCAGTCTTTCCCGACAACGCGCTCTGCTTCATTTCGATCGGCGCGGCGCTCTATGCGCAGAATTCGGAGGAGACCACGCTCGATGAGGTCATTTCCCGTATCGACGCGGTGCAGAATGCCGACGACATCGTTTACGGCGAGCCGCTCTTCGCCGATCGCGCGGAGTACGACGCGTTCATCCAGCGGCACAAGCAGAACGATCTCAAATTCGAAGACATACATAAATATAAGGGAGACGCCTACCTTGGCATCGACAGCGGCTCGACGACGACGAAGCTCATCCTCATCACGCCGGATTGCAAAATTTTGTACAACCACTATCAGACGAACAACGGTCAGCCCCTCGACATCGTGGTCAATCGCCTCAAAGAGATCTACTGGCTCGCGGGGGACAGGATCGTCATCCGCGCGGCGGCGGTCACGGGCTACGGAGAAGACCTCATCAAGGCGGCGCTGAAGGTCGATTTCGGCATCGTCGAGACGGTCGCGCATTTTAAAGCCGCTCTGTACTTCAACCCGAAGGTCGATTTCATCATCGACATCGGCGGACAGGACATCAAATGCTTTAAGGTCAAAGACCATGCGATCGACTCGATCATGCTCAACGAGGCTTGCTCTTCCGGGTGCGGCTCGTTCATTCAGACGTTCGCAAAGGCGATGGATATGGAGATCGCGGAGTTTGCCGCGCTCGGTCTCTTTGCGAAGCACCCCGTCGAGCTCGGCTCGCGCTGCACCGTCTTCATGAACAGCTCGGTCAAGCAGGCGCAAAAAGAGGGCGCGACGGTGGAGGACATCTCTGCGGGGCTCTCCGCTTCCATCGTCAAAAACGCGATCTACAAGGTCATCCGCGCCAAGACGCCCGACGAACTCGGCGAAAACATCGTCGTGCAGGGCGGCACGTTCATGAACGACGCCGTGCTCCGTTCCTTCGAAAAGGAGACGGGCAAGCAGGTCATCCGCCCCGCCATCGCGGGCTTGATGGGCGCGTTCGGTGCGGCATATTATGCGATGCAGGCGCAGGATAAGGACGTGGCGATCAGCTCCCTCGCCTCTCCCCTCGAGCTGGAACGCTTCGGCTATACCGGCGTTTCCGCGATCTGCAAGGGGTGTACTTCGCACTACAATCTCAACATCCTCACGTTCTCGGACGGAAGAAGATTTATCTCGGGCAACAAGTGCGAGCGCGGCGCGGGGCTCAAACTCAGATCTTCCGAGCTCGATCTCTATCGTTATAAGTATGAAAAGACGATGCGCTGCGCCTCAGACGTCCCCGCGAAGAAGGGGACGGTCGGTTTGCCCGTTCAGCTCGTCATGGTGGAACAGCTGCCGCTCTGGTGCGCGTTCTTTGAAAGCTGCGGATTCCGCGTCGAGCTTTCGGAGCCTTCGTCGCGTTCTCTCTATTTCAAAGGGCAGCATACCGTCGCTTCGGATACCGCTTGTTATCCCGCGAAGCTGATGCACGGACACATCGAGAGCTTGCTCGACAAGGGCGTGGATTTCATCTTCTATCCCTGCGAGAGCTATAACCTGGACGAGCGCGACTCGACCAATCACTACAATTGTCCGATCGTCGCGTATTACCCCGAACTGCTGAAGGCGAACAACCAGCGGCTGACGGATGAAAATTTCATCATGCCCTATATCGATCTGAATGCGGAGAAGGCGACGGTCAGGACGCTTACGAAGGCGCTCGGAAAATACAAACTGTCCGCGCGCACGGTCAGAAAGGCACTCCGCGCGGGGTTCGAACGCATGCGGGCTTTCCACGCCGACATCGTGGCGAAGGCGGACGAGATCATTTACCGCGCCAATCGCGACGACGTTCCCATCGTCGTGCTCGCGGGAAGACCGTATCACATCGATCCCGAGATCAATCACGGCATCAATAAGCTGCTCGTGTCGCTCGGGTTCGCCGTGCTGACGGAGGACAGCGTCTTCGAGCGCGCGGCGGACGTCAAACTGAACGTGCTCAATCAATGGACGTACCATGCGCGGCTGTACCGCGCGGCGGAGTACGTCTCCCGCAATCCGAACATGAATCTCGTGCAGCTCGTCTCCTTCGGCTGCGGCATCGACGCCGTCACGACGGACGAAGTCAACGCCATCATGACGTCGCGCGGGAGACTTTATACACAGCTGAAAATCGACGAAATCAACAATCTCGGCGTGGTCAAGATCCGCCTGAGAAGTATGCTTGCGGCGATTCAGGAACAAAATTCGAGGAAAGAACATGAAGGAAACTACGCAACCGATTAAAACAGTCGCCGACTTCTCCGATCCCCGTCCCGCCTTTACGGACGAGATGCGAAAGACTTACACCATTCTCATTCCGAACATGCTGCCCTGGCATTTCGAAATCTTCCGCGAGCTTTTGCTCGACGAAGGATATCACGTCGAGATTCTGATGAACGAATCGCGCGAGGTCATCGACGAGGGGCTCAAACACGTTCACAACGACGCCTGTTATCCGGCGCTCTGTGTCATCGGACAGTATATCAACGCGCTCAAGAGCGGGAAATACGACGTCGATCACACCGCGGTGCTCATCACGCAGTCGGGCGGCGGATGCCGCGCGTCCAACTACATTCCGCTCATCCTAAAGGCGCTGAAGGCGGAATTTCCGCAGGTGCCCGGGCTGTCGCGCAACTTTGCGGGACTGGAAAAGGGAAGCGGCATTCAGCCGAGCCTGAAATTGCTTTTGAAACTGGCACACGCCATTTTCTACGGCGACGCGATCATGAGCTATTACAATCAGGTCAAGCCCTATGAAAAGGAAGCGGGTGCGGCGGACGAAGCGCGCAAGGAGTGCGTCGCCTACATCGTCGAACGTTTCCGCAAGGGCGGTTATCTCGCCTTAACAAAGAACAACGCATATCTGATCGAGCGCTTCAAGCGCATCGAAAAGAGGGAGATCGTCAAGCCGAAGGTCGGCATTGTCGGGGAAATTTACGTCAAATATTCCCCGCTCGGCAACAACCGCCTGGAGGAGTTTCTGCTCTCCGAAGGCGCGGAGCCCGTCGTTCCCGCGCTCATGGATTTCGTCCTTTACTGCGCGGTCAACGTCTTGAACGACGCGACGTATTACGACATGCGCTCCGCATCTACGCCGATCTTCCGCATCGCGTATCGCTATCTTTTGTCCAAGCAGAGGCAGATCATCAAGCAGGTCAGGAAGGACGGCACGTTCGAGCCGCCGCACGACTTTGAACATCTGCGCCGATTTGCCGATATCGTCATCAGCCAGGGCGTGAAGATGGGCGAGGGGTGGCTCATCCCCGCCGAGATGGCGGCGCTCGCCGAGTCCGGCACGGAGAACATCGTCTGCGCGCAGCCGTTCGGGTGTTTGCCCAATCACATCGTGGGCAAGGGGACCATCCGCACGCTGAAAAACATGTACGAGCGGGAGAACATCGTCGCGGTCGATTACGACCCGTCTGCCACGAAGGTCAATCAGGAGAACCGAATCAAACTGATGCTCGCCACCGCGCGGGAAAATTTGTCGCAGACAAAGAATCAGACAAAAAAAGAAAAATGAAAATGGAGAGGGTATCTCTCAATGTGTCCGGATGAGCTACCCTTTTTTGAAGCAGATTGAAAACTGCGGCGGGCTTTTGCTTGCCGCAGGTTTTTTGGCAAAGTGCCATGAGAGAGCATCGGTGGCAGAGCAGAGACGGAAACAGAAATCCGGTCGGAATCCTTATAAATCGTTATGTTAATTTTTCAAAAAATATTGAAAAGCCATCATTGTCGTGATATAATCTAATTGTAGAAGTTTGCGGAAGCGTTATATGATATTGTCGCAAATCACAGGATCGAACCGAGAAGCAATCAGAGGAGAAAGAGAAAAAGACAATGGGCAATTTCTTTTGATTTTCTGAAAATCGCAAGGCGGTGAAAGAGGTCTCACAAGAGGAGGGAGAGGCGTGAAAAAAAGGTAAAATATGGAAGCAGTCTGTTCGTGATGGCGATAATGGGGACAGTGATGCTATGCACAGGGTGTGCTCCGGAGCGGCGATATTCGGAATCGGTCGGGAGTTTTTATTCGTTGGATGAAGCGTATGAAAACGGATTGCTGACGGGGGATGATTTGAAAAACATTGCGTGTTATTTTCATTCACGCAACGGAGAAACGGAAAATACCGATGAGGTATTTACACCGAATCCCAAAATGCCCGAATCATTGGAACAAAAGATACAGTACAAGATCAAGCGGACATATTTGAATGAAATTATCAATATGCCGAATGGGGCATTCGATCAGGTTATTATTTATGATTACTTCGGCACATACAACGATAGTATTGTCGTTTATATTTCAGATACATACTATGCATATGATTATGTAACAGAAGCGCAACACGAAATCGGCGATGTTTGCTTTCATGACTATTGTTCTGCAGTTTTACGAGTTTGGCGAGAGAAAAGCAAGCAGAAATGTGAGAGTGATCGCTGCACTGGTTTTTGGAAGGGATCGAAAGCCAACGACGCAATGAATGTCGTTTGTTTGCGGAAGTCATGCTTTATATGATCGCAAAGGACGCTTCGATCTGAGCTGTCCCTTCTTTTGAGGAGGGGCAGTTTTTTGTGGGCGGATGCGCCGTTGCGGGAGTCTGGTTGCCGCAAGGAGAGAAAATTTCCGTTTTTTCGGATGCGTTTTTTTTGTTTTGCGCGGGAGCAAAGCCGCCGTCGCAATTTGATATGCTCGATCGCCGCTGTTTTGAAGCGCGTGCGCAGAAATCATAGTTCGGGGAGATAACGCATAAAATAGCGGTGAGTTGTTTTATGCGTTTGTTTGATCTGATCGCGTCGAAGACGGGCGCGGATGAAACTTTGAGCGGATGCGTCCGCTATACCGTTCTGGACGGCAAAAAGGCGTTTTTTCAGAACGTTAAGAGCATCTCGGAATATGCGCCCGAGCGGCTGATTCTGTGCGCGAAGGGGTGCTGTCTCGTCGTCTCGGGAGAGAAGCTCTCGCTCGTCAGTTACTGCGACGGGGACTTGGTGGTGGCGGGCAATATCTGCGCCGTCGAGAGGTGTGCGCTGTGACTTTTTTCGTTCGTTTTTCCATTCGGGGCATCTCCCCCGAACGCGGCCTCATAAAGCTGCACAGACAGAAAATTTCTGTGTACAACGTCGTCAAACGGGACAAAGATCGGCTTTGTTTCTCGGTAAAACGCAAAGAAGAGAAAAAAGTCATTGCTATTTTCGCTTCGTCATGTTATAATATAGAAAAAGAACCCCCGCAAGGCTGGGCGAAGGCGCTGCATATGCTGAAAGAGCGGTCCGGCTTTCTCGCCGGCGCGCTCTGTTCGTTTCTCGCGATCGCCCTCATGCAGACGCTCGTGCTGCGCGTCGAGGTGGAGGGCGGCGGCGCGCGGGAAGGTGAGATCCGCGCGATCCTTGCGGAAAACGGCGTGCGCGTCTGGCGCCCGTATACGGCGGACGGGGCGGCTCTGTCCGTCGAAGTGCTCTCCGTGCGGGACGTCAGCTTTTGCAGCGTCTACAAGGAGGGCTTCGTGGTCTACGCGAAGATCGGACTGCGCTCCGCGGAAGGCGAGCGCGCCGAGGCGAAGCCGCTTTTGTCCGATTGCGACGGCGTGGTGGAGAGCATCGTCGTCCTGTCAGGCACGCCCGCCGTGTCTGTCGGAGATGCCGTCAAGGCGGGGGACGTCCTCGTGCTTCCGCAGGATGAGGCGGGGAGCGCCGTGCCATCCGCGCGCGTGAGCATCTTGTGTACGGCGTACGGCGATTATTTCGAGTTGTTGCTCCTGACGGGAGGAGATCATATTTCCCTGGAGAGGGAAGGGGACGTGTGGTGCGCTCGGTACCGCAGGATACAGTCCATTTACTTTTCTTAAAACGGAGGAAGGAATTACGGCAAAGATCACAAAAGCGGTCGACGCGGGCAGCGTCGATCATTTGCAAAAACTGCTCGGCATTTTGGACGAGCAGCTCGGCACCGTAACGCGCGAGTTGCACCTGATCGGGCTTGTGGAAGGGCTCAGCGTCAATCTGACGGGAGAAGAGAAGGACGTCGATCTCGGCGTCGAAGTGCTCGAAAGCCTTTTGACGCTCATCGAAAACGGAGAGGAGATCGACAAAACGCGGATATTGTATTGTATCGAACTGGCGAGAGAGGGAAGGGCGTCCGACATTGCCAAGCTCATGGGCGGCGTCATCGCCGTCACCGCGAAGGGAAAGCAGATCAAATGCAAGACGGTCGGACAAAAGGTCTATGTGGACGCCATCCGCAAAAACAACGTCGTGTTCGGCATCGGACCTGCGGGTACGGGCAAGACCTATCTCGCCGTCTGTATGGCGGTCGCCGCGTACAAATCCAAACAGGTGGAAAAGATCATCCTGACGCGCCCCGCCGTCGAAGCGGGGGAAAAGCTCGGCTTTCTGCCCGGCGACTTGCAGACGAAGGTGGACCCGTATCTGCGCCCGCTCTACGACGCGTTGCAGGAGATGTTCGGACTGGAAAATTATATGAAGCTGATGGAGCGCGGCGTCATTGAGATCGCGCCGCTCGCCTATATGCGCGGCAGGACGCTTTCGAATGCGTTCATCATCCTCGACGAGGCGCAAAATACCACCAAAGAACAGATGAAAATGTTTTTGACGCGCATGGGAGAAGGGAGCCGCATGGTCGTCAACGGCGATCTGACGCAGGTCGATCTGCCCGACGGCAAGCGCAGCGGACTGCGCCACGCCGCCCATATTCTCGAAGGCATCGACGGGATCTCCGTGTGCCGCCTCAGCGACAAAGACGTCGTGCGGCATCCGCTCGTCATGCAAATCGTAAGGGCTTACGAAAGAGACAGCCAGAAGCAAAAGGAGAGAAATTATGAAGGCAAACGCAAAGAAGAGTGATATCAGCAGAAAACAGATCCTGGCTCGGAGCATTCCCGCCTTTTTTCTGCACTATCTGATTTTGCTCGCCATCATTTTGGTGTTTATGATCTATTACGATCCGCGCGATTGGATGACGTATGTGCAGAAAAATCTGAACGTCCTTTTTTATATGATCGTGTGTATCTTCCTGCTGTTTATCGCGATCTACGGATATTACTTTTCGGAACGGCGGGAGACGCTCGTTTCCTTCAAAAAAATAACCGCCATCTTCTTTTTGCTCGACGTCTGCGTCATGGCGTCTTGTTTTCTGGGACAGGCCATTCATATCTATGCGAGACCCGTCGCGCTCATCGCGCTGCTCGCCATGGCGCTCTTTTCCAAGAGAGAGGCGATCCTCTGGAATTTCATGTTCGCCATCCTCATCTTTATCATCGATACTTATACGAATTACGATCCTGCAGAGAGTGCGATCGGGATGTATTCGGAAAATTCCATGTATTCTTCGCTGATCGTCGCCGTCTCTTCCGGCATGATCGCCATCTTCATCGCCGCCAAGATCAAGACGCGCGTGAGCATCGTTTTGCTCGGCATCCCCATTACGCTTCCCATTCTCGCGGTCATTTTGTTGCTTGAAATGGGGCAGAACGGATTCTTCTTTGAGGATCTTCTGGTGCTTGCGGGATACGGATTTATCGGCGGCATCTCATCTACGGTGTTCTTTCTCGCCCTGCTTCCCGTCTTTGAGTCGGTGTTCAACATTTTAACCGTCTTCCGCGTGCGGGAACTCACTTCCCCGGACGCAAAGCTCATGGCGAAACTCAAGGCGGAGGCGCCCGGCACGTTCAATCATTCCATGGTGGTGGCGCAGATCGTGGAAATGTGCGCCGCAAGCCTCAACGAAAACGTAGAACTTGCCCGCGCGGCGGCGCTTTACCACGATATGGGAAAGCTCAGCAAACCCGAATATTTTACGGAGAATCAGAACGGCTACAACGTGCACGACGAACTTGCGCCCGAGCTTTCCGCTGACATCATCCGCGCCCACGCGCGTGAGGGGTACGAGCTCAT
Source organism: uncultured Clostridia bacterium (assembly GCA_944342055.1). GTDB lineage: Bacteria > Bacillota > Clostridia > Christensenellales > Borkfalkiaceae > RGIG8762. The sequence continues at coordinate 33,691 of CALVME010000040.1, read as the reverse complement.
CCTCGCGCATCATCTGCCGCAGATCTTTGCGGACGTCGCCGTGCAACACCACGGCACTCTGCCCATCAAGTATTTCTATTATAAGGCGAAGCGCATGACGGACGGCGAGATCAACATCGAAGATTTTTCTTATTCCGGGCCCAAACCTACGACCAAGGTCGCGGCGATCGTCATGATCGCGGACGCGGCGGAGGCGGCTTCGCGGACGCTCGTCGATCGTTCGATCGCAAACGTTGAGCGCGTCGTGCGCGAGATCATTGAGGAGAGGATTGATCTCGATCAGTTCTCCGATTGCGACATCACCATGCGCGAACTCGACGTCATCAGAAAGACCATCGTGTTCTCGCTGACGGGCGTCTATCATCATCGCATTACTTATCCTCCCATCAAATTCGGAAGGGAAGACAGAAAGGAGAGCAAAAAACAGTCATGAGATACCATTTTTACGGAGAAAAGGCGTTCCCCGAACTGGAAAACGCTTTGCAGGGTTTTGTGGAGAGCGACGTCGATCTTGCGGCGGAGCTGGTGTTCGCAGACGAAGAGGAGATCCGCGCGACAAACGCCGCACAGCGCGGCGTGGACGCGGTGACAGACGTGCTGTCTTTTCCGACGCTGGAAGATATCAAGGGCAAGGCGCTCAAAAGGGAAGAGCACCCCTTCGAGATAGACGAGGAAGGCAATCTGTTTCTGGGCTCGATCATGATCTGCGAACAGAGGGCGAAGGAACAAGCCGAGGAGTACGGACACTCTTATGAGCGGGAGCTCAACTATCTGATCGTGCATGCCGTCATGCACCTGTTCGGATACGATCACATGGAAGAAGGAGAGCGCGCCGAGATGCGCGAGCAGGAAGAGCGCGTGCTCTCGAAGATGGGGTTGACGAGATGAAGGCGGGTACGGTAGCGGTCATCGGCAAGGCGAATGCCGGCAAGAGCACGCTCATCAACGTCTTGGTGGGCGAAAAGGTCGCCATCGTGTCTCCCAAACCGCAGACGACGCGGGACAGAATTCTGGGTGTGCTGACGAGGGAAACGCATCAGATCGTCTTTGTCGATACCCCCGGGCTGTATCGCGTCAACAACGCTCTGACCGATCTCATGATGAAGACGACGGAGGCGACGGCGAAAGACGTGGATGCGATTCTGTTCGTCGTCGACGGACATACGGGCATTTCGGACGACGACGTCGGACGCATCAAGTCTTATCGCGACCGAGGCGTGCCCATGCTCGTCGCGTTTACAAAGACGGACATCATGCCGAAGGAAAACATCGCGCCGAACCTTGCCAAGATCGCGCAAGAGGCGGACGTAGACGTCATTCCCGTGTCGGCACGCAAGGGGAGGAACGTCAGAGAACTCGAAAAGGCGATCGTCTCCCTCTTGCCCGAAGGCGAGCCGCTCTATGGCGACGATGTGATCTCCGACAAGAGCGAGCGGTTCATGATCGCGGAGCTCATGCGGGAGAAGATCTTGCTCAAATTCGATCAGGAGATCCCGCACGGCGTCGCGATCGTCATCAATACGTTTGAAAAGAGCGAGACGGGCGATCTCTATCGCATCGATCTCGATATCGTCTGCGAAAAGAAAAATCACAAGGCGATCCTCATCGGAAAACAGGGGCAGGCGCTCAAAGAGGTGTCTTCCTTCGCGAGAAAAGACATGGAAAAGTTTCTCGGCGCAAAGGTGTACCTGACCGTTTACGTCAAGGTCAAAGAAGATTGGCGCGACAAACAGAAGCTCATCCGCGAGTTCGGTTATGAGGAAGAAGAATTTTAACGGAATCGGCAGGATACAGCCGCCGCCCGTATCGGGCGGCGGCTTTTGCGCGCCGTGGGGGGCGGTGCAAGGGGTGAGTTTTTTGCTGTGCAGGTGCAGGCAGAGAGCGAGGGGCGAGCGCGGTGCAAGGGGTGAGTTTTTTGCTTTGCGGGTGTGGGCAGAGAGCGAGGGGCGAGTGCGGCGCAAGGGGTGAGTTTTTTGCTGCGCAGGTGCGGGCAGAGAGCGAGCGGGACGCAAAATCGCGGAAGCAGAGTCTCGGTGCGAACGGGAGGCGATTCCGTCTGTCCGTTGCGTTTTGGACGGCAACTCGGCGGGCGCTTGTTGCAGAATCACTCCTTTTTTTCCGTAAACGTGAAGGGACGCGCGTCTTTGTACGAAGGGGAGCGCTTCCGCGTCTTCTTTTCCACGATATAATAGATCTGCTCCGGTTCTTTGGGCGGCTCTTCGGGCGGAGGGTCCGGTTCGGACGGCTCCTGTCGGGAGGAAAAGCCGATTTTTGCATAGTGGAGCAGAAGAGAAACGGCGACGGAAAACGCAAGCAACAATAAAATTCCGAAAAAACCTTTTACCATGCGTTCATTATAGCGCGGGAAGCGAAGATTATTTTGATAGATTGCGTAAAATTTTGGGAATCGGGGCAAAATAAGGATATGGACGATATTGTGATTTCTCAAAAAGAAGCGGTCGAATACGCCGAGTTCAAACGGCAGAAACGCATTGCGGAGGTCTGCCGACTCCTCAAAAAGGTAGAGTGCGATCTGACGGAGGTGGACGGCGAGCTTTTGAAGAAGCGCGCGCTCGCCTGTCGGGACGGCGGGTTCGGTTACATTCGCGTCAATCCCCTTCAACTCTGCGAGGTGAAACCGCTCGTTTCTCCCTTTCCCATCGTATGCGGGACGGAGGAGGTCGATTCCGCGCTCAAGACCAAGATTACCGCCGTGCGCTGCGCCGTCAGGGGAGGCGCGGACGAGATCGTGGCGTCGCTCGCTTCCTTTGCGGACGAGGGGTATCTCAGAAAAGAATTCCGAAGGCTCAAACGGGCGGCGGCGGGGCGAAAAATATTCTTCCGCGCGGGACGCGCCGATCTCGGGAAGCAAGCCGCTGAGTTCGCGGACGCAAATTTCGTGACGGACGAGTCGCAGGTGCGTTCGGTGAAAGAGCTGGGGAGCGGCACGGTGACCGCAGAGGGCGTTTTCTCCGCGCAGGAGTGCCGCAGAGTGCTGTCGGAAGGCGCCGATCGCATTTGTACGGCAGATTATGCCCGCCTCGCGGAAGAACTGTTCGCGGAAGCAAACCGTCCCGAAGTGATCGGACGGGAAGCGGAGGAATAAGCTGTCAAAGAAAAACTGCTTTGAAATTCTTGACATGTCTCCCGCGTTGTGGGATAATACAGGGCAAAGGAGTTTTCAAGATGAAAGAATTAAGCTACAAGAGAACGAGTATTTTCAAAACGGCGGACGAAGCCGAAAAACAAAAGATCTTCGCTTATGCGGAGGGCTACAAGAACTTCATCGACAGCGCCAAGACGGAGCGCGAGGCGGTGTCTTACATCGTCAGAGAGGCGGAGGCAAAGGGATATTTGCCCTTTGCGTTCGGAGAGAAGCTCAAGGCGGGCGACAAGCGCTATCTCAACAACCGCAACAAGAGTGTCATTCTCTTCCGCGTCGGCAGCGCGGATGTGGGGGAGGACGGCGTGCGCATCGTCGCGTCTCACATCGACGCCCCTCGCATCGACCTCAAACAGAATCCGCTCTATGAAAAGGACGGCATTGCGTTCTTTAAGACGCACTATTACGGCGGCATCAAAAAGTATCAGTGGACGGCATTCCCGCTCGCTCTGCACGGCGTGATCTTCCTTGCCGACGGCACCAAAAAGGAAGTCGCCATCGGAGAAGATCCGTCCGATCCCGTGTTCTATATCAGCGATCTGTTGCCCCACCTCTCCGCAAAGCAGAATACAAAGACGCTTGCCGAGGCGATCGAGGGCGAGACGCTCAATCTTTGGGTCGGGCAGATGCCTTCCAAAGACGAGGAGGACAACGCGGTCTCTTATGCCGTTTTGCAGATCCTCAACGAGAAATACGGCATTTGCGAAGAGGACTTCCTCTGCGCCGAACTGTCCGCCGTCCCCGCCGTCAAGGCGCGAGACGTCGGATTTGACAGGGCGCTCGTCGGCGCGTACGGCCACGACGACAGAGTGTGCGCCTATCCGTCCCTTACGGCGCTTCTGGACAACGAAGACGGCGTACATACCGTGTTTGCCGTGTTTGCAGACAAGGAGGAGATCGGAAGCGAAGGCGTCTCCGGCATGCAGTGCGAGGCGTTCATCGATCTCATCAACGAGGTGGCGGCTTCCTTCGGCGTGAGTGCGGCAAAGGTGCGTTCACGCTCAAAATGCCTCTCCGCCGACGTGACCGTCGCGTACGACCCGAATTTTGCGGACGTGTATGAGAAAAACAACGCGAGCCTGCTCTCCTGCGGCGCAGGCGTCAACAAATACACCGGTGCGCGCGGCAAGTCCGGCTCCAACGACGCGGGCGCGGAATATTTGCAGGAACTGCGCGCGCTCTTCGCAAAAGAGGGCGTCGTCTGGCAGATGAGCGAGCTCGGCAAAGTGGATGCGGGCGGCGGCGGAACGGTCGCGAAGTTCATCGCAAAATACAACATCGACACCGTAGACATCGGCGTGCCCGTCATCTCCATGCACTCGCCCTTCGAAGTCATTTCCAAAGCGGATCTGTATTCGCTGGAGAGGGCGTTTGCGGCGTTCATCAAGGGCTGATCGCCTTGCGGCGCCACCTGGCGCCGGGCAAAGACGGTCGAATCGCACCAAAAAAGAGACTTTCACAACGAAAGTCTCTTTTTTTGCGTTTTCGGGATTTGCCGTACGTTGAGCGGACGAGCGGGCTCTTAAGCTCTGCCCCTTTGGGCGGCGGCGTTTGCTTTTTCTTGGGAACTATTCGCTGCGCCTCGTCAGGACAAAATAGTCGATGGCGATGAGCAGGGCGACGCCGATCAGAAGCCCGATCAGCATGACGCGCCAGTTGTTAGCCGTCGCACTCTCCAAAAGCGAGGAGGAGACGGTCGCGGTGTAGATCACGCCGTCCCGGCGATATACGATTGTCACAGTCTCGTCGTTTTCCAGATCGCCGTACGCTTCTACCTGCGTGCGATTGGAGATGAGGAGCGTCTGCCCGTCTTCGGAGGCGAGCAGGATAGAGCTTCCGCTCGGGGTCAGATAGGTGAGCGTCATCTGCGTCTCAGGAGGCGTCGTCCCGTCAAAGGAGAGCAGGAAACTGACGGGGACATATCCCGTATATTCCTTATCGTCCAGCGTGTAGCTCACCTGATAGTAATTGAATGCTTCTCCGCCGAAATCGATGAGCCCGAGCACGGTCACGGTATCGTTTTTGTTCAGCACGATCTGAGACGTCGGGTTGTTGGAATTGGAGAGAAGCACGAGGGGCTCGGAGAGGAAGGGGTATTTGTAGAGAGAGACGTCGTTGGTGACGTAGGCGAGCCCTTCCGAAAATCCCTCCGCTTCGAGAAAATAGCTGTCCTTCGCGAGCGCCGTGCAGTTTTCCTTGCGGACAAGGCAGGAGACATATTCCTTTGTGTTTTCGTCGAACATCGCCACGACGTAATATTTTTCCGTTTCGCCGAGGCAGGCGACGTTCTTTTCTTCCGACATGCGAATGTAGGATTCGAAGGTGAAGTAAGCTGCGTTTCGGAGTTTGCTCATGTCAAAGAGAATGAACACCGCATTTTTTGTGGTGTGATAGAGAGTCGCGTCCGTCGGCTCCATGCTGAAAATTTCTTCGTCCGCGCCGTCCACCGAGATGGTGTTCAGCGTTTCAAAGGCGAGCGCGTCCGTCGATACGATGAAGTCGCCGCACAGAAGATACAGCGTGCGCGAATCGTATGAGATCGCGTAAGACACGACGGAATAGCCTGTGCCATATACGCTGTGATCGGGAACGAACTGATAAGTTTCCACTTCGCTGCTGTTTTGTTCGGAACTGTAAAGCGTGTTGCCGTACATCGCATAGAGCTTGCCGCCGAAGTCGCTGAACAGTTTCGTGACGGTGGTGGGGAAGCGACAGACCGTCTTGCCCGCGCCGGAAGCGGACATGTAGTCGTCTTCCGTATATCTGCCTACGTTGCCGTTCGTATAGAGGACGTAGAGGTTGCCGTCCACGTCGCTCGTCAAGCCTTTTGCGGTGTTGTCGAGCGTCTTATAGACTTCTTCCACTTCGAGCGATGTGTTGACGCGATAGTGGTAATTGTTACCTGTGACCAGATAGAAATTGCCGTAGACGCCTTCCACGCCCATGATGACGCCCGAGAACGAGGCTTCCGTCAGAAGACAGTTGCCGCTGAAATCGTAGACCGCAATGGCGGTGCCGTTGCTGACGAGTATCTTGTCTTCGGTCGTGGCGATGAGGTCGGGCTCGACGGCGCTGTCAAACGGCGTGGCTTTTCCGGTGTTCAGATCGCATAACGACACGCGCTTGTTGCCGCGGTCGGCGATCACGAGGCAGTTTCCGCTGAGCACGACGTCCGTCGCCTGTCTGAGTCTGCCCTTTCCCATGGAAGAGGCGCAGATCTCATAATCAGCAAAGGCGCCCGCCTTGCATTCGTACAGAAGCACGCTTTTCCCGTCGATGATGTAGAAACTGTCGTTGAATTTTCCGAAAGCGGAATAGGCGGAGGAATAGCTCTCCATCGTCTCTTCCGTCGCGATGTTGTAGCGGTAGAACGTCCCCATCGAGTCGGTATAATAAGGCGTGCCGCCCGAGAAGCCGAGGCTCTGGATGTTGCCGCCCGCGGGGAGCTTGACGATGGATTCGTTCTGCGTCGAATACAACAGATTTCCGACGGCGAAATACAACGTCTCCCCGTTGATCGCCATCGCAGGGGTCGCCGTGGTCGAGATCTGGCGGATGAGCTTTGCGTCGGTGACCGGCCCGCCGCCCGTGATGATCGTCGTGTTGATCTCAGAAATAGAGACCATGCCCGCCGTCACGGTCGCATAGTACAGAAGATCGTTCGAGAGCGTGAAGACGCTGCAGGAAAGATAGGTCGGGTACGACGCCATGTTGGCGCAGTCGAGTATGTAAAGAGAGGTCGAACTGTCTGTAAAGTACAAAAGCCCGTCTACGCTGAATTCGAGACAGGAGACCGTGTTGAGTCGGGTGTCGGAATTGATGAGGTGCTCGTATGCGCGATATACGCCTTCTTCCTTGTTGAATACGTAGATGATGTTGTTGTCGGATACCGCGAGATAGTCGTCATTGACCGCCACGTCGGTGGGCGCGGTCAAAGGGAGATACTGCTCGTAATTGAAGGGCAGTACCACTTCCATGTCGTTAGAATCGATGGTGACGCTCCCCGTCTCCGCATGGGCGGAAAGGGATGCGGCGCCCGCCGTCAGCGATAAGCCGAGCAAGACGGACGAGAGAATGAGTGCACACTTTTTCATGCCCTTAATTATATCATAAACTTTTGGAAATAGCAAGAAAACAGCCGAGCATTTTCAAAAAGGTTTTGCCTTCGAAGGGGTTCGCTTCCGACGGGAAAAAGACGTGCGCAGAGGAGGCGGAAACGTGGGCGGAAGGCAAGGGGCGAGAGTGTGGTAAAGCAGGGGGAGAAGGCGAAGGGAAAGAGCGGGAAAAGGCGGAGACAGGGGAAGGACGGAAGGCAAGGGGCGAAGGTGGAACGGGAGAGAAAAGGCGGGGGCAGTGGGGAGGAGAGGGGCAAGACGAGGCAGGGTTAAGGGAAAGAGAGGGAAAAGGGGTGGCATTTCAGAAGGCAAAAAATAGAAAAATTGCTTGCGCAAAATAAAAAACAAGACAATAGTTGTATTGTTTTATAGAATAAAATAAAAATAAACGAAATAATTTTTGACACTGTTTTTTTTCTGTTTGCAAAATAGTGGCATAATGGAAGCAAAAAAACGAACAAATGTTTGTTTCCGCGAGAGCGGACGGAGGTCTGGATGCTGGAATACGTTAAGGTTTTGCTGTGCATGTACCCGAAAATGGAAGCTGAAATACAGGAAATCGGCAAGAGAATGGAATACCGGGCTTTGCGCTCCTACGATCATACGATCAGCTGCGAAAAAATTGCCGAGGAATTGCTTGTCATGCGCGACAGGGCGGAAGCCTACCGCGAAGTGAGAGACAAGATGGAGTCCATCCTCAAGAGGATGGATAAAAAGTGTCGAGAGGCGCTCGGGTTTCGTTTTTTCAAGGAGCCGATGCCGAAAAATGTGACGCTGCGCACGGTGTATCGTCGCTCCGTGCGCGGCGTCGATCGCGTCGCGGAAGGGCTCGAAGCCGCAGGTTTCGACAAAGAATGGTTCTTCCGTTATTGCGGACGGGACGCCGAGATGATGTTTCGTTATCGCTATTATCGGAGTCAGACGCCCCGCCGTGCAAGATCTGCCGAACCGAAGGTCATTCTTCGTACCAATCGTTGTCCGGAGCGCGCTGTTTCTTTGCCGGGCGCAGAGAGAGCAGAAGGATGAACACGAGCCCGAGGCAGAGCGCCCCGATGAGTATGTAGAGGGAGACGGAGACGTCCTGCGTCTCCGCCGATACGGGAGGCGCTTCGGGAAGATAGTCGTCGTTGAGTTCATAACTGATCTCGGGGCGAGGGACATAGCCGAATTTGCCGTTCGCGCAGACATAGCAGTATTGCGCGCTGCCCACGGTGTAGTCACCGTAATACGCCGCTTCCACCGTGACGAGAGCAAGATCGCCCCCCACGAGCGCGGACGTGCCCTCGAGGCGGTAGGTCAGAGATACGGTCAGATTGACGAAGGGGCGGGCGGGCGTAAAGTCGACGGGGGTGAGCGCTTCGCTCTTGCAATAGCCGCGCACCGCCTTGTACAGCCCGCTGTCCGCCGCGTATTCGACGTAGCTGTATTCGGCGCCCTGTTCGAGGATTCTGACGTAATAGGTGTTGGGAATCAGAAACAACCCGCTCTCTTCCGACTGCTCGGCGTAGAGATAGGTGCCTTCCGAGAGGACGCAGGCATAAGTTTCGGACTCTTCCGCGCGGGCGGAAAGGACGGGACAGGGGAGCAGAACGGAGACAAAGATCAAAAAAAGGATGACGCGTTTCATGGCACAAAGTATATCAGGAAAAAAAGAGACGCCGCGCGGAGGTATCGTCGAAAAGAAGGAAATTATAAAAAAAATTCTCGCCATCGAAGCGGAGCAGGAGCGCAGGGCAAAATCGCCCCTTTCCGCCTACAACGCGGGGGAGGTGAGGCACGAAAAACAGCTCGCGTTCCATCGCTGCGCGAAGCGGAACCGATGGGTATTCGGGGGAAACCGTTCGGGAAAGACGGAATGCGGCGCGGTGGAGGCGATCTGGCTCGCGCTCGGCGTGCATCCTTACCGTCAAAACCGCAAGGACGTGTTCGGCTGGGTCGTCTCCCTCTCCCAACAGGTGCAGCGCGACGTCGCGCAGAGGAAGATACTGCATTACCTCGACCCCTCGCGCATCGTCGATATCTCCATGCTCAGCGGCAGGCGGGACAGCCCGAAAAGCGGCGTCATCGATCAGATCGCCGTCAGAAACGCCTTTGGCGGCGTCTCCGTCATCGGCTTTAAGAGCTGTGATCAGGGAAGGGAAAAATTTCAGGGAAGTTCGCTCGATTTCGTCTGGTTCGACGAGGAGCCGCCCAAAGACATTTACGAAGAATGTCAGATGCGCGTCATCGACAGACGGGGGGATATCTTCGGCACGATGACGCCTCTCAAGGGAATCACCTTTCTCTACGACGAGATCTATCTGAACCGCAGTCAGAACCCCGAGATCTGGTATGAGTTCATGGAGTGGCGGGACAACCCGTATCTCTCGAAAGAGGAGATCGAACTCATGGAGCGCACGCTGGACGCTCAGACGCGGGACAGCAGGCAATACGGCAAGTTTTCCGCGGCGGAGGGGCTCGTCTATCCCGAATTCGACGAGCAGATCCACGTCGTCGAACCCTTTCCCATTCCCTTCGAGTGGCAGGATCTCATCTCCATCGATCCCGGGCTCAACAATCCGCTCTCCGCGCATTGGTACGCGGTCGATTACGATTCGAACGTCTACGTCGTCGCCGAGCATTATGCGGCGGGGCGGGACATCGACTGGCACGCGGCGCGCATCAAGGAGATCTGCCGCGCCATCGGCTGGCACGCCGACGGCAAGGGAAGGGCGGAGGCGCTCATCGACAGTGCGGCTTCCCAGCGCACGCTCGCCTCGCCCAAGAGCGTCGCCGAGCTCTTTTTCGAGCGCGGGATCGCCGTCAATACGCAGGTGAACAAAGATTTGTTTTCCGGCATCGCGCGGGTCAAAAGCTATTTAAAGAGGGGGAACGGCACGCCTGATCTGTATATCTTCTCCTCTTGCGTCAATCTGATCCGCGAGCTGAAGGGATATTTCTGGGGAAAGGGGGACAATCCCGTCAAGCGGGACGATCACGCGTTGGACGAGCTGAGGTATTACCTGATGCGCAGGCCGTGCCGCACGCTGTCCGTCGAAAAGACGTGGGTGCAGAAGGACAAAGAGAGAAGATACAGGAGGTTGCAAAGAGAGAGAAAATGAACGAATCGCTGCGAAAGGCAATCATGAAATGTGCGCTCGGCTGTACCGCCACCGAGACGGTCGAAGAGTACGGCATTGAAGACGGAGCGATGAAACTGGTGAAGAAGAAGAAACTCAAAAAGGAGATCCCGCCCGATCTGAAGGCGGCGCAGATGCTGCTTGGCGAAGACGCCTTTGCGGAGATGGACGACGAGCGGCTGGAGGAGGAGCGGAAGCGGCTTCTTCGGGAAATGAAGGAGGAGACATGAACGCAGATTTCGAACTGAAAGCAGAGGAAAAACGCAAAGAGCGCCTGGTGAAGGACATCAAAGAGGACTATTTGCGAAGAAGGGACGAGAGGCGGAGCGTAGAGCGGGGCTGGGAGCTCAACATGAATTTTCTCGCGGGAAATCAGTATTGCGACGTGGCGGGCAACGGGGAGATCGAGGAGGAGCTCCCGCTCTACGGCTGGCAGGGCAGGCGGGTGTACAACTACATCGCGCCCACCGTGGAGACGCGCTGCGCAAAGCTGAGAAGGATGCGCCCCAAACTTGCCGTGCGGGCATTTTCGGACGAGGACGCCGATCTGAAGACGGCGAAGCTCTGTTCGGACATCCTCGCAAACGTCTCCGAGCGCATCGGGCTGGATGCCATCGTGTCCAAAGCCACCGTGTGGTCGGAGACGTGCGGCACGGCGTTCTATTGCGTCTCCTGGGAAAACGGGGGAGGCAATCTGATCGGGTATTCGGGGGACAGGGCGCTGTACGAGGGGGAGGTCTCCGTCAGCGTGTTGCCGCCCTTCGAAATTTATCCCGACTCGCTCGCCATCGAAACGGTTGAGGGGCAGCCGAGCATCATCCGTGCCCGCGCGGTCGCCGTCGAGAAGATCGAGGAGCTCTACGGGGTAAAAGTGCCCGGAAGAGAGATCTCGGAGTTCGGTACCCTGCCCTATTCCGCCGCTTCGCACGAAAAAGCGACGCCCGGCGGCAACGCCACAAAAAAGAGAGACGCGGAACTGCTCATCGAGCGATACACGGCGCCCTGTTCCGCTTGGCCGCAGGGGAGAGTGGAAGTCGTCGCGGGGGAAGCGCTTCTCTACGAGGGAGAGCTGCCCTTCGTCAACGGAGATCACGGCAGAAGGGAGTACCCTTTCGTCAAACAGACGTGCGGCGATCTGGCGGGCGCGTTCTTCGGCACCTGCATCGTCGATCGCCTCATTCCGCTGCAGCGCTCTTACAACGCGGTCCGCAATCGGAAACAGGAATTTCTCAACCGCCTCTCGCTGGGCGTGCTCGCCGTCGAGGACGGGAGCGTGGACGCCGAGGAGATCGCGCAGGAGGGATTGTATCCCGGCAAGGTGCTCGTGTACCGTCAGGGGAGCGAGCCGCCCAAGATGCTCGACTGCGGGACCGTCCCCGAAGAGTTTGCCAAAGAGGAGGAACGGCTCGCGGAGGAATTCGTCGTCATCGGCGGTTCGAGCGAGGTGTCGCAGACCTCGTCCTATCGCTCCGGCGTGACGAGCGCCACGGGATTGCAGCTGCTCATCGATCAGGACGACGCCCGACTCGCCGTGACGGCGGGCAACATCGCGCGGAGCATGCAGATCGTCGGCAGGCAGATCCTGCGGCTCTATAAACAGTTCGCGGGGAGCAGACGCATCGTCCGCATGACGGGCGAGGGAAAGAAGGTCAAACTCTATTATTTCGACGCTTCCGACATCTCTGCGGACGATATCCTGTTCGAGGAGGGGGAGGAGATCAATCCCGCGACGCGGAAAAATCTCATCTTCGATCTGCTCGCGAAGGGACTTCTGGCGGACGAAGAGGGAAAGGTATCCCTTTCGGTCAAAAATCAGATTCTGGAGGCGATCGGGTGCGGTACGTTCGAGAACGTCAGCGACATCACCGTATTGCACAGAAGGCGGGCACAGGAGGAAAATCTTGCGCTCAAAACGGAGGACGTTGCCATCAACGATTACGACGATCACGCGGTGCACGTCCTCGAACACACGAGGTTTTTGCTCTCGGAGGAGGGCAAACAGCTCGGAAAAGACAGGGAACGGGCGGTGGCAAAGCATCTGGAAGCGCATCGCTTGATGATAGGAGGTTAAAATGGAACAAGAGGAGAACAAGACACAGGGAACCCCGGAGACCGATCTGGGAAAATTCAAGAGCGTGGCTGCCCTCATGGAGGCTTACAATTCCTTGCAGGCGGAGTTTACCCGACGCTCTCAGCGGCTGAAGGAGTTGGAAGAGAAACCCAAGGAAGACCTTTACGAATCCGTCATGCGCGACGAAGGCGTGAAAGGCAAGATCATCGAAGAGTATCTCTCTTCGCTGCGCCGCTCGCCGCTCGCCATGCCGGAAGGCGGAAGCGTCGCCGCGCCCGCCCGCAAGCCGAAATCTCTGCAGGAAGCGGGGAGATTGGCAATTCAGTATTTCAAAGGAGTGTAATGTATGGTAACAATGACCAGCGCGGACAGCGCGCTCAAATCTCTGTACCTCGGCGTCGTCGCCGATCAGCTCAATCAGCAGGCAAATCCCCTGCTCGCTCAGATCAGACAGTCGACTGCGGACGTATGGGGCAAGGATGTAAGGAGACTCGTGCGCTACGGCGTGAACGGCGGCGTGGGCGCAGGCACGGAAGAGGGAGATCTGCCGAAGGCGAGCGGAAACTCGTACGCGCAGTTCGTCACCACCCTCAAAAATCTCTACGGCACCATCGAAATTTCGGATAAGGCAGTCAGGGCTTCCTCCGCCAACGAGGGCGCGTTCGTCAATCTGCTCAACGAGGAAATGGAGGGGCTCCTGAAGTCTTCTTCTTTCAATTTCGGCAGAATGCTCTACGGCGACGGCAACGGCACTCTCGCGAAGGTCGTCTCGATCACGGGAGGCGTCGTCAAGCTCGATTCCGTCAAGAACATTGCGGAGGGCATGGTCGTCGATTTCGTGACTTCGGCAGGCGCGGAGATCGCCTCCGCAACGGGGAGAAAGATCCTCTCCGTCGATCGCGCGGGCAAGACGATCAAGATCGACGGCGCGACGGTGACGAGCACCGAAGCGCCTGCGGGCAGCATCGTCGCGCTGCAGGGCTCTTACGGACTGGAACTGACCGGCCTTGCGGCCATCTTCGATACGGACAAAGACATTTACGGCGTGGACAGGAGCGAAAACGGGTGGATGAATCCCTATATCAAGGAATCCGTCGGCGCGCTCGACGAGCTGACCATTCAGACGGCGATCGATACGGTTGAGGAGACGAGCGGCAGCAAGATCAACTTTATCGTGTGCAGCTGGGGCGTCAGACGCGCGCTCACCGCTCTTCTGGCGGAAAACCGCTCCTACGTCAACACCGTCGATCTCGAAGGAGGATTCAAGGCGATTTCCTTCGGAGGCATTCCCGTCGTCGCGGACAGATTCTGTCCCGACGGGACGATGTACCTGCTCAATACCGACGATTTCTGCCTGCATCAGCTCTGCGATTGGCAGTGGCTCGAGGACGAAGAGGGCAGAGTGCTCAAACAGGTCGCGGGCAAACCCGTATATACGGCGACTCTCGTCAAGTATGCGGATCTCGTCTGCACGCGTCCCTGCGGTCAGGCGATGCTTTCGGGTATCACCGAGGCGTAAACCGAGCGAGACGGGCGCCCGCCGCTGAGGCGGGCGCCTTTTTTATCAACGAGGAGGAATGCATGAAAGTCAGAACGATCCTGTCGCTCGCCGCGCGGCTGGCGGACAGGGAGGATGTCGCATCATTTTTGAAGGGAACGACGTATGAAGCGGACTCGGAACGCGAACTCGACAAATTTCTCGACTGCTATCGCATCGTGGAACAGGACATCGCGGTCAACTATCTGGCGCTGACAAAGAGGGAGATCGCCGAGGCGGAAAACGGCACCGTGTCGCTCTCCTCTCTGAGCAGAGCCGTCGTCAACGTCCTTCGCGTGGAATCCGAACGCGGAGAGGGGCTGCGCTACCGACTTTTTCCCGACCGCATCGAGACGAGGCGCGGCAAGTGCGCGATCGTCTATACCTATTTGCCGGAGGATAAAAATCCCGAGGACGATTGCGAATTGCTCAGACAAATTCCGCCCGCCGTGATCGCTTACGGCGTGGTTTGCGAATACTATACGATGAACGGGTTGTATGATGAGGCTGCCACCTTCGACAAGAAGTATAAAGACGGACTGATCGCTTCTTGCGCCGTTTCGCCCAAAAGACGCATGGAGGCAAGAAAATGGTTGTGAGCTATGAAAGGAATGTCTATCCGAGTTCGGAAGAGAAGAAATTACGTTTTTCGCTTGCCCACACTCCTTATGAAGAAAAGGCGAGCGGAGCGCTCTTGCCCCTGCGCGCCTTCGGTTTCTGCGAGGAGGGCGGGCTCGTCTCCGCCGACGGTTTCGTGCGCAATTCCGTCTACGCGGCGCCTTCTCCGCCCCTGCGCGGTTACGCTTACGGCGCCGAGCGCTTCTTTTGCGGAGAGGACAACAAGCTCTATCGGCTGACTGCGTTAGGCTACGTCGCCGCAGCCGCTTTTTCCGCGCCACCGCGCACGGCGGAAGTCACGCTCTCCGACCACAAGCGGGGACTGCTTTTTTTCAACGGCGGGGAGTGGTATGTCTTTTCGGAGGGGACGATGCAGCAAAAGAGCGGCGTCTTTGCCGAATATGCTGCGTTTCATTATGAACGCCTGTTCGTCTGGGACGGAGAAAAGCTGCGATTTTCCGCGACGCTCGATCCCTTCCGCTGGACGCAGGGGTTGCAGGACGCAGGCTACGCCTATCTGCCCTCCGCGTTCGGGGAGGTCTGCGCGATGCTCTCTTTCGGGGAGAGGCTGTATCTCTTCCGCGATGCGGGAGTGACGGTTTTCCGCGCCTTCGGCGACAATCGCAACTTTAAGGCGGTCGAGAAAAAATTTCCCTGCCGCGGCGTCGTCGGCGATACGGTGTGCAGTACGGGAGACGGCGTGTGTTTTCTCGCGGACGACGGAATCTACCGCTTCGACGGTGAGGACGCCGTCAAGATCTTCGACGTGCGCATGCGGGACGCGGAAGCCTCCTTTTTCGGAGGTAAGTACGTCCTGTCGGGAAGCGTGCGGGGAGAGAGGGTGCTGCTCGTGTTTTCGGACGGAAAAACGTGCATTTACAGAGCGGACGCGCATGCGCTCTCGGGAGATACGTTTTATACGGGAGACAGGTGGCTCTCGTTCGCGGAGGGGATCGGCTCGCAGCCGACGGAGCGGAGCTGGGAGAGCGGCATGACGGAATTCGGTCTCGGAAACGGAAGAAAAATGCTCAAGAAAGTGGAATTGTTCGGGAGAGGGGAGATCTCTTTTGCCGTCCGATCCGAACACGGCAAGCGTAGTTACACTGCGAGACTGCCGCATTGCTTCCGTCCCTATCTGCGGGGCAGGCGGTTTGCGCTCCGCATAGAAGCCTTTGACAGGGCGAAGATCGAAGAAACGGAGGTGACGCTGATTGATTATTGATGTCATTGAGTTGACGGAAGAGGAGATGTCGGCGCTCAACTTGCAGCAGATCCTCATTCTGAGAAATGCGCAGATTCACAAAGAAGAGATGAAAAAGACGCTCGAGTCGGACAAAAAGAGCGCGCGGCTGTTGCTTCTTGCCAACGGTATGGCCCGCTCTTCCGTCTACGACGAGATGTGTGCGGAGCTTGAGGAACAATACGAAAAAGACCTTGCCGAACTCGTGGAAAGGACGCAGTTCAATCTGGCAAATGCTACCCAAAGTTCGGGCGGCGGTTCCGGTTCGGGAGGCGACTCCGGGAGCTCGGGCTCGACGGATGCGCCCTATCTCGTCGATTACAATTTGTCCATGCTGGAGCGCGTAGAAGTGGTGCAGGCGTATTATCTGTCCGTCGAAGACGGGATCGAGCGCATGAGACAGTATGCTTCCGACAAAGTGGCGAGGGAGTATCTGGGAGACTATTACGCGGCGCTTTATTCGATTTTACAGCAATACAGCATTTGAAACACAGATGGCGCGGGGAGAAAAATCCGAGGCTTTTTTCTCAAAAACTCTTTACTTTGGGGGGAACTTGTAGTATAATGAAGCGTATGAAATACATAGTGAAAACTTTGAAATATATGTTCAAAAATCTCTGGTGTATCATATTGCTCGGATTGCTCCCCGCATTTGTGTATGCCGGGGCTTTCGATTTTATCCGATACGAGGAGTTTTTGTCCGAATTTTTTACGGGAAAATTGCTGGAATGCACCTTCTCCGATTTTTTCTGTGCGTTTTCGGCGATCAACGTCTCCCAGTGGTATCTCGCGATCCTGTCTGTGATCGGCTTCTTCGTGAGCTGTCTCTTCATGGCGGTCATGATCGCCCTCATCGAAAAACACATGCGGATCGGTAAGAGAACGCTCAACGGCATTTTTTCCAAACTCAACGACAACATCGTCGCGACCGTCGTCGTTGCGTTTTTTTCGGGGATCGTCTATTTTGTCTGGATCTTCGCCGTGTCTCTCGCGGGAGTCGGTTGTGTGGCGATCTTTCAGAACAGCGCGGTGGCGGCGTATATTTTCTTTGTCCTGCTGCTGATCCTGTTTACCTATCTCATGCTCTATACCATATCGCGTATTTTGCTTTGGCTGCCTTGCCAGCTTATCACGGGGTTCCGTATGTTTGAGTCGCTTACCTATGCGGCGCATCTGGTCGAAACCAAGAAAAATCCGATGTTGCTCGCGCTCGTCCTTCCCTACGTGATCGGAAACGTGGTCCTGGGCGTGTGCGCGCTTGGCGGAACGATCACGCTTGCGCCCGTCGTTTTCTTCATCTATCTTTTCTTCTTCCTCTATCTCGGCGTGCTCATGGAAGTCGCTTATTTCGAAGAAGCGCAGATGGAACGGGAAGATCTGAAACCTGCTTATAAGAGGAGAAGAGTATGATTTTTCGCAACGCCTTTCAGGTCATGCTGGACAACTTCAATAAGATCTACAAATATCTGCTGTATCGGCTCGTCGTGATTCTTCTGACCGGATCGATCTTTCTCGCTTTTTTCATTCCCGGTATGACGTCGCTGTTTGATTCGTTTTTTGCGAGCGACGTTTGGGTGCAGATACAGACGCTCGCTTCCGAAGTCGTGAAAGCTTTGGTCAATTCCGAGCTCATCCCTTTCACGCAGATCAATACGCACATGCAGGCGATCGGTGCCGCTTTTTCGGAATTCATCGGCAAGCATGCCGGTTCGATCACGCTCACCGTCCTCGCGGCGCTGCTTCTCTTCATCGTGCACCAGTTTCTCGCGGGAGTGGGGGACTTTGTGCTCGGCGATATGGTCAATACGCACATGAGCTGTTATGCGGAGATCAATTTCTTTTCTTCTCTCGTCAAGAATATCGGAAAGGCATGCCGCTTTCTGGTCGTCTATGTGCCCCTTTCCTTTGCGTTTGACCTTTTGACCGTTGCGGTCTGCTATTTCTTCTTTTTCTTCGTCATGTCTTTCCTGCCGGGATTTGTGGCGGTGTTCCTGTCGGTGACCACCATTCTCTGCGCACAGACTTTGAAACTTACGTTTACCTCCAACCTCATGCCCTGCATGATAGAGGGAGGCATGAAGATCCGCGATTCCGTCAAATCCTGCTTTAAGTTCAGCCGTCAGAAATTCGTCAAAATGTTTTCGGGATATCTCGTATATGTCTACGTCGTCGTCTTCGTGAACGGTCTGATGGCGGTCGTCACGCTCGGAAGCGGAATCTTATTGACGCTGCCTGCGAGCATGCTGTGGCTCGTGTGCATGCGGTTCGTGAACTACTATACGGCTACGGGCAGGAAGTATTTCATCGCTTACGATACCATCGTGCTGAACGCGGATCGCGGCGAAACGGAAAAATTCTTCGCGAACAACGAAATGTATGAAAAGACCAAGATGCGCTGAGCGTCTTGTCTTCCATAAGTATAGAAAATTGGAGGAATAGGATGAACTACAAGGCTAATTATCAGAGTTGGTTGCAGGACGAAAGATTGTCCGCAGAGGCGAAAGCAGAATTGCTTTCCATTGCAGACGACGAGAAAGCGCAGGAATATCGCTTCGGCGGGGAGCTTGAATTCGGTACGGCGGGCATGCGCGGCATCATCGGTTACGGAATGAACATGATGAACGTTTACACCGTCATGCGCGCGACGCAGGGACTTTCCCGCTACATCAAGACGCTCTCCGAAGAGGAACAGGCGCGCGGCGTCGTCATCTCATATGATACCCGCCGCAATTCGAAGCTCTTTGCGAAAGTCTCCGCAGCGGTTCTGGCGAAGAACGGCATCAAAGCGTACCTTTTCGACGACGTTCACCCCGTTCCCATGCTCTCCTACGCGGTTCGCTATCTGCATACCATCGCGGGCATCATGGTCACTGCTTCTCACAATCCCAAGGAGTACAACGGTTATAAGGTGTACGGCGAGGACGGCGCGCAGATGTCTCCCGAAGCGACGGCAGTCGTCGTCGGGTTCATCAACGAGATCACCGATTATCTGTCCGTAGAGGGCGATTGCGACAGCCCGCTCATCCTTCCCGTCCCCAAGGAGCTCGATGAGACTTACATAGAAGAGCTCTCCAAACTTACCCTCTCAAAGGAGGCCGTTGAGCGCTGCGGCAAGGATCTCAAACTCGTCTATACGCCCGTTCACGGCTCCGGCTATGTGCCCGTTACGACTATTCTGAAAAAGCTCGGCATCAACGTGACCGTCGTGCAGGAGCAGACGACGCAGGATACGGAGTTTTCTACCGTCAAAGTTCCCAACCCCGAGTTCAAGGAGACGCTCTCGATGGGCATCGCGCTCGCGAATGAGATCCATGCGGACGTCGTCTTCGGAACGGACCCCGATTCCGACCGCCTCGGCGTCGCGATCAAGGACGACAAGGGTGAGTTCACCGCTCTTTCGGGCAACCAAGGCGGTACTTTGCGGCCCGATTATATCCGGACGAGATTGAAGGAAGACAACGCCCTTCCCGCAAACGCCGCCGTCGTCAAGAGCTTTGTCACCACGGGCATGGCGAAGGCGATCTGCGACGATTTCGGCGTTGCGCTCTTCGAGACGCCCGTCGGCTTCAAGTTCATCGGCGAAAAGATCAAAGAGTGGGAGAAAGACGGTTCTCACACCTATGTGTTCGGTTTTGAGGAGTCTTGCGGTTACCTCAGAGGCACGCACGCGAGAGACAAGGACGCGGTCGTCGCTTCCATGCTCTGCGCGGAAATGGTTTGCTACTACACCTACATCGGCAAGAGCGTTTACGGAAGATTGCAGGAGATCTATGCGAAGTACGGTTACGTCCTCGACACAAACGTATCCACGCAGTATTCCGGACTCAACGCGATGAAGGAAATGAACGCTGTCGTCGACGCGCTCAAGACCAAGAGAGTCACCGCCTTTGCGGATTATCCCGTCGTCGCGGTGCGCGACTATTCCGCAGACGTCAGAACGGACGTCCTGACGGGGGAGAAGACCGCTCTCAACATCCCCAAGTGCAACTGCGTCTACTATGAGCTTGCAAACGGTTCGTTCATCTGCGTACGCCCCTCCGGCACGGAGCCGAAGCTCAAAGTGTACTATTCCGTCAAGGCGAAGGACGAAGCTGCGGCTAAGGCAGGATTGGAATCGATGAAAGCGGCGGTAGCGGAACTGCTCGCTTCCGTAAAATCGTAACAGACGTGTTTATCCTTTGCGACAGAAAGGGACCGATGCGAGACATCGGTCCTCTTTTTTTGCGGAGGCGTCGCGGAGCGGGAGAGCTCTGAATGCCGATGCGCCGCTTTTCGGGCGTAACACAGGGGGCGGGCGCGTCAAAACTGTGAAAATAAGACTTTTTTCGCCGCGAAAGTTTGCATTTTTTGGTAAAAACTGTTATAATGTCTTGTGACATCAATGTGCGGGGTAGGGCATGCTGAAAATAAAGAATGTTTCAAAAGTATATTCCATGAACGGCGTTACGGTGCGCGCGCTCGACGATGTTTCCGTGTCGTTTCAGGAGCGGGGCATGGTGTTCCTTCTGGGGAAAAGCGGGTCGGGGAAGTCGACTCTTTTGAATATCTGCGGAGGGCTGGACGCCGCCGACAGCGGAGAGGTCATCGTCAAGGGCAGATCGAGCAAGGATTTTTCGCCTTCCGACTTTGACAGCTACAGAAACACTTTTGTGGGGTTCATTTTTCAGGAATACAACGTCTTGGAGGAGTTTTCCGTCGGGGAAAACATTTCGCTCGCCCTCGAATTGCAGGGAAAGACCGCGGACGCGGCGCGCGTCGCGGAAATTCTGCACGAGGTAGATCTTGACGGGTTGGAAAAGCGGAAGCCGAACACCCTTTCGGGCGGACAGAAACAGCGAGTGGCGATCGCGCGGGCGCTCGTCAAGAATCCCGAGATCATCATGGCGGACGAGCCGACGGGGGCGCTCGATTCGGCGACGGGCAAGCAGGTATTCGACACGCTCAAAAAGCTGTCTCGGGAAAAACTGGTCATCGTTGTTTCGCACGACAGGGATTTCGCGGAGCAGTACGCCGATCGCATCATTGAGCTCAAAGACGGCAGGATCGTCTCTGACGTGACGCGCTCCGAGCAGGGAGCGGGCGAGGAAAACATTGTTTTTGTCGGGGAAAACGCCATTTCTGTGCGCAGCGGCGCAAAATTGACCGCGAGCGACCTGGAGAAGATCAACGCCTTTCTGACTGGCTGTCAGAGAGATGTTTTCATCACTTCCGAACCGAAGGAAGTCGAGATTTCCTCCAGGGCAAGGGGAATGCAAGGGGCCTTCCGTCCGACGCAGCAGGACGACGAAAAACTTTATGACGGCAGGGGCGTCCGATTCATCAAATCCAAATTGCCCGTCAGACATGCATCGAGGATGGGGCTTTCGAGCATGCGCCGCAAGCCTTTCCGCCTCGCGTTTACGATTTTTCTGTCAACGATCGCGTTCGTCATGTTCGGACTTCTCTCCACCATCATGATGTACAACGAAAACAACGTCATCGCACGGGCGATCGACAGGGGGCACGACGTCGGCGTCGCCATCTCGAAAGATTATCGGGTGCGCTTTCAAAACGAAAAGCTGGGGGAGTACGACGTGACGGGTTTTGAAACCGTCATGACAGAAGCCGAGATCGAAACGCTCAATCTAAAAAATCAGAACCTGAATTTTGCGGGAGTTTATAACTATCGCTTGTCCACCATTTCTCTCCGGAATGCGGGAAGCGAGGCGAGATCCGGGTACTATTACACCGACCGCATTCTCGGGTTCTCGGAAATGTCGGAAGAGGAGCTCGCCGATCACGGGATTGAAATCATTTGCGGCGAATATCCGAGTTCTCCTTATGAAGTTGCGATCTCGAGTTTTTTTGCGAAAATGTTTATGGATTGCGGCTATTACGAGATCGGAGAGAACGGCGCCATCGTCTCTGAACCGGAGACTGTTTCTACCGTCGAGGAGATGGTAGGCAAGACCATCTATCTGACTTTGGGAGAAAGCGTCACCGTGACCGCCGTCCTGGATTGCGGGGAAATTTCCGAAGCATATGCCTACCTCAGAGACGTTGCATCCATGACCTACTTCGGCAATCCGAATTACTATGAAGATCGGCAAAATTACTATGAGCTCAACGACCTTCTCAGCAACAGCTTCCAGCGCGTGCTTTTCATCGGCAAGGGCGCCTATTATGCGCTCAAACCGGACGGCGCCGATTTTACGGACGTCGTGACGCACACCGATCCGACCTATGCTTCCGGCGAGACGGAGTACAGGCATCCGGACGTCTCTGAAGCGAAAGAGGCGGGACAGCCGCTCTACAATCTTGCCGTCACGTCGCTGAACGAGACGGGCGCTTCGCAGTTAAAGACGATCGTGTCGGCGCAGGGAGTGTACGCTGGAGACGCGCGCTATCAGATGCAAAACATGGTTGTGGAGTCCGTGCAGGAGGTGGACGAAGTGCTCGAAGTCATCGAGCGCATCGTCATGATCGCAGGCTGCGTGCTCGCGGCGTTCGCCTGCCTTCTTTTGTTCAATTTCATTACCGTGTCCATTCGTGGCAAGGAAAAAGAAATCGGTATTTTAAGGGCGGTCGGCGCGCGCGGGATCGACGTATTCAAAATTTTCTGCATCGAGTCGCTCTTCATCACGATGT
Source organism: uncultured Clostridia bacterium (assembly GCA_944342055.1). Lineage (GTDB taxonomy): Bacteria > Bacillota > Clostridia > Christensenellales > Borkfalkiaceae > RGIG8762. The sequence continues at coordinate 11,201 of CALVME010000040.1, read as the reverse complement.
GCTGTTTCTTGCTCGCAGACATTCTCTCTCCGCTTTTGTGCCTGTTCATCAATCTGTATCTGGAGAGTTTTGCAAACCTGACGTTTGAACTTCTCATCTTCGGCGCGCCGAGCATTCTGTGCATTTTGCTGCTCTCGCTCTTCATCGCGCTGCTTTCCACCTACTTCCCCGTGCGTTCGGCGGTCAGACGCAAGCCCGTGGAGGTCATCCGTGCGCTGTAATTCCTTTTGCACCCGATTGTTGAACGGAATAGGGAGGTATCGTCTATGAAAACGGGAATCTCGACGGCGGCTTTTTATCTGCGCCGCGAAAACGATGAGGCATTTTCTCTTCTCAAAGAGCTCGGCTCCGAGTGTACGGAGATGTTTTTTACCTCCTTTTCGGAATACGATCCCGCCTTTTCGAGGAGCATTTTGCCGCTAAAGGGGGAGATAGAGGTGCATTCCGTACACATTCTCACTTCTCAGATCGAGCCGCAGTTTTTCAATCCGCACCCGAAAGTGCGCATGGACGCCTATTATTTTTTGGAGCAGACGATGCGCTCCGCCGCGCTGTTGGGGGCAAAATATTACACCTTTCACGGCATCACCCGCGCCAAGCGCGCCGCGAGGTCGGGCGAAAACGACAATTTCGAGCGCGTCGGCAGGCTGACGGCGGAACTTTGCGAATTTTGCGAAAAGTTCGGCGTCACGCTCTGTCAGGAGAACGTGGAATGGGCGTTTTACAACCGCCCCGGGGTCTATCGGAAGCTCAAAGAGCAGTGCCCCGGAATGAAGGGCGTGCTCGATCTGAAGCAGGCGCGCCTGTCCGGCTTCGATTGGAGAGAGTATCTCAGAGAGATGGGGGGCGACATCGCCCACGTTCACGTCACGGACGTGGACGGCGACGGAAAAATGTGCCTGCCGGGGAAGGGCAAGTTTCCCTTTCGGGAGCTCGTCGCGCGGCTGAAAGACGAAGGGTTCGACGGTCCGCTCCTGATCGAACCGTATTCGGGGGACTATCAAGAGCTCTCCGAGCTTACTGAGGCGGAGGCGTATCTCCGCTCTCTGATTTGAAAATTTTTTTGCGAAAGAGAGGGGCAAATCGTTGACAGCGCGCCGCTTCTTTGCTATAATATCCGAGACTTTGAAAGAAGAATAACTGCGTCGGCGAAGGAGGGTTGAAAAGGTATGTCTACGATTAAGGTCGGAGAAAACGAGAACGTAGAGAGCGCACTCAGACGTTTTAAGAGAAAGTGCTCCCGCGACGGCATCATCGGCGATTTGAGAAAGAAAGAGTTTTACGAGAAACCTTCCGTAAAAAAGAAGAAGAAGTCCGAAGCCGCAAGAAAGAGAAATAAGTCCTGAAGCGAAGTCCGAACGTGCGTTCGGACTTTTCTTTTGTCGAATTTTGTCGCCTTTTTGGAGGGAAACAGGGTATGGAACGCAGCTTAAAGAGCATCGCGAAAGACGCAAAACAAAGGATGAAGCAGGGTTTTTGGCAGAACTATCGGGAGGAAAGGGACAGGCATCTGGAGTTTGTGAAGGAACAGGGACTCAACGAGAGCCGCGCGGAGCGTTATCTGACGGGGAAGGTCGCAAGCCGCGTCAAAGGAGAGAAAGAGGATGAGTTTTACGAGCGGGTCAAGGGGCTCCTTCTGTCCGAAGGGGAGGTCTCCGACGCGCTCGGCAGGCTGACGGACAAGGATTATTACGCCACGCTCTCTTATGAGGAGCAGCAGCGTTATACGCTTCAGCTTTCGGAGCGCTATCTCAAGGCGCTGGAGCGCTTCAAAAAGGAATGCGAGTTTGACGTCGCAAAGCAGGAAAAGCACCCCGGAAATTCTTGAAGTTTTTTCGCCGCTGTGATATAATACACCCATGGAAAATTTGTTGGAACAACTCAATCCGCAACAACTTCTCCCGGTCACGGATACGGAGGGCGCGGTTCTGGTGCTTGCAGGTGCGGGAAGCGGCAAGACGAAAGTCTTGACCTCCCGCATTGCTTATCTTGTGCGGGAAAAGAACGTCCCGCCCGAGGACATCCTCGCCATTACCTTCACGAACAAGGCGGCAAACGAGATGAAGGAACGACTTTCCGCCATCATCGATTGCGGGAATATGTGGATCTGCACCATTCATTCCATGTGCGTGCGCATCTTGCGCATGTTCCCCGAACAGGCCGGTTTCAATCGGAATTTTTCGATCTATGCGGAGAGCGAGAGCGGCACCGTCATGAAAAAGACCTTCCTCTCCTGCGGATTTGCAGACGAAAAACTCTTAAAGACGGTGCGTTATCGCATTTCGGAGATCAAGAACGAGGGACTCTCTCCCGACGAGTACGAGGAAAAGTATGGGGATGAGGAGAACGCCGAAGCTGTCTATAAGGTATATGTGCTCTATCAGAAACACCTGAAAGAGAACAACGCGCTCGACTTTGACGATCTGCTTCTGGAGACGCTCAACCTGCTCCGCAGAAACAGGGACGTCCTGGATTTTCTCGCGGGCAAGTTCCGCTATCTTTTGGTCGACGAGTTTCAGGATACCAACGGGGTGCAGTTCGAGATCGCAAAATACCTCGCCTCCGCGCACGGCAATCTCTTCGCCGTGGGCGACGACGATCAGTCCATTTATGGCTGGCGGGGCGCGAAGATCGAGAATATCCTCGGCTTTCATCGGAGCTTCCCGGGCGCGAAGGTCTACAAACTCGAACAGAATTACCGCTCAACGAAGGTCATCCTCAATCTCGCGAACGCGGTGATCGCGCACAACGGCAAGCGCAACAAAAAGACGCTCTGGACAGACAACGCCGATGGCGAGGCTCCCGTCTATTACGCCGCGGATGAAGAGGCGGGCGAGGCGCTCTATACCGCGCGCACGATCGCTGCGCTCGTCGCGAAGGGGTATCGCTATTCCGATTTTGCCGTGCTCATGCGCATCAACGCGCTGACGCGCTCCTACGAGCAGGAGTTCGCGAAATACGGCATCCCGTTCAAGGTGTTCGGCGGCTTCAAGTTCTTTGAGCGGAAGGAGATCAAGGACATTCTGGCGTATTTCCGCATCATCGTCAATCCGCTCGACAACGAAGCGGTCACCCGCATTATCAACTTTCCCAAGCGCGGCATCGGGGAGAGGACGGTCGCGGCTTTGGAGGATTACGCCGCGCAGGAGGGCATCTCCCTCTACGATTCGCTCTTTGAAATCGACGAGATCGGCTTCAACGCGGGGACGAGCGCGAAGCTCAACGCGTTCTGCGCCTTGCTCAAAGATCTCGTCATGCAGGGACAGGCGCTCCCCGTGCGGGAGCTGGCGCGTTACGTCGTCGCGGCGACGCGCATGCGCGACGCTTATGACAAAAACACCGACGAGGGCGAAAACAAGCTCGCCAACATCGAGGAATTTCTGAGTTCGGTGGACGAATTCGCCCGCCTCAATCCCGAAGCTTCGGTGGGAGATTATCTGAGCCAGGTCACGCTGAGCGCGGACACCGACGAGATGGACGAGAGCAATTACGTCACGCTCGCGACCATCCACGCGGTCAAGGGACTGGAGTTCCGACAGGTCTTTCTCTGCGGGCTGGAGGAACGCACCTTCCCCGGCGAACGCGCGATCCGAGAGCGCGACGGCATGGAGGAGGAGCGGCGGCTCATGTACGTCGCCATCACTCGCGCGCGGGAAAAGATATATTTTACGAGATCGAAGTCGCGCTATCTGTACGGCAGGCGCGAACTCACCGCGCCGAGCTCTTTCCTCAAAGAGCTTGCGCCCGTCATGAAGATCGACGAGCCGCTCTCTTCGCCCCGCGGCTACGGTTACGGCGGCAGGGAGTATTTCGCCAGGGAATACGGGGGGACGTACGGGATCGGTCAGGTACGCTATTCCGCCTATCGCCCCGAAGAAGATCTTCCCACTTTCGGCGGACAGAAGAAGCAGGCGCCCGTCGCGGCGAAGGCGGAAGTTTCCCCGCAGAAGAAAGATCTGTCCGCCCTGCGCGACGGCGTCAGGGTCAGACATCCCAAGTTCGGAGAGGGGACCGTCGTCTCGACGAAGGGCGCGGGGCAGAATCTCATCGTGAACGTCGCGTTCGAAGGACTCGGCGTCAAACAGCTTGCGGCGGCGCTCGCCCCGCTCGAGGTGTTGTGATATGGACAGACAGAGAGAGCTTACCGACCTTCTGAACAGGCTCGGTTACGAATATTACGTGCTGGATAATCCTTCCGTGGAGGACAGGGAGTACGACAGGCTGTACGACGAACTCAAACGGCTGGAGGCGGAGTCGGGGGTGGTCTATTTCGACAGTCCGACCAGGCGCGTGGGCGGCGATCCCGTCAAGGCGTTCGCGCCGCATACGCACGTCGCGCGGCTCTATTCCTTGGACAAGGCGGTGACAAACGAGGAGCTCGGGGCGTTTTTCAATCGCGTGGAAAAGTTCTGCCCCGCGCCCGTCTATACCGTCGAATACAAATTTGACGGGCTGACCGTCTGTCTCACTTACGACGAGGGCAAGTTCGTCTGCGCGGCGACGCGCGGCAACGGCGTCGTCGGCGAGGACGTGACGGCGCAGGTGCTCACCATTCATTCCTTTCCGCTCACCATCTCCTATCGGGGAAAGCTGGAAGTGCGGGGAGAGGCGGTCATCCGCCTCTCCGTGCTCGAAAAGTACAACGCGGGGGCGGCGGAGCCCCTCAAAAACGCGAGGAACGCGGCGGCGGGGGCGATCCGCAATCTCGATCCCGCGATCACCGCGAAGCGCAAGCCCGACATCTATTTTTACGACGTGAACTACATGTCGGAGGAGACCGTGCATTCTCAGCAGGAGGCGATGGCGTTTTTGCGGCGGGAGGGGTTCAAAACCTTCGATTATTTCCGCGTGTGCGCCACCCGCGAAGAGGTCGTGCAGGCGGTGGACGAGATCGAAGTGAAACGCAAGCAGATCGACGTGCTGACGGACGGCGCGGTCATCAAACTCGACGATTTCGCCGCGCGCGGCGCGATGGGGTACACCGATAAGTTCCCGCGCTATGCGATCGCCTTCAAATTCGAAGCCGAGGAGCGGGAGACCGAGGTGCGCGACGTCGTCTGGCAGGTCGGGCGGACGGGAAAACTTACGCCGCTCGCCCTGCTCGCACCCGTCGATCTCGGCGGCGTGACCGTAAAGAAAGCGACGCTGAACAACTACGGCGACGTATTGAAAAAAGATGTCAAAGTCGGCTCCGTGGTGCTGATCCGCCGATCGAACGAGGTCATTCCCGAGATCCTCGGCACGATCAAACACAATGAGGACAGCAAGTTTGTCGAAAAGCCGACGCATTGCCCCTATTGCGGGGCGGAACTCGTCGAAAACGGCGCAAACCTCTTCTGCCCGAACGTCTCCTGCCGCCCGCGGGTGATCGCAAAGATGGCGCATTTTGCGTCGAAGGACGCGATGGACATCGAGGGCTTCTCCGAGATGACGGCGGGGCAGCTCATCGATTCGTTTGCGTTACGGAAATTTTCCGATCTGTACCGACTGACGGCGGAAATGCTCGCGCAGCTGGACGGGTTCAAGGATAAAAAGATAGCGAATTTGCTTTCTTCGATCGAAAAGAGCAAGCGCGTTTCCCTCGATCGGTTTTTGTATGCGCTCGGCATCGACGGCATCGGCAAGGTCGCGGCGAAAGACCTCGCAAAGAAGTTCGGCTCGATCGAGGCGGTGTCCGCGGCGACCGAGGAAGAACTCGTCGGCATGGAGGACATCGGCAGCGTGACTGCGGGCAACATCGTCTCGTACTTTGCGGACGAAGACAACCGCGCAGAGATAGAGGCGCTGCGCGCGCTCGGCGTCTCTCCCGAAGCGGTCGGCAAGACCGAAGGCGTCTTTTCGGGCGAGAACGTGGTGCTCACGGGTACCCTTTCGGCGTACAAGCGCAGCGAGGCGCAGACGCTCATCGAGGCGCGCGGCGGCGTGTGCCAGAGCAGCGTGACGGCAAAGACGACGCTCGTCGTCGCAGGGGAGAGCGCGGGCAGCAAGCTCGACAAGGCGAAAAAGCTCGGCGTCCGCATCATCGGCGAAGAGGAGTTTTCTCAATTGCTTTCATAAGTTTGGAAAAACACTTGAAAAATGCGCCGCAATGTGCTACAATAAGACGGAACATTAAGATACGGGACTGTACCCTTTGCGGACAGAGGTGAAAAGTATGTACAGCATGACAGGCTACGGCAAGGGAGAATGGAAGAGCGAAGCGTTTGATCTGACGGTGGAAGTCAAATCGGTGAACAACCGATACCTCGACGTCTCCGTCAAGGCTCCGAAGCTCTTTCTTGCGTACGAAGACCGCGTCCGCGGCGCCGTGAAGGAGAAATTGACGCGGGGACACGTCGACGTGTTCGTGTCGTTTACCGACCGCCGCAAGGAGCGCGTCATGCTTTCCGCGGATACGGAGACCGCCCGCGCCTACGTCGAGGCGGCGCAGACGCTGAAAGAGGCGTTTCCTCTCCTGGAGGACGATCTGACCGTCCTCGCGCTCATGAAATGTCCCGACGTCCTCAAAACGGAAGAATGCCCCACGGCGGACGGCGACGTGCTCGCCGCGCTTTTGTCCGCGCTCGATCTTGCGCTTGCGGGGCTCAACGAGATGCGCCTCAGAGAGGGCGAAAAACTGCGAGAAGATCTGTGCGCGCGCATGGGGACCATCGCTTCCTTGGTGGAAAAAATCAGGGAGCGCGCGCCGCTCGTCGCGGAAAATTACGCGAAGAAGATGACCGAACGGGTCAGACAGTTTCTTGCGGGGACGGAGATCGACGAGAGCAGGCTCTTGACGGAAGTTGCGGTCTTTACCGACAAATGCAACATCGACGAGGAGCTCACGCGGCTCTCTTCGCACATCGAACAGTTTTACGCGATTGCAAATACCCACCCCGTCGGCAGAAAACTCGACTTCTTGGTACAGGAATTCAACCGCGAAGTCAATACGATCTGTTCCAAGAGCAACGATCTCATTGTGACCGAGTGCGGGCTTTCCCTCAAGAACGAGATCGAAAAGGTGCGCGAACAGATACAGAATTTGGAGTGACGAATGAAAAAACTCATAGCGATTTCAGGTCCCGCAGGGGTGGGAAAGGGTACGTTGGTGCAGATGCTCACGGAGCGCAACGAAGACATCGTCGCTTCGGTGTCCTGCACGACGCGCGCGCCCCGCGAAGGCGAGATCGACGGGGTACATTATTTCTTTTTGACCAAGGAAGCCTTCTTGCAGAAGATCGGCGAGGACGGCTTTTTGGAATATGACAAACATTTCGACAACTATTACGGCACGCCGAAGGATTTCGTCTTCGAGACGCTGCAAAGCAAGAACGTCATTCTGGAGATCGAAGTGAACGGCGTGATGGCGGTCAAAGAAAAATATCCGTCTTTGCTGACGATCATGGTCGTGCCGCCCTCTCTCGAGGCGCTGAAGAACCGTCTGATCGGCAGAAATTCGGAGACCGAGGAGACGCTGCAAAAGCGGCTCGCCCGCGTCGAATACGAGCTGTCCTTTCGGGACAGATACGACGAAGTGGTCGTGAACGACGACCTTGAACAGGCGTATTCCAAGTTGTTGAAAATCATACGCAGTGAAATCACGATACGGAGGTAAACAAGAATGATCAATCAGCCCACGGTAGACAGTTTGATCCGTAAACTCGGCTCGCAGGAGGAGCCGGTCAGCCGCTATGCACTCTGCGTGGTAGTGGCAAAACGCACGCGCCAGATCATCGATAATTTGCACGGGCAGGGACTTTTCGAGTGTCCCGACAAGAACAAGGAGATCACCGAGGCGTGCCTGGAGATCGAGTCCGGAAAAGTAAGCTATACGAAGGATTGACGGCAAACGGCAGAAAAATGCCGTTTTGTCGCTTTTTAAGCGGGCGGAGCGAGGGTGCATGATAGCGGAAGTCATCGTAGACATTGCGAGCAGCGAAGTGGACAGAATTTTTGATTATGTGTGCGACGAAGGGGTAAAACCCGGGTCGCGGGTCGTCGTCCCCTTCGGCAACACCCATACGGCGGGATTCGTCATGGCTTGCAAGGAGCGGAGCGAATATCCCGAGCAGAAGCTCAGACGCATTTCGAAGGTGTATGACGAGCTCCCCGCGCTGAACGAGGAGTGCCTCGCGCTCACCGACGCGCTCGCTAAGCGCTATCGCTGTCCGAAGGCGCTCGTGCTTCGGCTGTTTTTGCCCGCCGAAATGCGGACGGGCAAGGTAAAGGAGAGATACCTTCGCTATGTCGCGTTCGTCAAGGACGCAGACACTTCCCGCGCAAAGAAGCAGGCGGCGGCGCTCTCCTATCTCAAAGAACACAAAAAGGCGGAAGGCAGGATTCTCGACGAAATGTTCGGCGCGGCGGCGATCAAGGCGCTCGCGGGAAAGGGCGCGGTGGAGATCACGCGCGAGCAGGTGCGCCGCAGCCCGTACGAGGGCATCGCGGGAAGCGATACGCCGCATACGCTGACGCAGGAACAGAGGGCGGCTGTCGAGAGCATACGCGCTTCTTCGCAGACGGTACAGCTGTTGCACGGCGTGACGGGCAGCGGCAAGACGGAGATCTATCTCACCCTCATCGCGGAGGCGCTGGAACAGGACAAGAGCGCGATCTTCCTCGTCCCCGAAATCTCCCTCACGCCGCAGATGCTTTCCCAGCTTCGCGCCAGATTCGGCTCCGCCGTCGCGATCCTGCACAGCGGGCTCTCGTACGGGGAGCGCTTCGACGAATGGTGGCGGCTCCGAACGGGAGAGGCGCGCGTCGCGGTCGGCGCGCGGAGTGCGATTTTCGCGCCTGTCGATCGGATCGGCGTGATCGTCATCGACGAGGAACACGACGCGAGCTACACGAGCGAATCGACGCCGCGCTATCGGACATACGACGTCGCATTGCGGCGCGCAACGTACCATAGCTGCAAGTTGGTGCTCGGAAGCGCCACGCCCTCCGTCGAGACCTATCTCGACGCCAGAGAGGGCAGAAGCAATCTGATCTCTCTCAAAAACCGCATCAACAGCAAACCCATGCCCGACATCATCATCGCGGACATGCGCGAAGAAGTCAGACACGGCAATCCCTCCGCCTTTTCCTCGCGGCTGAAGGAGGAACTCACCCGCTGTCTCGCGGAGAAGCGGCAGGCGATGCTCTTTCTCAACCGCAGGGGATATTCGAGCACGGTCGTCTGTCAGGAGTGCGGATACGTCGCGCAGTGCGAGTCCTGCGACGTGTCTCTGACCTATCACAGCGAAGAGGATTGCTTGAAGTGTCACTACTGCGGCGCGAAATACAAAATGCTGACCGCCTGCCCCAACTGCGGCGGCGTGCGCATCCGCTACGGCGGCACGGGGACGCAGCGCGTCGTCTCGGAGCTGAGAAAACTCTATCCGAGCGCAAGGATTTTGCGCATGGACAACGATACGACGAGCGGAAAAGAGGGACATTATAAGATATTACGCGCGTTTGCCTCGCACGAGGCGGACATTCTCGTCGGCACGCAGATGATCGCCAAGGGACACGACTTTCCAGAAGTGACGCTCGTCGGCATTCTCGACGCGGACATGAGCCTGCATTTTTCGGATTATCGGAGCGGGGAACGCACCTTTCAGCTCGTCACGCAGGTCGCGGGAAGAAGCGGCAGGGCGCAGGAGGCGGGCAAGGTGGTCTTGCAGACGTATTCCCCCGAAAACAACGTCCTGCGCTATGCGGTGCGCTATGACTATGCGGGATTTTTCGAGTACGAATCGTCCCTCCGCAAGGCAACGCATTTTCCGCCCTTTGCGAAGATCGTGCGCGTCATGGTGACGGGCGAGAAGGAGGAAGAGGCGATCGAAGCCCTGAAAAAGGTGTATTATCCGCTGGAAGCGCTCGCAAAGGCGCACAGGGAGGAATTCCTCTTTTTCAACAAGATGAAGTCTCCCATCCGCCGCATTCAGAATCAATATCGGTACCAAGTGCTCATGCGGCTGAAGGGCGACGCCCTTTTGTCCGCAATTTACGATATCTGTTCGGTGAAGACCAGAAACGTGCTCGTGTACGTCGAAGAAAATCCGAACAATCTGTCTTGACAAGGAGAAAAAATGGCAATACGCAATGTGGTGCAGGTCGGAGACGACGTGCTGAGAAAAAAATGTTTCCCTGTGGAAAAATTTGACGAAAAACTCTGGACGCTTCTGGACGATATGAAGGACACCGTCCGCGAGCAGGAGGGGGCGGGGCTCGCCGCGCCTCAGGTCGGCATCTTGCGCCGCGCCGTCGTCGTGGACGTCGAAGAAGGCTTCTTCGAGTTCGTCAACCCGACGTTTCTCTCGCAGAAGGGCGAGCAGGTCGGACCGGAGGGCTGTCTGTCCGTCAAGGGCAAACAGGGGACGGTGACCCGCCCGTACAAGGTGAAGATCGCCTATCAGGACCGCTTCGGCAACAAGCAGACGCTGGAAGCGAAGGGATTTTTTTTTTTTTCTTTCTGTCACGAGCTCGACCATCTCGACGGCGTGCTGTACATCGATAAGGCGACGAACATCGTCTCGGGCATATGAAAGTAGTGTTTGCAGGTACCCCTGCGTTTGCGGTACCCTCTCTGGAGGCGATCCTCGCCGCGGGGCATGAAGTGGTCGGCGTGGTCACGCAGCCCGACGCCCCTCAGGGCAGAAAGGGGGTATTGACGCCTCCGCCCGTCAAAGAGGCGGCGCTCGCGCACGCTCTTACCGTGTTGCAGCCCGAAAAGATCCGCCTGGAAACCGAAAAACTGCGCGCTCTTGGCGCCGATGTGATGGTGACCTGCGCTTACGGGCAGATACTGACGGAGGACGTGCTTGATTCTTTCCCGCTCGGCGTGTACAACGTACATGCTTCCCTTCTTCCGAAATACCGCGGGGCTTCTCCCATTCAGTGGGCGGTGCTCAACGGGGACGAGACGACGGGGATCACCGTCATGAAGACGGAGCTCGGTCTGGATACGGGGGATATTCTGTTGCAGCGTTCCCTTTCTGTCGGCGAAGACACGGCCGGGGAACTCTCGGAGCGGCTCGCCGCGCTCGGCGGCGAATGCATCGCGGAGGCGCTGGCGCTTCTGGAGCGGGGAGAAGCCGAACTTACGCCGCAGAGCGGAGAAATTTCGCTCGTGAAAAAGATCACGCGGGAAGCGGCGAAGGTGGATTTCTCCGCGCCCGCCGCGCACATCGTGCGGCTCATCCGCGGCATGAATCCCTCTCCCGTCGCGTATGCCT
>CALVME010000039.1 GCA_944342055.1 uncultured Clostridia bacterium | reverse complement strand
ATGCATCGCGGAGGCGCTGGCGCTTCTGGAGCGGGGGGAAGCCGAACTTACGCCGAAGAGCGGAGAAATATCGCTCGTGAAAAAGATCACGGGGGAAGCGGCGAAGGTGGATTTATCCGCGCCAGCCGCGCACATCGGGCGGCTCGTCCGCGGCATGAATACCTCTCCCGTCGCGTATGCCTTTCTCGCGGGGCAGACGGTCAACTTTTTCCGCGCGGAGCGCGCCGAGTGGCAGGGGGAAGAAGGGTGCGGCACGGTGCTGACGGACGCGCCCAAACAGGGATTGCTCGTCAAGTGCGGCGACGGCGCCGTCAAGATCACGGAATTGCAGCTTGCGGGCGGAAAACGCCTGCGCGCGGCTGATCTGCTCAACGGCAGAAAGATACAGAAAGGACAGAAATTCGAATGACGAATCCGCTTTACGACCCCTATCAGATCCTCTGCCGCGTGTACGGCGAGGGGGCGCATTTGAAACAGGCGATCGCGGAGACGCCTATCGAGGAGCTGAACCGTCTGCGCACGGTCAAGATCGTGTACGGCGTGCTCGAAGAGGACGGATACCTGTCGCAGTGCATCCGCACGTTTGCGCCGAAGTCGCCGAAACTCCCCGTGCGCGTGCTGCTCAAGATTGCACTCTACATGATCTTGTTTTTGCACAAGCAGAAATATATGGTGACGGACAACGCCGTCGCTTTGGCGAAAAAGCTCGGCAAGGGCGGGGCGTCCGGCTTCATCAACGCTTTCCTGCGCGCGTTCGACGCCGGGCGCGTGCGCTTCCCCGAAGGAGAGGAGGGGCTCGCCCTGCGGTACGGCTTTCCGCCGTTCGTCGTGCGAAAGCTCGTCGCGGAGTACGGGGACAGGACGGAAAAAATTCTTTCGGCGCGCTCGCGCGGGGTGACCGTGCGCTTTGAGCGGGGCGAAGAGGATTACCTGGGACGGGCGCACATCGACACCCCCTTCCCGCATACTTATATCTTTCAGAACTTCACGCGGGACGAGCGCTTCTTCGCGGGAGATTATACCTTTCAGTCGGTCGGCTCGATCGCGATCTGCGACGTGATAAAACCGTGCGGGAGGATATTGGACGCGTGTGCCGCGCCCGGAGGCAAATCGGTGCTCCTCGCAAAGAAATGCACCGAAGTCGTCTCCTGCGAACTGTATCCGCACAGGGTCTCTCTCATCGAGCAGTACGTCGCGCGCATGGGCGTGAAGAACGTGATCGCGCTCTGCAAGGACAGCGCCGCGTTCGAACCGCAATACGAGGGCGCGTTCGACGCCGTCTTGTGCGACGTGCCCTGTTCGGGGTTGGGGACGGTCAGCGAGAATCCCGATCTCAAACTCAACAAAACAGAAGAAAAATTCGCGGAGCTGCAAAAGACGCAGTTTGCGATCTTACAAAATTGTGCCGGATATGTGAAGGCGGGGGGCAGGCTGTACTATTCGACGTGCTCCGTGCTTTCGGAAGAGAACGACGGCATCGTGCAACAATTCCTCTCTTCCTCGGATTTTTCCGTCGAGGAGATCGACAGCCCGCTTTGCCACGAGAGAACGCGCTGCGGTTTGCAGTTTTTGCCTGACGAAGCGTTCGGGGCGGGATTTTATGTGGCTTGCCTCATCAGAAATGGAACGAACTAACGCAATGCGCCTTCTGGACGCGGCGGGCGTCTCCTATCGCCCGCACGAATATGACCCTTCCGTTGTGGACGGGAAATCGGTGGCGGCGGCGCTGGGGGAAGACCCGGACGCCGTGTTCAAGACGCTCGTCACCACGGACGGCAAAAATTACTACGTTTTCGTCGTGCCCGTGAGCGCGACGCTCGAATGCCGAAAGGCGGCGAAGGCAGTCGGTGCCAAGTCGGTCGCCATGATCAGACAAAAGGAGCTGCTGCCGCTCACGGGTTACGTTCACGGCGGGTGTTCTCCCATCGGCATGAAGAAAAAATTTCCGATCGTCATCGACGAGACGGCGCAGCTTTTTGACGCGATCTGCGTGTCGGCGGGGAAGGTGGGATTTCAGATCGAGCTCTCTCCCTTCGACCTTGCCGCCTATACGGGCGCAAAATTTGAGGACATTACCGCATGAAAGAAATTTTACAGGATCTCGATCTCAAAGGGCTGGAGAGTCTGACGCTCTCCTACGGCGAGCCGAAGTTTCGGGCGGGGCAGCTCTATCGCGGGCTCATGCAGGGAAAAAAGATCTCGGAGATCACCGATCTTTCCAAGGCGTTCCGCGAAAAACTGCTGGAACGATTCGAAGACGAACCCGTCAGGATACGGGAGACATTCCGAAGCAAGGACGGCACCGAAAAATATCTGTTCGAGCTGGCGGACGGCAACCTCATCGAAGGGGTGTTCATGCGCTACGAGTACGGCAACACGCAGTGCGTGTCCACGCAGGTCGGGTGCCGCATGGGGTGCCTGTTTTGTGCGAGCACGCTGGGCGGGCTCATCCGCAATCTGTCGAGCGGAGAGATCTTGTGTGAGGTGCTCACCGTGAATGCGCTTCACGGCGGGACGCTCAGAAAGCGAGAAGTGACCAACCTCGTGCTGATGGGCAGCGGGGAACCGCTCGACAATTACGACAACACCGTCGCGTTTTTGCGTGCGGTCACGGCGGAGGGCGGAATCAACATCAGCCCGCGCAACATCAGCCTTTCGACTTCGGGCATCGTGCCGCAGATGTATCGGCTCGCGGACGAGGGCATTCCGCTCAACCTGACGGTTTCCCTGCACAACGCGAGGGACGAAGACAGGGCGAAGACGATGCCCATCGCGCGAAAATACAAGATCGCGGAAATTCTGGACGCCTGCGCGTATTACTTTGAAAAGACGGGCAGGAGATATATTTTCGAATATGCCCTGATCGCGGGGGAAAACTGCGACAGGGAGCACGGCGAAGCGTTGATTCGCCTGCTGAAGGGGAGACCTTGCCATGTCAATCTCATTCGCCTCAACGAGGTGAAGGAGAGGCATTTGCAATCGATAGATGAAAAAGAAGCGTATCGCTTTTTGGGACTGCTGCAAAAAGGGGGGCTGTCGGCGACGCTTCGCCGCAGGATCGGCAACGATATCGGCGGCGCGTGCGGACAGCTGCGCGCAGGCTATCTGGAAAAACAAGGAGGAAAATGAGATGAGAAATATGGTGGCGCCATCTATTTTGTCGGCGGATTTTTCGAGGATGGGCGAAGAAGTCGAGATGCTGGAATACTGCGGTGCCGACCTCATTCACTGCGACGTCATGGACGGGAGCTTCGTCAACCCGATCACGTTCGGTTCGCAGATGGTCAAAGAGATCCGCAAGCGCACCAAACTGCCGCTCGACGTGCATCTGATGATCGAGCATCCGCAGACGCAGATCGAAAACTTTGCGCGCGCGGGGGCAAATACGGTGACCGTGCATTACGAAGCTTGCTACCGCATCCGCAAGCAATACATCAAGGACACGTTGTACATGATCCGCGCCAAAGGGATGCGCTGCGGACTCGTCGTCAACCCGTCCACTCCCGTCGAGGTCGTCAAACCCTATCTTCCGCTTCTCGATCAGGTGCTTTTGATGAGCGTCGTCCCGGGGTACGGCGGAAAACTTTTCATCCCCGAGACGCTCGATAAGATACGCCGCCTCCGTTCTTATATTCTGGAGACGGGCAAGGAGATCGACATCGAGGTGGACGGCGGCATCACCGAAAGCAATGTGCATTCCGTCCTGGAGGCGGGTGCGAACATCATCGTCGCAGGCAGCACGGTGTTCAACAGCCCCGACAAGGTGGTGACCATCAAGCGCCTGCGCGGAGAGAATATATGAGGGGCGTCCTCCTTTTGAACGGAGAGCCTTATGCAGGAAAGATCAGAGAGGGCTATACGATCTGCTGCGACGGCGCCTATGCCTGGGCAAAGGGGAAGACGAAGATAGACGAAAATGTGGGGGATTTTGATTCCCTTCCCTACCTTCCCGAGCCCGCGCCGAAGGAGATCTATCCTTCCGAAAAGGACTATACGGACGGGGAGATCGCGCTCTTTCGGCTTTTGGACATGGGCGTGGACGAGATCGCGATCTACGGCGGCACGGGCGGAAGAGAGGATCACTTCCTGGGCAATCTGCAGTTGCTGTTCGCCGCCCTGGAAAGGGGCGTCAGGGCAGAAATGATCGGCGACAGATCGAGGCTCTTTATGGCGCGGGGCAAGACGGAGATATGCGGCGAAAAGGGCAAGACGGTCTCTCTTCTCCCCTTCGGGGGCGACGCGCTGGTGGAAAGTTCGGAAGGGATGAAATATCCGCTGTCGCACCTGACGCTTCCCTACGGGCGCTGCCGCGGCATTTCGAACGTCATTCTGTCCGACGAAGCGCGCTTCGATTGCGCAAAGGGGACGGTGCTCGTGGCGGTCAATGAAAATCCGAATGAAAAAAGCGTATAATAAGAGGGAAGGCGGTCGCCTTCCCTCTTTCGCGCCGCAAGGGCGCATATCCGAAGAAAAATAAAAAAGAAGCCGTCGGCTTCTTTTCGTTATACGCGGTCTACTTTATTGCCTTTCAGACATCTCGTGCAGACGTAATCGTTGCAAATCGTGCCGTCTTCCTTCTTGTAAGAGACCTTTTGCACATTTGCGTTGAATGTTCTTCTCGTTCTGCGCTTGGAATGGCTGACGTTGTTGCCGCTCGTCTGACCCTTGCCGCACACGCTGCATACTCTGGACATATCATACACCTCCGCGGAATAAATTCTCAAAAATAAGCACTCGGTAAGAGTCTCCTCAAAACGAGCATTAGTACTATATCACCTTTTTTGATAAAAAGCAATCAAATTTAAGCATGTTTCCGAAAAATTAAAAAAATTTTTACCTTTTGCTTATTTATTTTTCTTTTTTACTTGCAAAAAGCATGGAAATAATGTACAATGGTATTGTTTCAGGAGAGTTAGGTTATGTCAGTTAATACAAGTAACGCATACGGTAAAATATCGATATCCGACCTTGCGATCGCAAAGGTCGCTTCGCATGCAGCGACGGAATGTTACGGTATCGTGGAAACTGTGTCCCGCAGATTCACGGACAGCCTTTCGGAACTTTTGAAAAAAGATCCCGGAGGGAAAGGCGTCAAGGTCACGACTTCGGGAAACAGGATTTACATCGACGTTTACGTAATCATCAAATACGGCGTTTCCATCAACGCCGTGGCCGAATCACTCAAAGAGAGCATTAAGTATAAGATCGAAAAATTCACGGGAATGATTGTGGATACGGTGAACGTAAACATTGTCGGCGTAAAGCTGTAATTATCTACCGCAGAGTTTGAGGAGTCAAGAATGCCTAGATTCATCAATAGCATCGAGTTTCGAAAGTGGGTTGCTTCCGGTGCTAAATTATTGGAAACAAACAGAGCAAAAGTAGACGCTCTCAACGTGTTCCCCGTGCCGGACGGAGATACCGGTACCAACATGTCACTGACCATTCAGTCCGCCGTCCGCGAGATGAATATGTGCGCTTCCAACAACATCATGGAAGTGTGCGACGCGATCTCGAAAGGCGCGCTGAAGGGCGCTCGCGGCAACTCGGGCGTCATTCTTTCACAGATTTTCAGAGGCATCTGTCAGGTGATCCGCGAGAGCGGAGATTTCGATACCCGCACCTTTGCCAAGGCGATGGCGAACGGTACGACGGTCGCTTACGGCGCCGTCTCCGTCCCGAAAGAGGGTACCATCCTGACGGTCATCCGCATGATGAGCGAATATGCCGTCAAAATCGCAAATAAAAAGATGGAGTTCGATGAGTTCTTCACGAAAGTCATTGAAGAGGGCGAGCGCGCCCTCGCCATGACGCCGGAGCTTCTTCCCGTACTCAAAAAGGCGGGCGTAGTCGATTCGGGCGGCGTCGGACTCATGACGATCTTCAAAGGCTTCCTCGCCTGCGTCACGGGACAGGACGTCGGCGCGGATGACATTCAGACGGAAGCGGCTCCGCAGACCGCGGAAGATGTGTTCGGGGACAATTCCGACGTCATCAACCTCGATCTCGGCGACATCCAGTTCGCTTACTGTACGGAGTTTTTCATCATCAATCTGAAGAAGAGCACGACGCTTTCGGACATTGACAGGCTGCGTCAGAAGCTGATGGGGCTCGGCGATTCCGTCATCTGCATCGGCGATCTCGAGATGGTGAAGGTGCATGTGCATACCAACACGCCGGGCGTGGCGCTCACCTATGCGCTTGAACTCGGCGAACTCGACAGACCGAAGATTGAAAACATGCTCGAGCAGAACCGTGCACTCAAGGCAAAGCTCGAGGCGGAAAAGAAGCCGATGGGCATGCTTGCGATCTGCGCGGGCGAAGGGATTTCCGATATCTTCAAAGATCTGCTCGTCGATCGCGTCATCGAGGGCGGTCAGACGATGAACCCCAGCGCGAGCGACATCGCGACTGCGGTGCAGAAGATCAACGCGGAGAACGTATTCGTATTCCCCAACAATAAGAACATCATTCTCGCGGCGGAACAGGCAAAGGCGCTTGTCGACAACAAGACCATTCACGTCATTCCGACCAAGAACGTTCCGCAGGGATTCTCGGCGGCGATCGCCTTCAATCCTGAGGCGAGCGTAGAGGAGAACAAGACCAACATGATCCATGCCATCGACAACGTCAAAGCCGGTCAGGTGACGCATGCGGTCAGAAAGACGAACGTCAACGGCTTCGACATCGAGGAGGGCGACATCATCGGTCTCGACGACAAGAAGATCCTTGCAAAGAGCAAGGAGGTGGACAGCACGGTCGTCGATCTCATCAAAGCGATGAAGGAAGAGTGGCACGAGATTATCACGCTGTACTACGGCGAAGACGTGACGGAGGAGCAGGCGGAAGCGCTCACCAAGCGCGTCGCCGAGGAGTTCCCCGACTGCGACGTCGATTATCGTTACGGAGGACAGCCGATCTACTACTATCTGCTGTCGCTCGAATAAAGAAAGCATACGAGAGAGGGGAGACATCCCCTCTTTTTGTTTAGGAGCGCTATGGAACTGAAAAGTTTGCGGTATATTTCCGAAGCACGGGAAAAGGAACTGAATAAGTTACAGATATTTACCGTGGAGGATCTGGTAAAGTTCTATCCGCGCGGCTATCTGGACCTCACGCAGAGGCAGTCGGTCAGACAGCTGTATCACAACGACATGGCGCTCGTCGCCTGCCGCGTGACACAGGTCTCGCCCGTCAATTTCAGGAGCCGCGTCAAGACGGTCCAGGCGTACCTCGAACAGGAAGGCGAACATTTCCGCGCGGTCTGGTTCAACCAGCCGTATGTGGCAGGCAAGCTGAAGGCGGGCGACTATCTCTTCTACGGGCGGGTGCGCAACGAATACGGGCAGGTCTCGCTCGTGAATCCCACATTTGAGCCCATCGATCAGAATTATCGGCTCAAGGGGATCGTTCCCGTCTATCCCATGCGCGCGGGACTGTCGCAGAAGATCGTGCGGGACGCCGTGCGCCAGGCGCTCGTCAAGGCGGATCTGGAGAGCCTGATCCCCGCGCCGCTCATTAAAAAGTATGCGATCATGCCGCTTGCAAAGGCGTACTATCAGATCCACAATCCGACGTCTATGGAGGAGAAAGACGCTGCGGCGGAGCGCATCGCGCTCGAAGAATATTTCGTGCTTTTGTCCGCGTTTCAGCTCGTCAAGGGCGGGAAAGAGGACGTGCGCACCAACAAGTATGCGGTTACGGCAAAGGACGTGCAGGGGTTTGCTTCCCGCTTCCCTTTTGAATTTACGCAGGGGCAGAAGCAGGCGGTCAACGAGATCTTCGAAAGCGTCCACGCGCCGGGGCGCATGAACCGCCTGTTACAGGGCGACGTCGGGTCGGGCAAGACGGCGGTCGCGCTGTGCGGCATTTTCATGGCGGTCAAGAGCGGGTATCAGGCGGCGTATCTGTCCCCGACCGAAGTGCTGGCGAAACAGAATTACAATATTTTATTGCAATATTTCCCCGATTACAAGGTCGCTTATCTCGCGGGCTCTACGACTGCGAAGGAAAAACGTGCGATCAAAGAGGGGCTCAAAAGCGGAGAGATCGCGATCGTCTGCGGCACGCACGCCATCTTGCAGGAGGACGTCTCGTTCGCTGCGCTCTCCTTCTGCGTCTGCGACGAACAGCACCGCTTCGGCGTGGCGCAGCGCGCGTCGCTGGGCGGGAAGGGAGACGCCGTGGATACGCTCGTCATGAGTGCGACGCCCATTCCGAGGACGCTGAGCCTGATCTTTTACGGCGATCTGGACGTCACGACCATCGCGGATAAGCCGAAGTCGCGGCAGGAGATCTCGACTTCTATCGTTTCGGAGGCGAAATACAACGATATGCTCGCCTACATCGGCAGGGAGTGCCGCGCGGGCAAGCAGGCGTATTTTGTATGCCCGAAAATCGAGGGAGACGAGGAGGGCAGCGTCATGTCCGTGACGGAGCTGTTCGAAGAACTCAGACTGCGCATTCCCTCGGCGCGGTTTGCCCTTCTGCACGGCAAGCTCAAGGATAAAGAAAAAGACCGCATCATGACGGAATTCAAAGAGAAGAAGTACGACTGCCTCGTGTCCACGACGGTCATCGAGGTGGGCGTGGACGTTCCCGACGCGACGATCATGGTCATCTACAATGCGGAGCGGTTCGGGCTTTCGCAGCTGCATCAGCTCAGGGGACGCGTCGGCAGAGGCAAAGACAAGAGCTATTGCTTTCTGCTCCTCGGTTCGGACAGCGAAACGGCGCGCGAGCGCCTCGCCGTCATGAAGGAGACTTCGGACGGGTTCAAGATCGCACAGCGCGACCTCGAACTGCGCGGGAGCGGGGATTTCATGGGTACGCGGCAGAGCGGCAAGATCATGACCGACCTCAAAAATCTGAAATACAGCGCGGAGACCATCTTCATGGCGAAGCGCATTGCCGACGAAGCGCTGACGGGAAACTTTGAAGTTTCTGCTTTACGCATAGCAGCAATGCAAAAGTATCACAGTCTCAGCGAGATTGTGCTCAATTAAAGTTTGCATACTTTCGTTCGGTGTGATATAATGCTATTATGGCATATTTCAAATTACCTTTGGGCGTACAAGATCTTTTGCCCGACGAATGTTACAACTTAAACGTCATCAAGGCAAAGTTGACCGCCCTCTTTGAGGGGGCGGGGTATCGCTTTGTCTCGACGGCAATCCTCGATTATTACGACACCTATTCTGACATCAGAAACAAAATCCCGCAAGAGAAAATGTTCAAAATGACGGACGTGGACGGCTCGCTTCTGGTATTGCGCCCCGATATGACGCTCAGCGTCTGCCGCATGGCGGCAAAACTGAAGGAAAAGCGGACGAAGCTCGCCTACTTTTCGAATATCTGGAACGCGCGGGAGAGCGGCGGCATCTCGGCAAGAGAGGTGTTGCAGGGCGGCGTGGAGATGCTCGGCGTCTCCGGCGCCTATGCGGACGCGGAGATGATCGCGCTCGCCATCGAGTGCGGCATGGCGCTCGGCTTGCAGGATTTCATCCTGGACATCGGGCACGTCGGCTTTTTCAAGGGTATCTTGCGCGAGTCCGGACTATCTTCAGAAGAGACCGAAGAAGTGCGCCGTTTCGTCAATGCGAAGGACATCATCGGCGCGCAGCGGATTGTCGGGGATTCTAAGGCGAAAGAGGCGATCCTGGCTCTTCCCACGCTGTTCGGCGGCGTGGAGGTCATCGATCGCGCAGAGCGGCTCACCGACTGCGAGGCTTCGCTCGAAGCGCTCAGACATCTGCGCGAGGTGTACGAGCTTCTCGTCCGCTTCGGCTACGAAAAATACATTTCGATCGATCTCGGCACAGTGAAGAGCCTCTCTTACTATTCCGGCGTCGTGTTTACGGGGCTTTCCGGCGTCATCGGCGCGTCCGTGCTCAGCGGCGGAAGGTACGACGCGCTGGCAAACGAGTTTGGCTCGGATTTTCCCGCCGTCGGGTTTGCGGTGGGGCTCAAGCGCGTGCTCATCGCGCTCGAGAGACAGGGAGACCTCGTCAAAGCTCCTGCCGCGGAGTGCTGCGTGATCGCGGAGCCGCATTGCGAGGCGGAGGCGTATGCGTTCTGCCTCTCCCTGCGGAAGAAGGGCAAGCGCGCGGAGCTGTTCCACGGCGAGAGGGAGGAGGCGATGCGCTCAGGCATGCAGGTTTATTTGGTCGGAAAAGAGGGAGGTAGATTGCTGTGATCACGATGGCGCTTGCAAAGGGACGGCTCGCGGAAGAGAGCTGCAATCTGCTTTTGAAGTGCGGCATTCCCGCACAGGTGATCAAGAGCGACACGCGAAAGCTCGTGTTGAGCACGGAGGACGGGGCGTTTCGTTTTTTCCTCGTCAAGCCGACGGACGTGCCGACTTACGTCGAGTACGGCATCGCCGATCTCGGCATCGTCGGCAAGGATACGCTCATGGAGCGCGGGGCAGATCTGTATGAGATGCTCGATCTCGGTTACGAGGCATGCAAGCTCTGCATTGCGGGGTATCCCGAACGCAAGGACAGTCTGACCAACGCGCACCTACGGGTCGCAACCAAATACGAAAACATCGCGAAGCGGCTGTATGCCGCGCGCGGCGAAGACATCGAGATCATCCATCTGCACGGTTCGATCGAGCTTGCGCCCGTGACGGGGCTCTCCGACGTCATCTTCGACGTCGTGCAGACGGGCTCCACCCTGCGGGCGAACGGGCTCGTCGTGTTGGAGGAAGTGTACGACGTCTCGGCGCGGCTGGTCGCGAACAAAGTGAGTTTGAAGACGAAGGCGGCGGAGATCATGCCGCTCATCGAAGCAATGAGGCGACAGATATGAGAATTTTTACGGCGAAAGAGGGCGAGGCGTTGTTGCTTCGCGGAGGATTTGAAGACGAATCGCTCGTCGCAGCCGTGGCGGCGATCGTGAACGACGTGCGCGACAACGGCGAAGAAGCGCTCGCGCGGTACGCAAAGCAGTTCGACGGCACCGATCTGACCGAGGTCGCGGTCTCCGAGGAGGAGATCGACGCGGCATACCGCGAGGCGGATGTCGCCGTGGTGGAGAGCCTGCGCGTCGCCGTCAAGAATATTTATGCATATCACTGCCGCGCGCTTCGGCAGGACGACGTCGAGACGGACGCGGAGGGAAGGACGACGGGGTTCGTCGTGCGCCCCGTACAGCGCGCGGGCATCTATGTCCCGGGCGGCACGGCGCCGCTCTTCTCGTCCGTCTGCATGGGCGTTTTGCCCGCGAAGGCGGCGGGTGTGGAGGAGATCTACGTCGCGACGCCCGCAAAAAACGGCAAAATTCATCCGCTCACCCTCGTTGCGGCGAGAGAGTGCGGGGTCAAACGCGTGTTCCGCGTGGG
>CALVME010000038.1 GCA_944342055.1 uncultured Clostridia bacterium | reverse complement strand
GGCGTAACAGGTCCGACGGGCGCTACTGGTGGAGCTGGTCAGACGGGCGCTACTGGCGGAACTGGACCGACGGGCGCGACGGGCGCGACGAGCGCGACAGGTCCGACGGGCGAAACGGGCGCGACGGGCGCAACAGGTCCGACGGGCGCAACGGGAGCGACGGGCGCAGACGGAACGCTGAACGCACAGACATTGAGCGCCTACTCCGTTCCCCCCGCCTCCGTACAAAACCAGCAGCCACTCGAATTTGACCGAACGTCCCAACAGACGGGAGACGCGATCTCGCACGCAAACGGTTCGACCGATTTCATTCTTTCCCGGCCGGGAGTCTATCTCGCCACCTTCAGCGGCACGTTCAGCCCCGCTTCCGACACTTCCCTGCCGACGACCTTGCTGCTCAACTTCGAACTAAACGGCGCCGATCTGCCCGGCGCGGCAGCACAGCACAACTTCGTATCTTCCGGCGAAACGCAGACGGAATCGTTTTCTCTCCTCTTTCAGGTGACTTCCGTCCCTTCCACCCTGCAAGTGGTCGCCTCGGGCGGCACGTTTGTCTACTCGACCAACACGCTCAACCTCGTCAAGCTCTCCTGAGCTCCGCGCTGCGGAGCTCACGGGCGGACAAGTTATCCGCTCTAAAACGCGCGGCTCGCCATCGCATTTCCGAAAGAAGGCCGCACCCCGCGTCAAGACTTTTGCAAAGCGAACGCATTCCTCGCCCTCTTCCAGAGTGGGCTTTTCCTTCACCCGAGAAAAAAAGATAAAATTTATTACAAAAATATGACGAAAAACGTTCCACAAATTTGCTTCGCCGTGCTATAATAGCGTCTATGTAAGGAGGTCTCTATGCCGTCTGCCTTTGCTCATCGCAAATTTTCCGAAGTCGTCTTCGAACGGCTTTCCCCATCGGCAAAAGAAAAGCTCGCCGCAAACGAGCGTTTTTATCTGATCGGCGCACACGGGCCTGATATTCTGTTTTACTATAAACCGCTCACCCGCAATTCGGTCAGAGCGCTCGGACACGCCATGCACCAACGCGCCGCCCGCCCGTTTTTTCAAGCCGCAAAGAGAAAAATCTCCGACAGCGCAGAACCTGACGCCGCGCTCGCCTATACGGCGGGATTCATCACGCACTTCGTGTTGGACAGCTCCTGCCACGGCTATGTGTCCGAAAAAATCAAAGAAAGCGGAGTTTCGCATACGAAAATTGAGGCAGAATTCGACCGCGCCCTGCTCGTAAAAGACGGAAAAGATCCCCTGCACGCAAAGCTTGCGGAGCATTTTTGCAGTCAAAAGAGATACGCTTCGATCATCGCACCCTTTTTCGAACTGACCACGGCGCAGACGCAACGGACGCTCGCGAGCGTGAAATGGTACAGCAACCTACTGCTCGCCCCCAACGACGCAAAGCGCACGGCAATCGACGCGGTGCTCCGCGCGGCGGGAAAATACGACGACCTGCACGAAGTCGTTATGAGCAAAGTCCCCGATCCCGCCTGTGCAGACAGCTCGCAAAAACTTGAAAAGCTGATGATGGAGAGCGTGCCTGCCGCCTGTTCCCTCATTGAAGCTTACATTGAAAACCTTGACAACGACGAACCGATCGACGATCGGTTCGACCGAAACTATGACTGAACGGAAAGAATTATGAAGACAAAACAAAAGTACACGGGCTTGGAGAAACGCTGGATCCTCTACGACGTGGGCAATTCGGCTTTCACGCTGCTCGCTTCCACCGTACTCCCCATCTATTTCAATTACCTCGCAGGGCTCGGCGGCATCGAAAAAGAGACCGCCACCGCTTACTGGGGATACGCCGCTTCGACGGTGACCATCATCGTCGCGATCTTAGGCCCCATTCTCGGCACTTTTGCCGACTACAACGGCTGGAAAAAGCCTCTCTTCTTCGGGGCTGCCGTCATCGGCGTCATCGGATGCGCAGCGCTGTCCGTTCCGCTTCCCTGGGTGCTCTTTCTTACGCTCTACGTCATCGTAAAGATCGCCTATTCCACCAGCCTCGTCTTTTACGATTCCATGCTTTCCGACGTAACGACTCCCGAACGGATGGACGACGTCTCCTCTCAGGGCTATGCCTGGGGGTACATCGGCAGCTGCATCCCCTTCATCCTCAGCGTCGTGCTCATCAACTTCACGCCGCTCAGCATTTCCGTTTCCATGCCGATCGCCTTCACCCTCAACGCGATCTGGTGGCTCGGGATGACGATACCTCTCACGAGAAAGTACAAGCAATTACACAGTGTTCCGCGCCAGAAACACATGGTTCGGGACGGGTTCAGCCGTCTGTTCTCCGTCTTCCGCGAAAAGTTCCCCGGGAAAAAAGGCATTATGCTCTTTTTGGTCGCGTTCTTTCTCTACATCGACGGCGTCTACACCATCATTGACATGGCGACTTCGTTCGGAGACGCTTTGGGATTTGACACCACCGATTTGTTGCTCGCGCTCCTGCTGACGCAGGTGATCGCGTTCCCTTCCGCCATTCTGTTCGGATTTCTGGCGGCAAAAATTCCCAACGACAAGCTCATCCTCGTCTGCATCTTCGCCTATACGGGCGTGGCGCTCTTTGCCATCCAGATGAATCAGGTCTGGGAATTCTGGGTGCTCGCCGTATGCGTGGGTCTCTTCCAGGGCGGCATTCAGGCGCTCTCCCGTTCCTTCTTTGCCAAGATCGTCCCCGCCGAAAAATCGGGAGAGTTCTTCGGCATCATGGACATTTTCGGCAAGAGCGCGGCATTCTTCGGCACGCTTTGCTCGAGCATCGTCATTTCTGTCACGGACAACATCAACGCGGGCGTCGTTCCCATCGCCTGCCTCTTCATCGCGGGGCTCGTGATGTTCATCATCGCCGCGCGCGTCATTCGCAAAGAACAAGCCGAAATCCAAGCGGCGAAACAACAAGAGACGCCTTAGAGCGTCTCTCAACTTCGGTCGGAATTATTCCGACCTTTTTTTGTGCTCGCTTTTTGTTCTTCCGCGTAAAACATGTCTCCGCAAATTCCTCTTTTCGTCCGATTTTCCTCCATGGCAAGCCCGCGGCTGACGTTTGAAACGAACCGAAATCCGGACAAACACAAAAGTTGTCTGCTTTTGATTGGGTTCATTTCTTCGCTTGCATATTTCCGACGACAAATCGATTGTCCGACGGAATTCGTCCGCCGTCTCTTTTTCCGCAGAGCATGTCGCTCCCGAAAGAACTTCTCATTCCGAACGCGTCCGACGCTTGGGGGGCAACGGATCTTTACGAAAAAAGCCGCCCTTTCGGGCGGCATAATTCGTTGTTTTATAGTTTTATTTTGTGCCGAACAGTCTGTCACCCGCATCGCCGAGACCCGGAAGAATGTATCCGTTCTCGTTGAGCTCGCGGTCGAGCGTCGATACATAGATCATGACGTCGGGATGCGCTTCGGCGACCTTGGAAACGCCTTCCGGCGCACCGATGATCGACATGAATTTGATCTTCTTGCAGCCGCGCGCCTTGAGCGCGTTGATCGCGTCGACGGCGGAACCGCCCGTCGCAAGCATGGGATCGACGACGAATACCGTCTTTTCCTCGATACCGTCGGGAAGCTTGCAGTAATACTCATGCGGTTCCAACGTCTCCTCGTCGCGGTACATGCCGATATGCCCGACTTTCGCCGTGGGGAAGAGCGTATGGATGCCGTTCACCATGCCGAGGCCCGCACGCAGAATGGGCACGATGACGATGCTCTTTTCGGGCACCATCCTCTGCTCCGTGACCTCTAAAGGCGTCTTGACCATGACGGGCACGGTCTGCACGTCGCGCATGCTCTCAAATGCCATGAGCGTGGTGATCTCCTCCACCAACTCGCGGAACTGTTTCATGCCCGTCCGCTCGTCGCGCAAAATGGCGACTTTATGCTGGATGAGCGGGTGATCGAAAATCATTACGTTGGGATAATTTTTCATAGATCACTCCGCCTTCTCTTCTTCTTCAGAGTCTTCCTTCTTCTTCTTGATGTTGACAAGCACGTTCGTCAGAATGCCGAGGATGAGCGCGCAAGCGACGGACGTGATGGTGACCTGACCAAACTGAAGCTGCATGCCGCCCACGCCCGCAATGAGAATGACGGATACGACGAACAGGTTTTTGTTCTCATTGAGGTCTACGTTCTGGATCATCTTCAGACCGGAAACTGCGATAAAGCCATAGAGCGCGATGCAGACGCCGCCCATGACGCAGGAAGGGATCGTCGCAAGGAAGGTGACGAAGGGAGCGACAAAGGACGCAATGATCGCAAGGATCGCCGTGCAGAGAATGGTAAATACGGAAGCATTGCCGGAAATGGCGACGCAGCCGATGGATTCACCGTACGTCGTGTTCGGGCAGCCGCCGAAGAATGCGCCGACTATTGAGCCTACGCCGTCGCCGAGGAGGGTGCGGGAAAGACCGGGATCGGTCAGAAGATCGTGCTCAATGATGGAAGAAATGTTTTTGTGATCGGCAAGGTGCTCTGCGAATACGACGAACGCGACGGGCACATAAGCGACCGCGATCGTACCGATGTAAGCGCCGATGTTCGCATCGCCGTAGTCGGGATTGATAAACGCGGTGATGAACACAAAATCGGGATACCACTGCATATCATTGAATTTGGAGAAGTCAATGATCTTGAGCGCATCGACGTTCGCCGCATTGCCGATCGCCGTAAAGATCGCGGCGAGCGCGTAACCTGCGAGAATGCCGATGATGAAAGGGATCATCTTCAGAAGCTTTTTGCCGTAAACGGAACAAACGATGGTCACGGCGAGCGTCACGATACCGCAGAGGAACGCAAGATAAGGGGAACAAGCCATCGTGTTGACAGGATCCGCCACAATATACACATTGCCTTTCATCAGGTCACCGACCGCATTCCCCGCAAGGGAAAGTCCGATGATCGCGACCGTAGGTCCGATGACGACCGCAGGCATCACTTTATTGATCCACTTTACGCCCGCAAATTTTACCACCAGGGCGATCACGACGTAGACGAGACCCGCGAACACCGCGCCGACGATGAGCCCGAGATAGCCGAGCGTAGCGGTTGCCGCCCCTGCGAATGCCGCAGACATCGAGCCGAGGAAAGCGAACGAGCTTCCCAGAAAGACAGGGCTCTTGAACTTCGTGAACGCAAGGTAAACGAGAGTTCCTGCGCCTGCGCCGAACAGCGCTGCGGACGAAGACATACCGTTACCGATTGCCATAGGCACGGCGATCGTCGCGGCAAGAATTGCCAGCAACTGCTGAAGTGCGAACAGGATAAGACGCCCTACGGGAGGTCTGTCCTTAACGCCATAGATCATTTTCATAATCCAAAACCTCTTGTAAATTGTATTTTCGAACGGATCGCTCCGTCGAATGCCCAAAAAAAAACGCTTTCGCGTCGAGCAGGCAGGTACAACTTTTTATTGCAGAAAGACCTTGTCTGCGCATTTGTTACAGTATAGCACCGTCGCTACAAAAAGGCAAGTAAAATTTTGCATATTTTTCACCTCCCCTTCAAATTTCAACATTTTTTTATCGTTTCGAACGGATAAATTTTACAATGCAATGATTGCGTAAAATCCTTGCTTTCGTCGCGCCTGTTATGATAGAATAAGCAATGAGGAGAGAATCATGAAGAAAAAATGCCATTGGAAAATGACGCGCCACGCACTTGAAAACAGGGGCGGCGCATGCAAACGCTTTTGGATCAAGCTCGGCAGCATCATGCCCGACATTCTCGTATATACCTACAAACGCGGACACCTCTTCGGCACGACGCAGGAACGCACCGTCCGCACCCTTTCCAAACTGGAACGCAAAAAACGCTGGAGCTTTGTTTCCTGCTACCGCTTCGGATACGTCCTGCACTATCTCGAAGATTACTTCACGTTCCCCCACAACGTAAAGGGACACCTCTTGGAGCACTGCCGTTACGAAAAACTGTTCCAAAACAAACTCGACGGCATGCTGGACGGCTCGCAGCTTCGCTGCTCCCCTTCCCCGCTCCCCATTCAGGAATGGCTGGAAGCGCGGCATCGGGAATATCTGCAATTCGCTAAGGACATCGAAACGGACTTTCTGTACATTTCTCAGACGATATCCGAAATCATTCTCCGCATGGAACAAAAATTTTCCCGCATCTGAACAGAAAGCACCTCTTTAGAGAGGCGCTTTTTTCTTTGCCCTTTGCTACGCTCGCTCCTTTGCCCCGCCTTCCCTCTCGGAACGCAATTTGCCCCCTCCGAATATACTGCAATAGGTCACTTACAGAAGTACCGCCAGGAGGTATCAAATGAACTTTTACGAATGCGGTTGTTTCCCTTACAGCTGCTGCAATTACGAGTCTGTCGAAAGAATCGTATATATTTCTCCGACCGGAGCGACGGGGACAGGTATCACGGGCCCCACGGGGGCGACGGGTCCCACGGGGGCGACGGGCCCCACGGGCGTAACGGGCCCCACGGGCGTAACGGGTCCCACGGGCGTAACGGGCCCCACGGGCGTAACGGGCCCCACGGGCGTAACGGGTCCCACGGGGGCGACGGGTCCCACGGGTCCCGCAGGCACAGACGGCGCGGACGGCGCGACCGGAACCGCCGATACCCTCGCCGTCAACTCTACCACTACGGGAGACCCCGGGACGGAGGCTCTGGTCACCGACCGTTCCGGCAGTCCCAATCATCTGCTCGATTTCGTCATTCCGCGCGGCGCAGACGGTGCAACTGGTCCGACGGGTCCGACGGGGCCCACAGGCTCGGTTCGGCTCGCCTACGGCGGGCTCTACAGACAGGAAGAGCGGTCGGCTGAAACGTCGGAAGACGAGATCGCCGTATCGCTGAACGCCGAAATGCCGCGCAAAGAAGTGACATACGAAACATCCTCCGTTCGCCTGAAGGAAGACGGCGTGTACCGCCTCTCCTACGGAATTGTTCTCATCGCCGAAAGCTACGGAGCCGTTCGTCTCTTTGCGCGCGTCAACGGCGTCAGGATCCCCTCCGCCGAGGCGACGGGCACCGTCATCAAAGGCGCGCTCTTCCCGATACACGGAGAAGCCATCGTCCGCCTCTCCGAGGGCGACAGCGTCGACCTCGCCATGAAGGCAAAGTCCTCTTTGCTTTCCTCCATGCGCATCGCAAGCGCCTATATGACCGTCGAACAACTCGACTGAAAACACTACGCCGCGGACATCCGCGGCGCAGCTTTATTTTTTCTCAAAATATGCCTTGTTGAAGAGATAACTCGGATGATTCGGGCACAGCTTCCCCGCCCGCTCGTTCCAATGGTTTGCGCGCTCTCTGTCTCCGAGTCTGTCGTACAACACGCAGAGCTGCAAACACGGTATGATCCCCGCGTACTCCGCAAGGAAAAATCCGCCGTATCTGTCACAGGGCGGGAGTTTCGTTGCCGTCTGATACCAATAAATTGCCGTTTCGATGTCTCCGCACTCCATAAAGTGACCGCCGAGCAGACAGCACGCTTCGCTTTTGGGAAACGCGTACGCAAAGCTCTGCGTGAGGCGGTCGACCGCCTTCCCCTTTTCCCCCTGCGCCAGATAGCAACGATACAGAATGAGGCAGGCGTCCGCCTTGTTTTCGTTCCAGCCGTCCCCGAGCAGAAACGCCTCCAGAATGCCCTCCGCTTCCGTGTACATCTTGTTGTAATACAGCTCTCTGCCGTAATAATACCGCTCTCGCGCGCCGAGCGAGCCGCCCTCCGATATGATTTTCTGATAGATGCGAAGATTGCGCATGGGCGGATTTTGTCTGACCTTCGCGTGGCGGACGCGGGCGTCGGTGTTTAAGATCCTGCCGTGCGGCGCTATCGCTTCGTGGACGGCGCCTTCCCAGACGAAGCCTCCCTCTCTCCGAAAGACGCGTTCCCTCCGATACTGCAGCTCTTCGGTACCGTAAATCGCAAACGCCATATCGTAATCGCGCATCTCCTCTTTGAGCTTGACAAATTTTTCCCGTTCCTTCTCATCGATCACGTCGTCCGCGTCCAGCCACATGACGAGATCTTTCGTCGCCTTGGAAAAGGCATAATTTCTCGCCGCTGCAAAGTCGTCCCTCCAGGCAAAGTCATAAATCTTATCGGTGAACCGCGCGGCGATTTTCCTGGTATCGTCGCGCGAGCCCGTATCGACGACGACGATCTCATCAGCAAACGTCAGACAGGAGAGGCACCTTTCGAGCACCTCCTCTTCGTCTTTTACGATCAAACAAACGCTCAAAGTCATAATCGGACCTCCCGTCTATTGTA
Organism: uncultured Clostridia bacterium; assembly: GCA_944342055.1. GTDB lineage: Bacteria > Bacillota > Clostridia > Christensenellales > Borkfalkiaceae > RGIG8762. Next base: position 46 of record CALVME010000038.1, on the reverse strand, counting down.
TGCGAAATCGGGGCAGTTCCGTCAAAAAGACCCGACGCGAAGTCGG
>CALVME010000037.1 GCA_944342055.1 uncultured Clostridia bacterium | reverse complement strand
CAACACGGCGTCAGAATAACCGCTGCCGTCTCTCCATCTGCAATTTCCGTCGATCTTACAATCGATCGTCGTGCCGCCGCCGATCGTGAAGTTTCCGCCGTTGACATATACCGCCGTGCCGCGCGTGGAATCGATCGTCAGATCGGCGTTCGCCGTCAGATGTCCCCTTTCCACATAGAAGCCGAGGCTGTCCGTCAGGATATTCGCCGCGCCGTTCAGCGTGACGTTTCCGTTCAGCGTTCCGACTGCCGTGCTCGCCAGCGTGTTGTTGTCGTAACCGTTGCCGACGTTGCGCACCACCATATCCATCGCGCCGCCCACGACGACGTCGCCGCCGTTCGCATAGATGCCCGCCGCGCTCGTGCTGAATACCGCGACGAACGCGCTGTCAAGCGTTATGGTGCCGCCGTTCGACAGGATGCCGTGGCTGTCCGTCGCATCCGTCTGCGTCGCGGCAAAATTGGAATCGACGACGTCCACCGTATAATCGTTGCCGCCGCGCGGGAACACGGATTCGCCGCTCTTGTAGGAATTGTAGCGCGCGCCCGTGATGATGACCGTCTTATGGTGCGCGGAAGTCGCCGTGATCGTTCCCTGGTTGGCGTAAACGCCGCTCACGCCCCTTCCCGCCGTGATGAACAGGGCGTCGCCGAGACGAATTTCAGCCTTGCGGTTATCCGAATAGACCGCCGCGCCGTTGAACGTGGAATCCGTCCCCTCGATGCCGTAGTAAATTTGCCCCATGAAGAACTGTGCGCTCACCGCGTTGACGTCGAGCGCGTCTTCACCTTCGACGTACACGCCGTAGCAATCTTTGACGTGGTCGATATAAAAGAGCGAATAGGTATCGTTCTCGTTTTCCGAATCGCCGTAGAGGTTGACCTCGCCCGCGGAGGCGTACACGCCCGTCGCCTGCGCGCCCGTCATCTTGAAGACGCATTGATAGGCGTTGACGGCAGAACGTGCGTCCGAACCCGTTTCCTTGACCGCACGGATGCCGTAGCTCGCGTCGCTGCCCACGTCGAAGAGGCAGTTGACGGCGTTGACCGTACCGCCCGTCGCATAGACGCCGCGGTTGTTCTTCCAGGGCGTGACGCCCTCCTGCGCTTCAAAGATAAATTCTGCGTTTTTGACGTCCAGCGACGTGCTGCCCGTACCCGTCGAACGGATGCCGTAAATGCCCGAACCCGCGAGGTTGAAGGCGATCTTGCCCGAAGCGGGATCGACGTTCAGATTCGTTCCGACGCCGCTGATGCCGATGATCGCGTTGTTTTCGCCCGCCGCCGAATCTGCGGAGGCGGAAGAAGCATCCTTTCGGAAGGAGCCGCCGTTGACGTACATATTGCCGCCCGAGACCTGAATGGTATCGCCCAGATAGGACGTATAGCCGCCCGAAAGGAGGGTCAGCGCCCCCTCCGAAGCGTAGGCGCAGCGGATGCAGACGCCCTCGCTGGATTTTGCGAGGCTGTTCGACGGGAGATCGTCGGGGTTCACCGTCGAGAAAATTCCCGTCGTGTCCACGGTCATCTTGCCGCCCGTCGCGTTGACGCAGTAGGAGGTGCTCTTGCCGAAATACGACCAGAAGCTTCCCGATTCGCTGTAACCAGTCGAGCCTGTGACCGAATCCACTTCGATCTCCAGAGAGCCCGCCTGCATGGTGACGGCGGCATATTCGCTGCTTTCCGCCATCTTGATGTCGTTGTAATAACCGTAAACGGTCGCGCGGGCGTAGTCTTCGTTGATCGTCCCGCTCGGCTGCGTTACGCTCATAAACTGATAGGCGTTCGCGTGCGTTTCGGGATAGACGTAATAGCTGTATGAGAAATCTGCCGCCGTCTTGTCGAAAGCGATCGTCTCGCCCGAGGTAAAGCCGTCGCTCGTGACGAAATAGCAATAGGTATCCGCGGGGATCAGCATGTTCCCGCCGGACATGTAATCTATGTCAAAATAAATGTTTCCGTCCACATATTCGAGGTCGCCGTTTTTGTCCAGCGTGACGGTCGGCTCGAAGACAGGCATCGATTTTGTCTCCGTGACGGTAACGCCGCCTGAGCGGGAAGAGACTTCAACGGAGATGCTTTGCCCCGCCCCTCCCGTTTGAGAATAATATTCCTCGGGGCGCGGGCCGCTCTCGAATTTGCCCTGCGTGACGAGAAGCGTGCCGCCGTTTACTTCCAGAACGGAACCGACGGGATTATAAAGTCCGCCCGTGTTGCCCTCGCTCGAATCGACGAGGGTGAGAGATACGCCCGGGCTGATGATGAGCATCGCGTCTCGGCTGTTTCTCTGAATTTCCTTGCCGTTCAGATCGAGGATGAGCGAACGGTTCAGATTTGTGACGTTTTCGGTGACGATGAAGGGGTTTTTCATCTCATCGCCGAGTTTAATGTGCGAATAGCCGTACTGAATGGCGTTGAACAGGTCCTCCTGCGTGTTGACCGTGACGGGATCGGAGACTTCGTAGGGCAGATCAAACCCCTCGTCTTTGCCGACAGTCCCGCTGCCGCTCAATTCGTCGACATACTTTGCCCAGACGAGCGAGATCGAGCCGATCAGGCAAACCGCGCACAAAGCAGTACACATCCATAAGATGGTTTTCCTTAATCTCGACATGTTCTTCTCCTTCTATCACTTTGCCTCGGAAGCCTGCCAAAACAGCCCGCCGAGACGGCTGGGATATCTCTTTCCCATACACTTTCCGACGGAGACGAGCGTCTGATCGTCAGGCTTATCTTTTTGATACAAATAAATGGATTTCGTCGCTTCATCCCACTTCAGATCCCAATCTGTCAGCGTTTCACCCAAATGCAAATTGCTGCCGTCCGCCGAAACATAGCTTAAAAATGTGTCGAATGACTTTTCAAAGTCGTGATCGATGATGACGCCTCCGCCCGAAACGTCGGACATTCCTCTTGCGGGAACCAGGCGAAGCTGATACGTCTGTTCCGTCTTCGCGTTTGCGGGAAGATAGAACTTTGCGTTGGAAATTGTGAACTTATAATAGTTCACCTCCTCTTCGATGTCCAGGAACAGCGCAGGCATTTGCATCGTTCCGTCGTAAGTATAGAAGGACAGCGTATATGAGGAGTGAAGCGAGACCTTTTCGACCTTTACCGTGCTGCCATCCGTAGCCGTAAACACGCCGCCTGCGGGGGCGCCGAAAGTTTGCTCCGCGATGCCGCCGATCGAGCCGTATCCGCCGCTCGTCGTATAGGGTGCGTCCTGCAAAAAGGCTTCAAGCAGATACAGCGGCGTGACCGCGGTCTCGGAATCGTCCGTCGTGATCTGCAATGCGGCGCATTGCGCAAACAGCTCGGGCACATAAAAGACCACCGAGAAGCGAATATCTACGCCAGCGACCACCTCTTTGCCGTCGCGCGTCTCTGCATTGCTGACCGTAAACGGCGTGATCTGCGGAGTGTTCATGACCAGATTTTCGTGTTTGTAGTCGGCATTGTCGAAGACGTAACCCGTGTTTGTCGTATCCACGGAAAAAGAATATGCAAAGGGACTGACCCCGATCGAAGGATCGGGGCTTGAAGTCGTAATATATCTTGCAAATGTGACAGAAAGAAGTGATACGGCGATCAACAGCAGGCAAACTGCCCGCACGATCGAACCGGATGCGCGCTCTGTCATATTCTTTTTCATACGGTTGCCTCCTTTTTCAGTCTCATCCGTTCTCAAAACTTACTTCTTTTCATCTTCTTCGGATTGCTGCGACGACTCTGCTTCGGGCGACTCAGTTCCGCCCGCACGCTTTCTTTGCGCCGCGCCCCGCACATATTCCGTCAGTTCGGGCAGGAAGATCAGCAGTCCGAGCGCCGCAAACAAGATCAGCATGCCTAAGGGGCTCTGCAAAAATTCCATCGCGCCGCCCACGCCGCGGACCGTAAAGATCACCTTTCCGAGTATCTGCTCGGGGGAGACGGGGTTGGGATCCGGAAAATCGTTGTTGACCCCCTGCGTGACGAACGCGCCGCTCTCCTCTCTGATGATGGCGTGCGTGATATAAATCTCGGATTGCGGCTCGTAGTAGGTGACCACGTCCCCCACCGCATACGCCTTGCTCCTGCCGAAGACGACCACATCCCCGACGGAAATATCCGGCTCCATGCTGGGAGACACCACCATCGCCGCCCCTATTCCGAACAGCGTCGGCATATCGTTTTTGAAAACGTGGCGCGCCACAAGCACATAGACGTTACAACACAAGAAAAACGCCGCTATGACGATGAGCGCGCCACGCAAAAACTTTTCGACTGTCCGATATGACTTTTTTTCGGTCAATGTTACGCTTCCTCTTTCACATACAATTGCGCCAGAAGATCGATGTGCAGGCGATAGATCGCCCCGTTTTCCCCTGCCGCCGTATCGACGGGATCGTTGTCGCGCCAGTACCATTCCAACTCGAACAGGCTCGAAGAATTGCCCTCGATCGTGAGCTCGTACACGCCGAGCTCGGAATAGGAGACATAGCCCTCCTCGCCCGAGACATAGTCGCCGTCGCGGATGAGGCGATAGCAGATGTCAATCCCGTAAAAATTCTCCTCTGAGAACGTCAGAGAATATTCCAGCGTGTCGGGGCCGAGGTTTTCAAAGATAAACCGATAGCTCCCCTTCATGCCGGGGACGACGATGCGATCGCCGAAGGTATCGTTCAAAAAGATGGGCAGATCTTCGGTGTCCTGCCAACCCTCGCCGCCCTCCGTGGCGACAAAAATCGTCGGTATATTATCTTTGCCTCCCGATTGCGTCATATAATACGCGCAAGCAAACGTCGATATGATCGTCGCCAAACCGAGAAGCAGTATCAGCAACCATAAAAGCACGGGATTGAACCGCCGTATCGTTCCGATGTATTCGTTGGACGGCGTCAAAATATTTCTGTTCTTGTCGAGGTATGCGACCCGCGCCTCGTTCGCATACAAATATACGCCCCTATCTTCTTTTCGGAACGTACCCTGCTGTTCGTCGTCGAGATTATAAAGGACGCGCTTTCTGATCTTTCCGATCTTTTCTCCCCGCTTGTCGACGACCGTGCCGCGCCTGGGACAGCGCACCTCTATTTGTTCCGCCACAAAAGCATTTCCTTCATCGGCAGAAGGCATCCATGACTTGTTTTCCATGCCCGTTATTTCCTCGCCTTTTGTCCAGTTCTTTGAAGACAAAACTGCATTTGCTCTGTTTTTGCCCTATCTTTTTCTTTGCTTTCTGTGTTTGCCCGCGTCGCGGGCAGTTTCCGACGTTCGGCGCGCGCCCCGCCGCGCCGCCGCGTCCACACTCTCGTGCGGGCGGCGGGTTGCGCGACCGTGCATCGGCAACTTATGTACCAAAAAAAGTTACGGTGTTGCGGGAGTTGCGGGACGCTCGGAATTCTGAACCGCCGTGCACTCCAGCGTCCAAGTAACGGCAGATACATGTTCACCGATCCAGGTGTCGCGAATATCCGCCTTTTCGCCGGTGAGACCACCGATGTCGGACGTCCAGGTAACTTGTGCGTAAACGTAAAGAACGCCCTTTTCTGCAGTCAGATTAACGCTTGTCGTATATGCGGTTGCGCCTTCTGCACTGTTGCTCGTATTCGTATACCACTTGACGGTGAATACTGCCTTGCACTCCTCTTCCGTAGGAGCGCCGTTTCCGGTTGCCACACCCGTGCCGTATGCGGCGCCGCCGGTAAGCGTAAGCGCAGGAGTCGCAGCCACCTCCAAAGTAACGAGCGCGTCTACTTCGCCATTGTTCTCAATGGTAGCAACCGGTACAACAGCCGTTCTGTGCTTGCGAACGGTACCAGTGTACGCATCTTTCGAAGGGGAAAGCTTTTCGAACTTAACATCCAGAGAAGTATCGGTTCCTGCAGCATTATCAAAAACGATATTCCACTTTGCGACCGACAACGTACCCGTGCCGCTTGTACCGCTCGTATAACGCGCAAACGTGCTTCCGAGGAAGCAGCAGCTGATCAGCGTCATGACGAGCACCAAGAGGAAGAGCTTGGAAGCAATTCTCTTTTTCTGTGTCATGTATCTATCCTCCAACTATAAATTTTAGTCTATGCAAAACAGCCTCGAGTGTGGGTCGAAACCGATTTTACCCCTCTTTTTCCGAATTTCCTGTGTCTTGTTTCGCTTCTTCTTGCGGCTCCTCAGACGCGGGCTCCGATTGCGCCCCGCCTTCGGTCTGCGCCCCGTCGCGCCCTTCGCCCTGTTCTACCAGCGCGCGCAGGCGGCGGATCTCTTCGTCCTTGTCGCGGATGGCGCTCGCCTCGCTTTGACGGACGCGCTTGTTCTGAAGCGCGGTCTGTATGAGCTCAAATGCGGCATAGGCGAGCACGGGAATGCCCACAAACACCAGAATGCCCGCAGGCGTCTGTAAAAACAGAGCAAAGTTGCCCAGCCCCTCCACAGAGCCGATCAGGTTGCCGACGACGTCTGCGATGGGTACGTCGCCGTCGTCCATCGAGTTTGCGTCGCCCTGCGTGACGAGAGAGACGATCTCCCCGCCTTCGCCGCGATCGATCGATTTGATGCGGTGGGTGACGTAGATATCGCCCGTCTTATAGGTCACGACGTCGCCGATCTCCAGCGCGTCCTTCTCCTCATCGCTCAGAAGATCGACGAAGATGAGCGCCCCGATGTCGAAGCTGTCCTCGTTGTCGCCCTGCATGGACCCCGAAACGACGGTGAGCGGCGCAATGCCGAATACGTCGGGCGGAACGTCCTTGTTCAGGCTCCCCTTCACAATGAGCGTCAGATTGACGATCAGAACGGGCAACAACAGCACCGACAACACGATCAGAACGATCGTACCGATCACGCCGAAGCGTCCGCTCTCGCTTTTTTGTTTTTGCATTCTCTCACTCCGTAAACAGTCTCCCAAAATTCAGGGCGCATCGCCGCAACCGTCTGCAGCCGCCCTCTCCCCGCGAAAGAAAACGAACAACATTCTTCGAATCGAAAACAGATTTTCTATGGCCCGTATGTTCTCTCGGAACATTTGTATGCGTTTCGCCTCGGCGTGCGTGTCGTGCAAAACGAAAAAAGCGCGCCCGTACAAAAGCGCGTCGCACGACCTGTTGCGACGCCTTTTTGATTCAATATCGCGAACAAAGCCTGTTTTTCTTTTGTCCCTGTCGTCCCATCAATTAAGCAATATAAGCATAACACAGAATCATCAAAAAATCAACAGAAAAATTTTTTTATTAAGATAGTTTCATTTGGAAAAAACAAATTAAAGTATATATTTCAATTTGAATTATCGATAATAATTTGATTTTCTGTTTGCTTTTATCTGTAAAATCATGATACTACACAAAAAGGGGAAAACAAAAGCGTTTTTTTGTCGGAACGGGGGAAAATTCCGCCGAAAGCCGAAACGGGAAGGCAAAAAATCACCAGACGAAGTCGGACTTTGCCGCCTCGCCGTTGTCGATCAGAATGTCCTGCGCCGTCATCGAACGGTTGACCGCCGTCACAAAGTACGCCCACTCGGCGATCTCCTCCGCGCTCGCCCACTTGGGAAGGAGCGTCTGCTCCATGATCCTGTTCCAGAGGACGGGATCGCGCATGACGCGGTCGTTGAGCGCCGTCGTCACGCCGCCGGGGGAAAGGCTGTTCGACGTCGCCCCGTATTTGGCGACGCGGAGCGCCACGTTCTTCATATAGGCGACGACGCCGCCCTTGCTCGCCGCGTATTCGGGGAACTCCGAACCCGTCTGCGCGCTCGATGAGGCGATGAACAGCACGCTGCGGATGCGCGGCTGCATGGCGTAACATTCCGTCACGCGGATGGTACCTTTCAGGTTCACGTCGATGTCTCTGCCCGAATCCTGCACGCCCGCGTTGTTGATGAGGATCTCCACCCCCTCTTCCCGCGGAAGTTCATCCGTCAGAATGTCCGCGCACACATGGCGATAGCGCGCATGGGTGAGATGCTCCGACAGGCAATCGACGCCGATCACCTCGTGACCGAGCGACAGGAATTTTTCCGCGATCGCCCTGCCGATGCCTCGGCTTGCGCCCGTGACCAAAACTTTCACTTCGCTTTCTCCTTTTTTTGCCGTAAATAATCGAAATATTCGCGTCCGACGCCCTCGCGCTTCCACGCGCGGCAGGTGGCATACCCGAAGTATGAGAAGACGACTTCGCACAACAGCTCCGCGACCATGCCCGTCAGCGCGCAGGTGACGCACTGCGTGAGCGTCCAGCCGAAAAAGACGTGACTGACCACCAGCGCGAAGATGAGATTGTCGGTAAACTGTCCGATCGCCGTCGAAATGTAAGTACGGAAGACGTAGGCGACGAACCCGTCGGGATTTTTCTTAAACGCCGCGCCGATGCCCCAGTTCGAAAAATTGTTGACGAGGGCGGAGACGACAAACGCCAGCGTGCTGCCCGCAAGCACATACCACGTCCCGCCGAAGGTGCGATCGAGCGCGCCGTTGATCACTTCTTCGCTCCCCTCGACGTAGGACTCCCCCCAGACGCCCGGGATGAGGCTGCCCAGAAAGAGGATGAGGCAGAAGAGCAAGTTGAAGAAGATGGCGAGCAGGGAGAGCTCAGTCGCCGCCTTCGGGCCGAAATGCTTGGTGACGACGTCCATCGCCAGGAAGGCGAACCAGGAGACGATGATGCCGCAGTCGAGCGCGAGCCACGAGACGGGGAGAGAAATGCTCTTGTTCGCGAGCAGGTTCATCGAGAAGACGGACAGAACGAACACCACCACGATCGTCGTCGGAATGTTGCGGAGCAGCAGCTTCCACTCATAAATTTTTTCTTTGCATCTTTGAATCATACGCGGACCTCTCTCACAGCGCGAAGACCCCGTCAAAACAAAAAGGGCGCAAAAAGCGCCCATCCTTTTCCATAGTTTTGTTTAGAGACAGGATGGTCACGAACTGTCTTTTGAATTTTGTCAGAATTTTAGCACCTTTCTCCGTCTCTGTCAAGCATTCCGCGCCCCGTTATCGCAACTTCGCCGGGTATTTATTCCAGCATGCGTATCACGCGCGCGGGATTGCCCGCAATGACCGCGTTGCTCGGAAACTTTCCGCTGACCACCGCGCCCGCGCCCACCACGCAGCCGTCGCCGAGCTCCGTGCCTTTGAGTATGATCGCGTTGCAGCCGATGAAGCAGTTTTTTCCGATGCGTATTTCTCTGCAAGGAATCAGAGCACTGTCGCCCCCGTGAACGTCCTGCAACAGTTTCAGCCGCGCCTCCGCCTCGAGCGGATGAAAATCGTTGTCCAATATCTTGCAGTTCCCGCCGATGCAGGTATTTTCTCCGATATAGATCCCCTTGCGCGCGTAGATCGTCGCGCCCGAGATCCCGACGTTGTCTCCGATCTCGATCGCCGCGCCCTGAGCGCGCGTGACGATGATCGTGCGGCTGTAAAGTCCGACAAGATTGCTCAGAAAACTGCTCTTGATCGTGACGTTTTTCCCGATTTTGATGCGGGCTCCGCGTTTGTTGTAGATCAGGGGCGTTCCTTTCAGCGACAATTTTTTGCCGTACTCCGTCTTCGTCAGCCTGAGAATGAGCTTATACCAGTTGCTGTTCATGCTCCCCCCGCAAATCATTTTACGCAATTATAGCATACCGCGCATAAAAACGCAACCAAATACGCCGCTTTTCTCCGAACGGCTGAACAGCCTCTTCCTGCGTCCGCAAACAGGATCAGCCGAGACGCCGCTTGAAATCTTCGTAACCGAATCCGGTCAGCCGCACGAGGGAACCCTCCTCGCAGAGCTTCCAGATGTCGGGGAGAGGCATGCCGTTGAAGGTGTTGTTCTTGCACGTCGTGTAGATCGCCATGTCGCCGAACACGAGCAGATCCCCGCAAGAGAGCGGACCGCTCAGCTCGTAATCGCCGATGACGTCGCCCGAAAGGCAGGTCGGCCCCGCGAGGCGATAGCGAAACGTCCCCTCCCCGCTCACGTCGAGCAGGGGCGGCGTATAAGGCATTTCGATGACGTCCGGCATG
>CALVME010000036.1 GCA_944342055.1 uncultured Clostridia bacterium | reverse complement strand
ATCGTGTTATCCATTCTCTTCTTGCCTTCGAATCCGAACGGCTCGGTGACGACGGCGACGGTGAGGATCTTGGCGTCTTTTGCCATCTTCGCGATGACGGGCGCCGCACCCGTTCCCGTTCCTCCGCCCATGCCTGCGGTGATGAACAAAAGGTCGGTATCTTTGATGGCGTCGCCGAGAATGTCCTTGCTCTCCTCCGCCGCAGCGCGCCCGATCTCGGGATCCGCGCCCGCGCCCAGTCCCTTTGTGACCTGCGCGCCGATCTGAATTTTGTTTTCACACAGAGACAGCGCCAGGATCTGCTTGTCCGTGTTGACTGCGATGTATTCCGCGCTCGTAATCCCGGCTTCTATCATCCTGTTTACGGCGTTGTTTCCGGCTCCGCCGACGCCGACTACCTTGATTTTTGCGACGCCGGTTACCGATTCGTCATCGTTGAGATTATTATACATTAGATACCTCCAAATCCGTTCAAAATTTTATAAACCATGCTGCCCTTCTGTTTGTCGTTCAACGCCATGTCCAGAACGCTCAACAGAGAACTTTGCGACTCCTTGCTGTAATAAGGGAGCTTCGGGGAAAGCACTTCCACCACCTTATCGAGCCTGCGCGAAATGTGTTCCTGCGCGCCGCGAATGTATGACAGCCCGCCGCCCGTCAAAAGGATGGGACGATAGGCGATCGTCTTTTCGGGACACTCTTCCAGATACCCCGTAATGCGCTCGCAGAGCACGTCGAGCTCTTCCTTGACTGCCTTCCTCAGCGCGTCGGCGTTGACCCGCACAGACTGTTTGTCGTAAACGGTCTCCACCTCGTGATTGGGAGCGTCCCTCCCGGACAGATTGACTTGCCTGCACAGCTCCTTGATCGCATAATAGGGCACGTTGAGTTTTTCGTAAATGCGGGCGAGAATGTGATCTCCCCCTTCGTATGCGGAACGCTGGAACAAAATCCCGTTGCCGCAGACGACGGAAAATGTATGGGAGAGCGCGTCCACGTCGAGAAGCACCGCATTCCCGTCCCGCGCCTTCGGCGGGATGAGATACATTCCCTCCGCATAAGAGACGGGCATGAAGGAAACCTTCCTGACCCCGTAATTGTGCAGAATCCGTTCGATCGTGTCGGTGAAATAATCCGAACAGACAAAATAGCAGAGAAAACCTTCGAGCGAGTCGCTCCGCATGCCGACGGGATTGATCGTCCTGCGCTTGTCAGAAGTGATGAAGTACATGTTCGAGCGGCGGATGATGCGCCCGCCTTCCGCTTTGCCCTTCATCCCGCTTTCATAGAGCGTCGCAATGTCCTGCGGCATGACTCTGCGTCCGAACTGGAAGCTGATGAGGTGTCGCTTCGTCAGAAGCTCGATGAAATTTCCGGGTACGCCGACTACGATCTCCTTGATCTTCTCCATACTGCTATGTTCGACCGCCGAAACCGCAGCCGCGATCGCGTTTGCCAGCTCCTCGACGTCAAAGAACCCGTCCGCATCGTAACCGCTGTAAGGCTGGGTATCTCTTCCTCTGAAAATAAACGTATGGTTGATACCCGCCTCTCCGATCACCACCGTGACCGCGGAAGAGCGGATGTCGAGCACCGCTACACTCTTACGTCCCATTTGTTTCTCCGAAATTCCAATCTGTAGTATTATCTGAAAAAAATTATATCATATATTGTATCTCAAAGTCAATTCTTTCAACAAAAAAAACACCGCAAAAGAGTGTTTTTTTCGAGGCTTATTTTGTTTGACGCATTCACGCCGCGCTGACAGAACCGTCGCGCGCGGTATAGGTACAGATGATCCCGTTCGGATCGGCGGCGTCGTCGTAAACGCCCAGCGTCCCGAACAATTTATTGGTATCCGAAAGTTCGGTATAAGACAGCGCCAGCCGCGCCGCCTTCAGCTCCGTCAGATTGCCGGGATTGTCCATCTGCAGCGTAACCCCCTCCACGGTGTACAACACGAGAGACTCGTCCTTGGAGGAAGAAGTGGGCGCCTTGACCTCTATGGAGACAATGCAGGAACGAAGTCCGCCCAATCTCTGATGCAGCAGCTTTGCCGCCTTCAGGGCGCGGTTCAAAGCCTCGCCGGAAACGGTCTCGCCCACTTTGGGCTCGGAGATCTCCGCCCCGCTCAGAAGCACGTTTGGTTTGCCGTCGACGTGGTTTTCGTTCACCGAATTGAGCGAAAGCACGACGCCATCCTTGTCCAGCATGCAATAAACGTCTCCGCTCGCCCCCGCATACGAGACGGCATATACTTCCAGTTTCTCTTCCACGCGGATGCAGATGCAATCGGGAAATTGTTTTTCCACGGAAAGCACGGTCAGATAGGGATACAATCCCGCAAACTCCTCCTTCACCTCTTCGGTATCGACGAAAAGAAGGTTGGTGCCGATCCTGTCGTTGAGCCGATCGCGCACGGCGAGCGCATCCTCCTTCGCCTTCTCCGAATACAGCGTCCCCTCGATCTTAAAATCGCTGACGGACATGGTAACTCCGAACCCAAGCACCGCCGCGGCGAGCGCGACGACGACGGAACAAAGAATTACGATGAGTTTTTTTTGCATGACATCCTCCAGATCCTCGCGCCGAGCAAGGACAGTTTTCTCTCGAAATTTGCGTAGCCTCTGTCTATGTAGCCGATATCGTCTATCTGCGTCAGTCCCTCCGCGCAGAGCCCGGCAAGCACCAGCGCGGCGCCGCCGCGCAGATCTTTCGCGCGGACGCGCGCGCCGCAGAGCGTACCGCCCGCGACGAATGCGGTGTCTCCCTCGATCCGCACGGACGCACCCATGCGACGCAGTTCTTCCAGATGAGAAAACCTGCTCTCGAAAACGGTTTCCCGAATGCGGCTCTCCCCTTCGCAACGCGCGGCGAGCACGCAAAGCAGCGGTTGCAGATCCGTCGCGAATGCGGGATAAGGTCCCGTGACGACGGAGAGAGGCAAAAACAAATCTCCGCTTTTGATTGTTATTTTATCATTTTCGCCCCATACTTTGCAACCGTTTTGACGCAATTTGCGGCAAAGCAGATCAAATTTTTCTTCGCGCCCGCCAAAGAGCGTGACCTCACCCCCGCAACAGGCGCACGCAAGCAGAAAAGTGCCGCATTCGATGCGGTCGGGCATGGGAAGCATGCGGGCGCCGTGCAGGCGCTTCACTCCTTCGATCGCGATCGCGTCCGTACCTGCGCCGCGTATGTTCGCGCCCATGCGGCACAAGAGCGTCTGCAGATCGACGATCTCAGGCTCTCGCGCACACCCGCGCACGATCGTCTCGCCTTCGGCGAGCGAAGCATACAGCATCAGATTTTCCGTCGCGCCGACGCTCGGATACGGAAGGGTCACCTCCCCGCCCGAAAATCGCTCTCTGCGGCAATAGACCCCGCCTTCTCCCTCACGCACGAGGACGCCGAGCTTTGAGAGCGCCGCCAGATGCATATCGATCGGGCGCGCGCCGATCGCACAACCGCCCGGCAGGGGCAGAAACACCTGTCCGAAGCGAGCGAGCGAAGCTCCCAAAAGACAGCAGGAAGAGCGGAGCACCTTGCTCAGATCGGGAGAGACTTCCGTATATTCGGCATTGCCCCCGCTGACGGAAATCGAACTTCCCTGCATCGTACAGGAAAGCGAATACGCCGAAAGCAATTTTACCATCGCATCGACGTCGGCGATCTGCGGACACTCCTCGATCGTGACGGTTTCCTCCGTCAGCAAGGAGGCGGCAAGCATGGGCAATACGGCGTTTTTGGAGCGTTGCACTTCGACACTCCCGTACAATCGGTTCCCTCCGTTGATCACATACGACTCCATACGCCCTCCCTCAGACGGAAACGACCGTCCTACTCCCATTCTATGAGCGAAGCCGCGCTTTTGTTATCGCCTCTGCGCTATCGGGAAGAGAGAGACAGGAGCACGCCGAAAGACGCCATCGTCACGATCAGCGAAGTGTTTCCCGCGCTGACGAGCGGAAGCGGCAGTCCCGTCGGCGGAATGGCGCCGCTCACGACCAGGGCGTTGACGACCACCTGGATCCCGTAAACGAGCACGATGCCCATGCCGAGCATATACCCGAACAGATCGTCCCTGCGGCTCGCGATGCGGATGCCTCTCCACACGATGAAAGCCGCCGCGGCAAAAAAACAGAGGACGCCGAAAAGTCCGAGTTCCTCCCCGATGATGGCGAGGATGAAATCGCTCTCGGCAAACGGCAAAAATCGGTACTTTTGGCGCGAGGCGAAGAGCCCCGTCCCGAAAAATCCACCGTTGCCGAGCGCATAGAGCGACTGAATGAGCTGGTATCCCTCCCCCTTCGGATTCGCCCAGGGATCGAGGAATGCCGAAAGGCGCTTGAGCCGATATGGCTCCGCGATGATCAGAAGCGGCACCGCCGCCAGGGCGGGAAGCGCGATCGCGGCAATGTTTTTGAGTTTTGTCCCGCTCAGAAAGATCAGCGCGATCATAAGCAGTCCGACGCACATCGTCACCGACATGTTCGGCTCCAGAATGACGAGCAGGCACACGCTCCCGCCCGCCGCCAGGAGCGGCAGAATGCCGACGAATCGGCGCACGCGGGCGGGATCTTTCGCTACATATCCCGCGGCAAAGAGCACATAGGCATACTTTGCAAGTTCGGAAGGCTGAACGGTAAAACTGCCGAAGCCGATCCAGCGCGTCGCGCCGTAATTGGACTTGCCGACGCCAGGCACGAACACGAGCGCCAGCATGACGAGCGAAACCGCCAGGAAGGCGAATCGGAACTTTATGAGCTTTCGGCAATCCAGGCGAGAAGCCGCGATCATGCCGACCAGTCCGATCACAAACCCGACCGCCTGCTTTTTGACGAAAAAGAAGGCGTCGCCGTATTGCTTTTCCGCAGAATAAGAGCTCGCGGAATAGACCATGACGATCCCGAAAATCGCCATCCCGACGACCGCCAGAAAGAGAGGCAGGTCGATCTTAGAGCGCGTTGACGAGTGCGACAAACTTCTCCCCCCGCTGCTCATAATTTTCAAACTCGTCAAAGCTTGCGGACGCAGGGCTGAACAGCACGGTCTGCCCCGCCCTTGCGATCTTGCTCGCCAGCGAAAAGGCGAGTTCCATCCCTCCGCAGACGGTCACTTCGGAATAATCCGCCTTGACCGCGCTCTTTACGAGCTTCATCCTGTTCTCGCCGTAAAGTACGGTATGCACCACGCCGCTTCGCTTGATCGCCTCGAACAGCCGGTCATAATCGTACCCTTTGTCCCTGCCGCCGAGCATGAGAACCGCCTCACCCGATAAATTCTCGATCGCCTTGATCGTCGCGTCTGCGTTCGTACCCTTGGAATCGTTGACGTATTTGACGCCGCCCACCTCGCGCACGAACTCGTTTCTGTGCTTCACGCCGCGGAAGGATGTGAGACCTTGGCGAATGCTCTCCGAATCGACGCCCAGGATCTTTGCCGCCGCGACGCAGGCGAGCGCGTTCATCACGTTGTGCTTGCCCTGCATGCACAGCCGATCGACGGGCAGGATCTCCTCCGCCCCGTAATAAAGTACTCTGTCTGACAGATATGCTCCTTCGCACTGTCCTTCCGCAGAGAACCAGACCACTTTCGCCTTTGTCTTTTCCGCAAAACTGCGGACGATCGGATCGTCGTAATTCAATACGGCATACTCGCTCTCCGTCAGATTTTTCACGAGCTTCGACTTGAGGAACGTGTAGTTTTCCATATTATAATGTCTGTCAAGGTGGTCTTCCGTGACGTTGGTCACGATTGCTATATGTGGCATAAAACTTCGCAGCGTCTCGAGCTGAAAACTGGAGACCTCCACGATCGCCAGATCGTCGTATGTAAGCTTTTCCGCAACCGCCAGAAGCGGCGTTCCGATGTTTCCGCAGAGCGTGTGCGGCATGCCTGCCGCCGCCGCGATCTCACCGAGCAGACTCACGGTAGTGGTCTTTCCGTTGGTCCCCGTCACGCCGACGGCGGGCGCGCGGAGAATGCGAGCCGCGATCTCGCATTCTCCGAGAATGCGCTTCCCCGCTCTGCGATAGGAGACGGGAATCGCGTGGTCTATGGGGATGCCCGGGCTGAGCACGAGCGCGTCGCAGGTATCGACGGGGTCAGATACGACGTGAGCGCCCTTCTCCGCAAGGCGGGACATTTCGGGCGCGCTCGCAGGCACGTCGTCGTAGAGATACACCTCCGCCCCGCGCGAAAGCAAAAATTCCGCGGCGGCGACGCCCGAACGCGACACCCCCGCGACCAAAAAGGATTGCTTCTTGTAATACATGATAAACCTCCTTGTTATCGAAGCAAAAGACAGACGAGACCGACGAGAAGGGAAGTCAACGCATAGCAGTAAGAGATCTTGCTCTCCGCAAATCCCTTCTCCTGAAAATGGTGATGGATGGGCGCCATCAGAAAGATGCGCTTGCCGCCCGAAAGCTTAAAGTAGGCGACCTGCAAAATGACAGACACGCCCGAAGCGACGAACGGGAGCCCGATGAGCGGCATATAGAATACTTCGCCTGACAAAACAGAGATCGTCGAAACAAAGCCGCCCAACGAAAGAGACCCTGTATCCCCCATAAAGACGGACGCTTTCGGCGTGTTGAATATCAGATAGGCAGCAAGCGCCCCCACCAGACAGAAACAAAGAGACGAGAGCGCCCCCGAGATCAACAGTCCGAAGCACAAAAAATACGAGAGGGACGTCCCTGCCGCCAGCCCGTCCAGTCCGTCCGTCAGATTTACGCAGTTGACGCCCGCCAGAAAGACGAACGCATAAAAGGGAATACACGCCGCCCCGAGCTCCAGGCTTTTCCCCGAGAAGGGGATCTCTGCCACGGTCAGCCCCGCGCGATAGCAAAAGACGGACACGATGAGCGCGATCGCCAGTTGAAACAATATTTTCTGATAGGCGCGCAAGCCCAGATTCCTTCCGCTTCTGATCTTGATTGCGTCGTCCAGGCATCCGACGAGCAGATACCCGCCTCCGACCGAAAGCGCGACGGAAAGCTGCCTCGTTTTTTCACAGAGCAGGAGCGCGGCAAGGCACGCCGCCGGGATGAACGCAAGTCCCCCCATCGTCGGCGTACCGCTCTTGCACGCGTGCTCTTTTACATAGGAAAGTATTGCCTGCCCCGCTTTTTTTCGGCGCAGGAACGGAATGAGCGCCCCGCAAAACGCAAAGGAAAGCGCGAACGCCGTCAGAATATCCGCGATCGATTCTCTCATGTCTGTCCCAGCGAGGCAACGATCTTCCGCACCACGTCTTTGTCGTCGTACGGATGGCGCACTCCCATGATTTCCTGGTAAGTCTCGCCGCCTTTCCCCGCTATCAACAGGATATCACCGCTTTGGAGGCGCTTTATGGCATATTCTGTCGCAATTGCGCGATCCTGCACGGTTACATAGTTTTTTGAGTAACGGCGGCACCCCGTCTCGATCTCCATGATTATGTCATACGGATCTTCGTAGCGCGGATTGTCCGACGTAAACACGCAGAAATCGCAAAGCTGTCCGGCGACCTCCCCCATCAGTTCGCGTTTGCCCTTATCGCGGTTCCCCCCGCATCCGAAGAGACAGATCAGCTTCCCGCTTCTGTGCGCGTCCAGCGCGCCGAGCGATTTTTCGAGCCCGTCCGGCGTGTGAGCAAAGTCCACAAAGATCTCAGCTCCGCGATAACTCGCCACGCGTTCCAGCCGTCCCTCCACCGATCTGACGCTCTCCAAGCCCTTTGCAATCGTCTCCAGATCGATGCCGAGCTGTGCCGCGCACGCCGCCGCCGCCATGGCGTTGGAGACGTTGTGACGCCCCATCAGAGCCAGATCGATCTCGTAGAGCTGATCGGAAAGATTGAGCACGAACCTGACGCCGTCCAGCCTCTCCTCGATCCCGACGGCAAACACTTCCGCAGGATTTTCGAGCGCGTAGCTGATGTGCGGCACGCCCGAAGAGGCGATCTTCCTGCCAAGCTCGTCGTCAAAATTCAAGATCGCGCTCATGCAGCATGAGGGACGGAACAGTCGCTCCTTCGCGCTTTTATAGCGGCTCATGCTGCCGAAAAAATCGAGGTGATCCTGCGTACAGTTCGTAAAGACGGCGGCGCGGAAGCGAATGCCCTCGACTTTATGATAAAAGAGCGCGTGCGCGGAAACCTCCATGACGACGGTATCCACCCCTGCCTTGACCATGTCAGACAGAGTACTGAAAAGTTCGATGGGGTCGGGCGTCGTAAGAGAAGCGGGAAACTGCTTTTCCGCATACGAAATGCCGAGCGTCCCGATCATTCCCACCGACTTCCCCGCCTGCCGCAAAACGGCGGAAATCATGTGCACCGTCGTCGTCTTTCCGTTCGTCCCCGTGACTCCGATGACGTCCAGCTTCTCCTGAGGCCGTCCGTAAAAAACACTTGCTATGCGTGACATAGCAATCCTGCTGTTTCTGACGATCACCTGGGGGCAAGTGCTTCTGACGGGACGTTCCGCTATGAACGCCACCGCGCCGCCGCGCATCGCCTCTTTTGCAAACCGATGAGAGTCATATCTCTCTCCGTCGATGCAAAAAAAGAGCGCTCCCGCCTCCAGCCGTTCGCTGTCCGTGCCGAGCGAAGAAATCTCCACCCCCGCATCGCCGATGATCTTTATGACGTCCAGCCCTTCTATAAGTTCCGCAAGTTTCATACTCCCTCCTTCTTCTGCTCCGTCAGCGCAATGATCCCTTCAAAGAGTTTTTTTGCGCAAGGAGCGGCAACCACACTACCATAATATGCGCCCTGCGGCTCGTCTATGATGACGAGAGAGAGATACTTCGGATCGTCCGCGGGGTAAAACCCGACGAAGGAAGAGACATATTTGCCCGCCGCGATCTTGCCGTTTTCATACTTTTGCGCCGTGCCCGTCTTACCGCCGATGCGATACCCCTCGATGTACGCTTTGCTCCCGCTCCCCTCGCTGACCACCCCTTCGAGCATCCGCCTCAATATGGCGCTCGTCTCTGCGCTGATCGGATGACTGCGGAGCACGGGTTCGATCTCCTCCGCGCCGATCGCCTTCACGAGGCGCGGCACATAATAATTGCCGCCGTTGACCGCCGCACCTACCGCGCAGGCGAGCTGTAATCCCGTGACGGCGATCGTCTGACCGAAGCCGATGCGCGCAAGGTCGCACGCCCGCACCGCCGTCTGCGGCAGAAGCATGCCGAGCGCCTCTCCCGGAAAATCCAGCCCCGTGACCGAGCCGAAACCGAAAGCGGAAAGATAAGAATAGAAACAATCGGAACCGAGCGAAAGGGCAATGTCCGTAAAGCAGGGGTTGCAGCTGTTGTTGAGCGCCTCGGCAAGCGTCTGATGCGAATGCTTGCCGTTCGCGTGCGTGCTCCAACATTTGACTGTGGTTCCATCCACCGACCTCGTGCGAGAATCGGGGAAAATGTAATTGACGGAAAAGGCGTTCGGATTGCCCTTTAAAGACTCCTCTATGTCCGCCGCCGCCGTAATGACCTTGAAAGTGGATCCGGGCTCGTAGATATTGCTCACGATCCCGTTGCGCGAAAGACTGTTGAGCAGTTCAGCGTCGTCCCTCGGCACGTCGTTGAGGTCGTACGACGGACGGCTGACCATGGCGAGCACGTCGAAATTGTCCAGATCGAGCACGATACACTCCGCACGCTTGGGAGAATACTCCGCACACGCCTCCCGCATGATGCGCTCCGCGAGCGTCTGTATCTGATAGTCGATGGTGAGCGTGACGTCCAGCCCGTCCTCCGCTTCGCAATACAAAACGGCGTCCCCCACCTCGATCCCGACCAGGTCGGTCTCGTAGAGAAGTTCGCCGTTCGTGCCTTTCAGATATTTGTCATAGTATTTTTCGATGCCGCTCACGCCGCTCATGTCCGATGACGTAAAGCCAAGCACCTGACAGGCGAGATCGCCGTAGGGATATACCCTCGTGTTGTCAGCGGCATAATACACCCCGGGCAAGACGTATCTCCCGAGCCGTTCCGCCGTATCTTTGGAAACCTGCCTTGCCACCGTCAACTCGGACACGTTCGAATCCATGCGCAACCGCAAAGATGTTTCGTCGAGCCCCAGCACCTCGGCGAGCACGCGGCAAGTTTCCGTTTTATCGACGACGGCGTTCCTGCGCACAAATACGCTGTAGGAGGGCGCATTTCCCGCAAGGATCGTCCCGTTTCTGTCTGAGATTGTGCCGCGCTCCGCGATGAGCGGCAGTTCTCGCGTCCACTGATCGAGCGCGCGATAGCCGAGCTTTTTCTCGCTGATGACCTGCACATAAAAAAACTTGCCGATCAGAAGCAAAAAAAGAAAGGTTATCGCCATAGATACGGCCAATAACCTCTTTCGTAAAACTGAAACGGAAAAATCTTCTTTGATAAACGTTCTCCCTTATCAGCAAAGTCCGATTTTCCTCGGACATATTATTAAATTATGCTTTCACCATGCCTGCGCTCTCAGCCCACTCGATGATGGTGTCTTCGCTGGTGGCATCGACGATCTGCGCGTCGAGCGCAATGTCGTTCGCCTGCAATTCCGCATAGGTGTTCTCCAATGCCGCGGTCTCCTGAGACAAGCTGCTGAGCACCATGCTGTTGATGCCGATGAGCGTGAAGATCGCGATCACGACGACCGCAAGAACCGCGATGACGATGCGGGAAGAAGCCGTCAAAGAGAACGTGCCTTCGACCTCCGCTTCCGCCGCCTGGCGCCTCGATACGCTCGCATACTGCGCCGTCGTGACGGTAGGCTTGAGATCTTCGGACTCCTCTTCCTCAACATATACCTGTTGCTCGGGCTGAATGGTCTCCAGATAATCCCAGGCAGGAGCCTGTTGATTGTAATCCCCGCGATAATAGTCGGGAACATAACGATGCTGCGGCTCGTATTGTCCTCTGGAAATTGCGGATGCGTCCTTCAGCCGATCTGCAACGTAAGTGCTCTTCTGCTGCCGAGGCGCTGCGTGTTGCTGCACGGGAGGCTCTTCCGTCGTCGTCGCTCCATAGCGGGCAAGACGCTCAGAATAACTGTCTCCCTCTACCAATGCACGATACCGCTCGTGACGCAATCTCTTTTGTTCTTCCTGATCTTTTTGAAGATCTCTTTCAATCGTGGCCGTTGTCATTGATGTCTCCTTATCTATATTCTTCCTTTCGAAAAATTATGTCAATCTGTCACACGTTCCGCAATGCGAAGTTTTGCACAGCGGGAGCGTGAATTCTGTTCCGCTTCCTCTTCGGAAGGGACAATGGGTTTCTTTGTGATGATCTCCAGCTCTTTCACCTTGCCGCATACGCACACGGGCAGGGATTTGTCGCAGATACAGTCCTGTTCCAGGTCTCTGAAAGCGTTTTTGACGATCCTGTCTTCCAGGGAATGAAAGGTCAGAATTGCGATCCTGCCGCCTTTTTTGAGCTTTCTGGACAATCCTACGACGCAATCGTACAATCCGTCAAGTTCGCTGTTTACCTCGATGCGGATCGCCTGAAACGTCTTCCTTGCGCAGGGAGCGCCGAGCTGAAACTTTTTCGGAATGCTCTTTTCGATGATCTCGACGAGCTCTCCGCAAGTTGCAATGCGCTTCTTGCTCCGCGCCTTTACGATATTCTCGGCGATCTTTGCGGCAAACCGCTCCTCTCCGTAATCGCGAATGATGCGGAAAAGTCTTTCCTGCGGATATCCGTTGACGACCTGTTCCGCCGTCAGGTATGCCTTGCGGTCCATCCGCATATCCAAAGGCGCGTAAGGCTTATTGTATGAAAAGCCCCGCATCTCTTTGTCCAACTGATGGGAAGACACGCCGAAATCGAGCAAAATCCCGTCTACGCGATCGATACCCGCCTCTTCGAACACCTGTTCAAAGTTTTTATAGTTGGATTTATAAATTTCAAATCTTCCTTCAAATCGACTCAGCCGCTGTCGCGCCGCATTGATCGCCTCTTCGTCAAGATCCGTCGCAATCAGCCTCCCCGAAGGAGAAGACTGCGCCAAGATCTCATAGGAATGACCGCCGCCCCCCACCGTACCGTCGTAGTAGATACCGCCGTCACGGACTCGGAGACCTTCCAGGCATTCACGCAGCATGACCGGCTGATGAGAAAACACCGTCGTCATGCCTCAATCCTTCTTGGTCGTCTGCCGCTTTTCTTCTACTTTTTTCAACAATTCGAGAACGCCCGCCATCGCGTCCGAACCGCTTTCGGATTTCTGTCTCTCCTCAAACACTTCTTTCGCCCAGAGGTTGATGTGATTGTTGACGCCCACCAGAACGATCTCTTTGTCGATGTGCAGCTCGTTCCTGTATTCTTTGGGCAAAACAAATCTTCCTTGTTCGTCCTCTTCCGCCTGGAACATGCTTCCGAAAAAGCTTTCCATCTTCAGTTCCATTTCCGGAGAATAGATCAGCTCGTCTTCAAATTTTTCGGACAGCTTATCCAGCATCTCTTTCGGATAAATGCTCAGATAGCCCGACTTCTTCGTCATGAACCATCCGTTGCGCATTTGACTGCGATACTCGGAAGGCAAACGCATGCGGTTTTTTGAGTCAAGTTTGTGAAAATACTTACCGTAGAAAACCATACGTCCACCCCTCCTTTTTTCGCTGTTGAAAACAGTATACCACACCCATCAACCACTGTCAACCACTTTCCGTAAAAAAGTTGCCATTTTTTGATGAAAAAAGGGAAAGGAAGGGACGAGAAGGGAATTTACTTGATTTCATAATAAGAACATTTGTTCGTATATAGTTTTATTGTGTCCCGCTGACGGCCCTAAATATACAATTTTCGGGCATTTTTGCGTGTTTTTAAAAAAACAAATGTTTTTTTTCGCATTTTTGGCCGAAAAAATTGACTTTCCCTGTCCCTCTCTTTCAAAGAAAATGCTTTTCCCTGTGTTTCCCTGCAAGCCCTGAGGGTGGTCCCCTTTCCCTGTGTTTCCCTGCAAGCCCTGAGGGTGGTCCCCTTTCCCTGCGCTTCCCTGCAAGCCCTGAGGGTGGTCCCCTTTCCCTGCGTTTCCCAAAACACTCAAAAGATGCAACGCGATCCCTTCGTTTCCGTCAAAAACTTTTCCCTGAAAAAAAGGACGAAGATAGACAAAATGCGTACATCCAAGCACAATACCCTCCCCTTCCTCCGTCTTCGCGAAAGACAGATCGATTTTTTCCAAAGAAAAAATATTGCGTTCAATCTCGTTCACCAGACCTTTCGGCGCAAACGCGCGCACCGAAAAATGCGGAAACTTCCGCAGAAGCCGCGCCAGGCGCTCGCTCTTCAAAGTCGCTTCCGTCGCAAGGAGGAGACAGGACGCGCAATGCTTTGCCGCAAGAGAGATCGCAGGCTCCGTTCCCACCACGGGGAAGGGGTATTCCGTCCGCAACCGTTCAATGCAAACCGCCGTCGCCGTATTGCAGGCAACGACCGCCGCGTCCACCTTTAACTTAAAAAACACGTCGAAAACCCGACGTGTCAGCGCGTAAATTTCCTCTTCCGAACGCGTGCCGTACGGCGCGTTGCCGTTGTCTCCATAGTAATAAAATTCCCCGTCGACCACCTCTGTACAGGCATGCAGTACGGTAAGCCCGCCGATCCCGCTGTCAAAAACCCCTATTTTGTCCGACATATGCGATCCCTCCGTGATAAAATATGCGAAATGCAGGAAAATTTTTCGCAAAAAGAAAGAAAAACAGTTTACAAGTTTTTTCTTTTGTGATATACTACCCGAGTAAACAAAGTGAATACGAAAAGGAGAGATAATATATGCCCATCATTAAGTCCGCGAAGAAGCGCGTTCTTGTAACGAAGAAAAAGAACGAGGAAAACAAGATGATCAAGTCCGCCCTCAAGACGCAGATCAAAAAGTTCCTCGCTGCCGTCAACGCAGGAAACAAAGAAGAAGCGACGAAGTTGCTTCCCGAAACCGTTTCCGCACTCGACTCCGCTGTCGGCAAGGGAATCATTCACAAGAACAACGCCGCAAACAAGAAAGCCGCTCTCGCAAAGAAACTGGCAGCCATGGCGTAACCCTATCTGAATACAATAAGACGATCGCGTTCTGCGGTCGTTTTTTTATGCTCTCTTTGCCTTTTCTCAACCTCTTCCGCCGCCGCTTTTTCTCCCTGCGCACCAATCGACTTCGCGGCCTGCAAATCCGACGCGTACCCGATTTTCACTTTTTAGCTTTCCTTAATTTATATGCAAAAATGATTTCACATGCGCTTTGCCGCCGAATTTGAGAAAAATTTGGTATTTTTGAAAAAAACAATTCACATATTGTTGACAAGAGAGCGGTTATTCTCTATAATAATTTTAGTTTTTTGGTTTATTTTTACTAAACTTTTTGTTTAAAATAGACTGATCGGACCCGACCGTCTCAACGGAGAATCACCATGGAACTCGGAAGCAAAATCAAACAAATGCGGCAGCAACTTTCCCTCACGCAGGAGGAACTCGCCGATCGGTGCGAGCTGACAAAGGGCTACATTTCACAGCTGGAAAACGACCTGACCAGCCCTTCCATCGCGACGCTGTACGACATTCTGACCGCGCTCGGCTCATCTCTCGGAGAATTTTTTCAGGAGGAAGCGGCGGAAAAAGTCGTCTTCGCAAAGAACGAATTCATCGAAAAAGAGAGCGCGGGAATGCTGCAAAAATGGATCATCCCCAACTCGCAAAAAAACAGGATGGAACCCCTGCTCGTCGAACTGGAGCCGAACGCCTCGACGGCGGAAGACTTCCCCCACGAAGGCGAAGAATTCGGGTACGTCATGGAAGGCAGAATAGAGATCACGCTCGGCAAACGCGTCTATTCCTGCAAAAAAGGCGAAAGTTTTTACTTCACGGCAGACAAGCCGCACGCCATCCGCAACAAAGGCAAAACAAAAGCGACGATTCTTTGGATCTCGACGCCGCCCAACTTTTAATGACACGCCGCAAGGCGCAAGGAGTTACATATGGAAGAAAAGAATGACACCATCATCGAGATGATCGACGTGACCAGACAGTTCGACGAAACCACCATAGCCGTAGATCACGTCAACCTCAGAATCAAGAAGGGCGAATTCGTCACCCTGCTCGGGCCCTCCGGCTGTGGCAAGACCACGACGCTTCGCATGATCGCAGGCTTTGACCTCCCCACAAGCGGCAAGATCCTGCTCAACGGCAAAGACATCTCCCTGCTTCCTCCCAACAAGCGTCCCATCAACACGGTATTTCAGCGCTACGCCCTCTTCCCCCACTTAAACGTCTACGACAACATCGCGTTCGGGCTGAAACTCAAGCGCGTCGTCAAAAAACCGGGAGACAAACCGCAAAAACTGACGAAGGCAGAGATCGACAAAAAAGTCAAGCGCGCCCTCGAAATGGTAGACCTCGCGGGATTTGAAAAGCGCAGCATCTCCACGCTGTCGGGCGGACAGCAGCAACGGATCGGCATCGCGAGAGCACTCGTCAACGAACCGGAGATCCTCCTTTTGGACGAGTCCCTCGGCGCGCTCGACCTCAAAATGCGCAAAGAGATGCAGATCGAACTCAAAGAGATGCACAGAAAACTCGGCATCACTTTCATCTACGTCACGCACGATCAGGAGGAAGCACTCACCATGTCCGACACCGTCGTCGTCATGGCGGACGGCATGATCCAGCAGATCGGCACCCCCGTGGAGATCTACAACGAGCCGAACAACGTCTTTGTCGCGGATTTCATCGGCGAGAGCAACATTTATTCGGGCGCCATGGTCGGCAAGCGCCTGGTCAAGTTCTGCGGCAAGCAATTCCCCTGCCTGGACGATTTTGAGGTGGGAGAGCTCGTCGACATCGTCGTGCGCCCCGAAGACGTCAAGATGACTTCTCCCGAGCAGGGACAGCTTCGCGGCAAGGTCATCTCCGTCGTGTTCAAAGGCGTGCATTACGAAATTACCGCACTCGTCGGGAAAAATGAGATCGTCATCCAGAACACGGAGAGCCGCAACGTGGGCGACGTCATCGGCATCTGCCTGACGCCCGACGACATCCACATCATGAAAAAGACGCTCCTGAGCAACCGCTACATCGGTTACATCACGAAGAAAAACACTGTCGCTTTCGGTGACGGCGAATTCGAATGCGATGTCACCCAGCTCTATCCCGGAAGTTTCCTCGACGAGGAGGGCTATCTCATCACCAAGGAAGGCAAGCGCATCGACCTGACCGACACGGACGTCAACGTCGAAGTAGGTCTGCACGACATTTCCATGAGCGATAACCCCGATGAAGGCGGAGCACGCGGACACATCATCTCCATCATCTACAAGGGCGATCACTACGCTTACATCGTCAGGACCGAAGAAAACGAGGAGGACTTCGTGTTTGACTGCGAAGACCTGTGGAACGAGAACGACTACGTCTCCCTCGTCATTCCAAAAGACAAGATCAAGCTCAGCCTGGTCTCGGCAGGAGAGGACGAAGAATGAAAGCCATCACCTTAAACAGAAAACACCTCTGCATCCCCTATGCGGCGTTCCTCATCCTGTTCGTGATCCTGCCCCTGCTCGTCGTTCTGTATTACGCATTCACCAATGCGACGGGCGAATTCACGCTGGAAAACTTCATCTCCTTTTTCAGCAACACGAACACGATCGGCACCCTCTTTTACAGCCTTGCGCTGGGCATCGTCACGACGGTCTGCTGTCTTCTGATCGCCTACCCCACGGCATACCTGCTCGCGCGCGGCAAATTCAAAAAGAGATCGGTGCTCCTGATGCTGTTCGTCACCCCTATGTGGATCAACTTCACCCTGCGCATCACCGCGCTGAAGGAGATCCTCAGCCTGATCGAAGGCAACATCGCGCAATACCCCTTCCTCAACTCCGTCATCGGCATGACCTACGACTTTTTGCCGTTCATGATCCTGCCCCTCTACACCTGCCTTCTGAAGCTTGACACCAGCCTGCTCGAAGCGGCGTCGGACCTCGGCGCAGACAAGGCGACCGTCTTTCTCAAAGTCACCCTGCCCCTCTCCGTGCCGGGCATCGTCTCCGGCGTGACGATGGTACTGCTCCCGTCCATGACGAACTACGTCGTGCTCGACATGCTCTACAACAGCACTTACATCATGGGCAGCCTGATCGGCAGCTATTTCAGCGCGTACGATTGGCACAACGGCTCGATGATCGCACTCATCCTGCTCGTCATCATCTTCCTGATCACGCTCGCGACCAACCGCTTCAGCGACGACGAATCCTCCTCCCGAGGTGCTATCTTATGAAAAAAGTATTACCCGTCTTCTGGCTCTGCCTCGTGCTCGCCTTCATCTATCTGCCCATACTCATCCTCGCCGTTTACAGCTTTACGGACGCGACGATGGTCGGCACCGAAGTTTCAGGGCTCACCTTTCAGAATTACATCAACCTCTTCGCCAACGAAGAATTGCGCGACATGATCGTCGGGACCTTCGTGCTTGCGATCGTCGTTTCCTGCATCGCCACGGTCCTCGGCACCCTCGGCGCGATCGGCGCACACTATTCCAAGCGCCTTCCCAAGACGCTCATTAACGGCGCCAACGAGATTCCCGTCGTCAACGCCGACATCGTCACCGCCTTTTCGGTATGCGTCCTTCTCATCATTCTGCTCGGCATCAATAAGGACACCTTCGTTCCGCTGGTGATCGGTCAAGTCGTGCTCTGTGCGCCCTTCGTCTTCCTGGCGGTAAAACCCAAGTTGACGCAGATGGACAACAGTCTCTACGAAGCCGCCCTTGACCTCGGAGCGACGCCCTCGCAGGCGCTCTGGAAAGTCGTGCTTCCCCAGCTCATTCCGGGCATCGTATCCGGCTTCATGCTCTCCTTCACGCTCTCCCTCGACGACTATTTCATCACGACATACACCAAGCCCTCTTCGTTCGATACGATCAGCACTTATGTATTCAACGCGACAAAGGGCAGTCAAACGGAGATCAAGACCGCGCTCTGGGCGCTTTCGACCGTCATTTTCCTGGTCGTCGTCGCCGCCGTCATCGTGACAAACGTCGTCTCGCGCAGACACAAGGAGGAAAGATGAAACAGAAATTTTTGGCGCTCCTTTCCGCCGCAGTTGCACTCGGCGCTTCCTTCTGCGGATTCGGCTGCGCCGCACAGGAAGACTCGCTCGTCCTTCGCGTAGCAAACTGGGAGGAGTACATCGATCTCGGAGACTGGGACGAGGAAGAAGCCATCGGACTGGAAAATCCTTTCCTGGGAGAGGACGTCATCTTCGGCGAAAACAGCATGATCGACGACTTTACGGAATGGTTCAACGCACAGGACTACGGGTTTGAAGTTTCGGTGGAATATTCCACCTTCGGCACAAACGAAGATCTGTACAACCGCCTCAATCTGGGCGACGTGTACGATCTCGTTTGCCCTTCCGAATACATGATCATGAAACTCATCGCCGAGGACAGGATCCAGCCTTTTTCGGAGGATTTCAAAAACCCCGACGTCGAGCACAACTACTATGCGCAATACGTCTCGAGCTACATCGACTGCGCCGAGGACAGCATTTTCGTGCAACACGGCTGGGATCGCTATGCGGCATGCTATATGTGGGGAACGACGGGCTTCGTCTTCCACCCCGACGAGATCGAAAACGAAACGGACGTCGATTCCTGGAGCATTCTGACCAATTCCGATTACGCCAAGCGTGTCACCGTCAAGGACAACGTGCGTGACGCTTATTTCGCCGCATTGGGCATTCTCAACTCGGAGGCTCTGCTCGCCGAAGGGATAGACGGCGAGGCGCGCAGCGCCCTTCTCAACGCCACAGACGCCGCCACAATCGCCGGCGCGGAAGACATTCTCAAGGAGATCAAGCGCAACGTCTACTCTTTCGAGACGGACAGCGGCAAATCCGACATGGTGACGGGTAAAGTCATCGCCAACTATCAGTGGTCGGGCGACGCCGTGTACATTCTCGATATCGCAGAAGACGAAAACGACGTGGAACTTTGGTACTCTGTGCCGCAGGAATGCACGAATTTGTATTTTGACGGCTGGACGATGCTCAAGGCGGGCGTCGAGGGAGACGAAAAGAAACAGATCGCGGCGGAAGCGTTCATTAATTTCCTCCCCCGCCCCGACAACGCCGTGCGCAATATGTACTATATCGGCTACACGTCCTCGATCGCGGGCGATCTTGTCTTCGATTACATGGACTACAATTACGGCGCCGTGCTCGATCCTGAGAGCGAAGACTACTGCGAACTGACCGCGCTCTATGAATACGATTTGAGCTATTTCTTCGGAAAAGAAGCTCTGCTCTATGCAGACATCGACTCTCTGGACGCGAAAGGCGCCGTCAGGAAAGGAACGATTTCCGAAGGAGGCGTTTCCTACGACGTCTACGAAGGCGGAACGATCTCGCACGGGAGACAACTGCTCGCACAGTACCCCACCGAGGAGATCATCGACCGCAGCGTGATCATGCTGGACTTCGGAGACAGGCTCTCCGAAATCAATCAGATGTGGATCAACGTGCGGTGCCTCGATCTGAAAGACATCAATCCCGCCGTACTCTGGCCGTGCGTCGTTCTCGCCGTTGCGGTGCTCGCGCTCCTGTTCGTCTATCTGTTCCGAAACGCGATCCCCGGAAAAAAGAAATGAGCAAAAGAAAAAATTGCCTCTGTGCTCTGCGCGAGGCAATTTTTTCATGCAAAAAGCGTTGCATTTTTCAAGAAAAGATAGTATAATGTATGCAGTTTCCGTTCCGAAGATGCAAAGAACGCTTCCGTAGTTAAATGGATATAACAAGCCCCTCCTAAGGGCTAATTATGGGTTCGATTCCCGTCGGGAGTACCATAAAGAAAGCATAGGTTTGATACGCTATAAAAGGGAATTCAAACCTTTTTTTGAGCCACATTTAGCAAGATTTAGCAGTTATTTAATATAAATTGAGCATAAGCTACTTAACATCCTATCGTCTTCCAATGAAGTTTTTGCTTAGGATTTTGCACTAAAAACTTTTTATAGCACAATAAACTTTTTGTCCCACAAAAAAATTTTATTCTTTTTGAGAAAAAATCACGTCAAAGTTCTTTTTTTCTTATTGTTTTTAAGATATAGATTTTTTGATAAAATATTATAAAGCAATAAGTTTTGAAAACAAAAAAACATTGATGAAGCATACTCGCTTAAACAATATCACTTGCTACTAATTTACAAGTTAAATTTAAATAGAAGTTATA
>CALVME010000035.1 GCA_944342055.1 uncultured Clostridia bacterium | reverse complement strand
CTGCCATACAGCACGATATAATAATCGGATATGTACTGTTTCCGGATATTGTTCAGGCGGTCGATGGCGTCGATGCGCTCGCGCAGAATACCGTCTTTGATAGACTTCACATCGTCCGAATCCATACTCTCACGAACGTCGTTCAACCGCCCGAAAAGTTCGCCTGCGAAGGCGTCCAGATTTACGGGGCGGTCGATTTTTACGATGTCCGCGCTCTGATTGCCGTCGATAAGTTTTAAGGCGTTGGCAAAATAATTGATGTCGATGTTCTGCTGCACGGCGTCTTCAATACCGAAGTTCTTTTGGCCGATCTTGATGACCCTGCCGAACGAGCCGCCCGCGTATTCAATAAGGCCGTTATCCCTGATGTTTTTGAGCGGAATGAGTGCGTCCACACTCTCCTTTGCCGATTTTGCGGCAGCCGTATATTTCTTTTGGGAGAATAAAAATTTTACGTTCTCCAAGATACAGGCGTAGAAGATACCGTCCTGCGTGGGCATAAACATCACCACGCTTACAATGCCGAGTATCACCGCAATCGCCCAATTCCCCGTTGTGACCGACGCAAAGATGATCGCAAACATGACAAGCGCCACGATGACGTCCGGCATGGAATAGCACTTCCATACCGTATTTTTAACCTTGATTTTTTTGGGAATGATCCTCATTCACTTCCTCCCGTATCCGTATTTTCTTCCGCAGACGCAGCATCGCCCGATGCCGCTCCATCGCTTCCGTCCGACGGCGCGGGCGATTCCGTATATCTGTCCTCGCCGTCCGCACTTCCTCCGTCGCCCGATTCGCCATTGTCCGATTTTTTAGAGCGGATCTTTTTGGCAATGCCTTTACCCGCGCCGACGCCCTTTTTCAGTACCCAGCCGGCAAGTCCGAGCGTTGCAATCCCGGCAAAGCGCGAGCCGTAGTACGCGCTTCTGAGGAACGAACCGCCGCCGTGCCAATCATCTGCCTGACCGAACAGCCTTGCAAACAACGTCATACCCGCAGGAATGACCATTGCACCGCCGATGATCATAAAGATAAGGAACAGCGAATTACCGAACCCGCCGATGCCTTCAATTCTCATCTGCGACAGCAACGGCAATATCAGCACGAAAACATTGACGGAGAACACCGCGCCGTAGGCAAGCACGACTTTTGTGATAAATGTTTCCCGCCATATTTTGAACCGCGCCCCGTCGTCCGCTGCAAGCGTTGACATGGAAACGGGCATGACGAGATACAAAAACACGATCTCGAAAATTCTCTTTGCAAGATTGACGATTGCCACGATCATTGCAATACCGAGCGCAATCGACGCGACAAGCGACGGAAAGTACAGAAACTTATTCGGATCGACCATCCCGTTGCATTTCCAGCTTGTGGGCCATATCCCGAACAATGCCGCATTGTAATCGCCGAAAATGTCGCGCACCGTCAGGGACGATACATCAAACTCCGCTTTGGAATAGCCGTTGATCCAATCCCCTGCGCAGGCATCGAACAATGCCGTCGATAATTTTGTCGTGTTCGAGATCTGAAAGATATTCGCAATGAGTTGCAATACGGAATTTGCGATAAGGATTCCGAGCACCACAACGACGAGCATCGCCATTGTACCGAGTAAGGAAAGAAAAAACTTCCCCACCACGCCCGATACCGTGCGGTTGTTCGCCACCATGTTCTTGACAAGCCCGACTATCGCAAAGATACACGAAAGCCCGACCGCAAGAATGAAGATACACCAAAATATGGCTCCGACCGTCGAATCGCCGACGAGCAGTTCGATGAGGTTCACCTGCTCGCCGTGGTATGTGACCGTTGCCACGCCAGAGATCGCGGAAAAGATTTCCATGATGCCGTCGATGAGCTGCAACAGCCATAAAAATAATTGCAAGACAAGTTCCTGCAAAAATATAAGCATTGTTTCCCTCCCCCGAAAGCATGAGGCGGCAGAAACATTCCGCCGCCTGCGCTTCCGTGAGTTTTATTTTAACTTATCCGACCCACGCGGACAGTCCGTTGATGAGAAGCGGCGCGCCCATCGCCACTACAAAAATGATCACAATTCCGATGATGAGGTTTTTCACCATATCCCTTGCGTTGATCTTCTCCTCGTTTCTGTGCGCAACGGCAATTCGGATACCGACGTATGCGCCCCAGATCACCACCACCGCGGCGAGCGCCATGACGATGTATATCCAGAACGAGTCCATAAGTTCGCTGAGTTTATTGATGATCTCCTGCAAGTTTTCGTTCAGGCTTGCCGCCAATAAAACATTTCCCATTGTTTGCTCCTCCACTCTGTCACGCTTTCAGCATTGCCGCTGCAATGGACGCGCCTTCCGCGCCGGCGTCTGCGCCAACCCATGCGTTCAGACCGTTGATGAGAAACGGCGCGCCGACGGCAATCACGAAAATAATGATGATGCCGATGATAAGGCTTTTGACCATGCCGCGCGCGTTGATCTTTTCTTCGTTCCTGTGCGCAACTGCAATTCGGATACCCACATACGCGCCCCACACAACGACTACTGCCGCGAGCGCAAGCACGATGTACAGCCAGAACGAATCCATGAGTTCGTTCAGTTTTGTTACGATATTGCCCAAATTTTCATTGAGCGTTCCCGCTGCCAATAAATTCATTTCCGTTTTCTACCTCTTTTTTTAATTTTTATCCTTCTTATTTTTCTTCTTGATAACGATAAACACGGCGACGCCGCCGGCAGCCAGCACGATAAGCACAACGATGAGGACGACGCCGAGCGAAGAATTGTTTTCAGGTTCCGTATCTTCCGCGGGCTTTTCTTCGCCATGCTCTCCTTCGTCCGGATCTTCATCGGGGAGTTCTTCGCCTCCGCCTTCACCCTCGTCGGGTTCGGCGGGCGTATCGGGTTCATCGGGCTGCTCCGAGCCTTCCGCACGGAGTTCAAAATAATACAACGGCTCGCCGAGCGAATCCGTGACCGCTATCTCGTAATACCCCGAAAACGCCGAATAATCGTAAATATTCCCGTCTGTTGCCGTTAAAACGTGCTCGTTTCCGTTCTCGTCAAGCGCAATGACCTGCAAAACCTCGTCCGAAATCTCGCCGCACTCGCAGAAATAATCGACCGTAAAGGTCATATTTTCTTCATCAAGCGTCACTTCTGCCGTGAAATAATGCGTATGTGCCTGTTCGTCGTCTTCATCGGGCGTATCGAGTTCGCTTGGTTCCTTATCACCGCTTTCATCCGGCGTTTCGGGCTGATCGGGCACTTCGCTTCCCCCGTCATCGGGATTTACAGGCTCTCCGTCTTCATCCGGCGCATCCGTCGTTTCGTCACCGCCGTCAGGTTTTTCGGGTTCGTCGGGATTTGGCGTATCCGCATAGCCGTTATCCCCGCTCGTCACGAAATCGGAAACATAACTGTAATCGCACCGCGCGCAGATATGAAGCGTATAACCGATCTGCCCTTCCGCTGCTTGCTTATGTTCCTCCGTAAAATCGTGACCGAGCGGCGAAACGTAATCGGTTACATATCTGTCCGAACAGTTCGCGCAAGTATGCTCGATATATCCGTAAGACACGCAAGTCGGCTCAACCGTATTCTCTGCGTAATCATGCCCCGTCGCTTGGGTGTAATCGGAAACATACGAATACTCACACACGGTACAGGTATAAGTTGTATGCCCGCCGTCCGTACACGTCGGCGCAAGCATGTCCGTTTCGTATGTATGACCGAGCGCTTCCACGCGGGTATCCGCATAAGAATACCCGCAAACCGTACAGGTATGCGTGGTGTAACCCGCTTCCGTACACGTCGCGGCAGTTACTTCGTCCTGATAATCATGACCGAGCGCGGCGGTATAATTGTCCGTGTACTCATACCCGCAGACGGTACAAAAGTGCGTAGTATAGCCCTCATGCGTACAAGTGGGTTGTACGACGACTTCCGAATAGGCGTGCTCCGCTCTGTCCGTGTAATTATCCCTATAACTCTCGCCGCAGAGCGTACAGGTGTATTCCGTGTATCCGCCCGAAGTGCAATCGGGCAAGTGTACGATCCCATCGCCGTACTCATGCACGCAGACTTCCTCGGCAGACGCCGCCGAAGCCTGCGTGCCGGACGCCATTCCCGTCAAAAGAAATACTGCCGCGAACATCGCAACGCCCGCGAGCAGTACCCAAAGCTTGTGTTTGATTTTCTGCATTTTTCTCCTCTTTAAGCGGCGTTTTCTTTTGCCGCTTCCTGTAATTTTTTCATATCTTTCAGCATACCGTCTATCGCGGCTGCCGCGTCCTCTATCCTCTGCTTTACGCTCTCCTCATAACGGGCTGCGATCTCAAACAGAAGTGCGACTTTGTTTTCGAGCGCCGCCTTTTTAACCGCCGCGGCGTCCTCCTCGTCCAATATCGGCACGACCTTTTTCAGCCTGTCGCGTACCTCGTTTTCAATATCCAGCCACTTTTTATCGAGGCTCGCGAGACGCTCCTTGTCGCTGCCGTCATCGCCGCTCTTTGCGTTTTCTTCCTTTTCCAGAACGTCGAGCATTTTATCGCGCTCGCTCAGTGCTTTTCCGCCCGTAATATCAAATACATATTCCGACTTGTCGAACAGCACGGCCTCGCGTTTTCCCGCTTCCGCCTTGCCTGCCTTGAAATACACGCTTTTCAGCTTGTACGAAGGCGTGAACCTTGACCAGATCGGCTCGTATCCGCGCACCGACACGATGGCGTCGCCCTTTTCGTCGCCGTTGATGCGTTCCAGCATCCCGACCGTG
Source organism: uncultured Clostridia bacterium (assembly GCA_944342055.1). Classification (GTDB taxonomy): domain Bacteria; phylum Bacillota; class Clostridia; order Christensenellales; family Borkfalkiaceae; genus RGIG8762. The sequence goes on along the minus strand of CALVME010000035.1, from coordinate 517 downwards.
ATGAGCGGCTGGTTTGCCGCGCCAGTATTGCTCGACGCCGATGCTTCCGCATTGGTATTGACGGAAAAGCTCTTGACTTTTTTCTGTCCGCAGAGTTCCGAAAACTCTCTGCGCGTATCCGGATCGTCGCTGCCGATAAAAATCTTGACGTTGCAGTTCGCTTTTACGATGTCGCCGATCTCTCTGCCGTACTTCGCCGTAAGTTGACTGAACGATTGCAGCACGAACAGGAAACGTATGCCGCGTGAACGCGCCACCGTGACCATTCCCTCGATGTTCTCGAATTTCGGAAGGTTGCCCCATTCGTCAAGAATGTAGTACACATTCCTTTTCAGCACCGCCGTATCCGTCTGTCCTCTGCGGTTGTTCAGGTTCGCTTTTTCGACCAGTTCCTTATACATCTGCGTAATGAACAGCGTAACAAATCTGTGCCGCGTGAATCGTTCGTCCGGCACGATGATAAACACCGCGTTCGGCTGTTCGTCCATGTTTACGATATCCAGATCGTTTTCGCTCG
>CALVME010000034.1 GCA_944342055.1 uncultured Clostridia bacterium | reverse complement strand
ACATATATGAGGGAGAGAGCATCGCGTATATGGTAGACGAAGACATCTTTGCCGACCTGGAGGAGAAGGACCTCGCCTATGCGTATCGCGTAGAGGGATATTCGTTTGAAGGTTTGTACTGCGGAGAAAAGGAGATCACGCTGGATGAGGTGACCGGCGTGCGCGACATCGAGGTTTTCAAAGATATATTGGAAACTTCTTCGGATTATCGATATACTTTGGTGGCGTCGGACGCCTTCATGGAGCGCTCGGGCTACGACGTCTACGGCAGGATGCCGCAGTCGAAATATGAAATCGCGCTGCCGTATTGCCTGTATGAGGTGCTGCAGCTGGCGTTGGAGGGCGAAGATTGTCAGCCGCAGACGCCGGAAGATCTCTTTGATTTTACGTTTCGGGTGTCAAGCGATGGAAAGAGTTATGTGGACGGGTATAAAGAGTTTGAATTGAAGATCGTCGGGGTGGTGAATACGCACTGCGTGCATACGGAAGAGAACGGGCTTGCGGAAAACGTGCAGAGGAAGGACAACCTCTGCGTGCCCTTCGTCACCGAAGAGCTGGCGCGCGATCAGGCTTTGGTCGAAATATGGGGCAACAATGAGGACGGTTCGTTCAACTCTTCAGTGGGATACTTTTTGGATTTTTTGTCGGCCTCGCTTAAGCCCAGTGATATGGAAGGTTCGTTCCTGGTGACGCTGGAGAGCGAAGAAGACCTTGAGAACCTGCGGGAGATATTCAGAAAGTATGCCGACAGAGCCGACCTGCGTTCGTACTCCGCGTCGGAGGTGCTGACGGCAGGCAAGACGCTCGACGAAGCGAACCGCTATGTGACGATCGTCGTCGTCGTGCTGGGCGTTGTCGCGGTCGCGACGCTGTTTTTGTTCATGAACGCCACGTTTGCGAAGAAACAGAGGAGCCTCGGGCTGCTGCAGGCGATGGGCGCGGACAAAAAGACGATCTTTTTGCTGTTCCTGACGCAGGCGCTGACGGTTTGGGCGATCTCGGCGGTGCTGGCGACGGCGCTTGCGGTTGTGGCGTTTGAAATCCTGAACGGCGTTCTGCCCGTGTATTTCTCGATACGGGTGTTCCGCCTGCAATTCGGCTTTTCGACGTTCGTGCTGATGTACGGATTGGGGCTCCTGACGGCGGTTTTGAGCGCGGCGATCCCCATCAGGCGGGCGGCGAAGAAGACGACGGTCGAACTGCTCACCGAAATGGAAGGCAATTGATATGTTTGGCTTTGTAAAGAAATTCGGCAAGTATGCATTCTTGTTTACGAGGCGGTGGAGCAACATGGCGCTGTATCTGGTCGCACTGCTTCTGTGCAGCATTTGCCTCGGACTCGTGGTCTTCTCTGGTTTTTTGCTGTCGTTCGACATGAGCAACGGCGTAAACGAGCTTGTGCAGGAGCTCGATCAGCCGCTCGTCCTCCGCAAGAAGGTGCAGAAAGTTTGGGAAAGCTATTATTACGAAATAGACAAACTGATCCCTCCCTCTCAAAAGGGAGGGGAAAACGATATGCGGCTGAGCATCGCGGAGTCGGAGCAGATCTTTGCCATCTGCCCCGAGGCGGCGGGCTATTATCGCACCGCCGTGCGGACCAATCTGGTGACCGAATCCGTCAATAACCAATCCCTCAATAAGACTTACAGACCGTTCAGCTTTACCTATCAATCGGGCGCAAGGGATGAGTACAAGCCGATTTTTGAGACGGAATATTCGGGAAAGCCCGAAGAAGGCAGTTATCTGTTTGCGAGCGGGGAGACATACGCCGCGCTCGGGGGAGAACTGCTGTGCGGCGCATACCCCGCCAAGGAGGGAGAGCTCGCCCTGCCCGTCTACATGGCGTACGGGTTTTTGAATTACGGCTATCGCACCTACGACCCCGATACGGGCAAGGGCGGCGAGCTGGTGCAGATTCACGACATCTCCGAGCTCATCGGCAAGCAGTTTTATCTGAGTTATAAAATAAGTGACTATGCTCAGGTCACCGGAGGATTTGATCCCGATCTGAACAACATCTTTAACGGCGAGAAGATATATCACCCGTCCTTTGTGGTGACGGGCATCGTCAAGTCGAGCTTAGGACAGTTTGAAAAGACGGTGCTCTTCTCCCGCGAGGCGAAGGAGACGGACACCCTGCTCGGATTTGCCGCAGGGGCGAATTCGTTCGGGAAGGAGACGGGATACCGAGACGAGCTTGTCTCGTATCAGAAAATATTTGTCCCGACAACCGTGAGCGAGGAACAGAAAAGTCAGCTTGCCGCCCTGATTTCCGACAGCTATGAAAAAGGCAGGAGCGAATACTTCTACAGCATGTGTTCGCAGTCCGGGACGCAGGCGGGTATAGAGACGTACAGCGAAGGTTACTGGACGGCGCAGCAAGAAATTCCAGAGCGCACGGAAGACTGGCTCTATTCCAAAGGCCGTTACTATGCGGAGCGGACCGTCTACATCACCATGGAAGATTCCAGCATGACATTCAATTCCTATACGCGCAGCATCGATAGGTTGCGGGAAATGTGGCCTGTATTTTTGAGCCTGTCGGTCGCCCTTGTGTTGTTCGGCGTGGTGATTCTGTTCTTCTTTACGAGAATGCACGTCGGCAGGTCGCGCTATGTGACGGGAATCTTCCGAAGCTTGGGCATGCGGAAGTGGAAGCTCGTGCTTCTGATGGCGCTTCCGCTCTTCCTGCTGACGATCCTGAG
>CALVME010000033.1 GCA_944342055.1 uncultured Clostridia bacterium | reverse complement strand
CCTCGTTTGATCAGCGTACACGGGAGCACGATGCGCTGGGCGGCTTTCCCGCAGATGAGATCTTTCAGTTGCCGGAATGCCGCTTCGCCGAGCTTGATGAAGTCCTGGTGTATGGTGGTCAAATCGTAGGTCGTATAGCGAAGCAGTTCCAGATCGTCAAACCCGATGACGGAAATGTCGCGCGGCACGTCTATGCCTCTTTCCCTGAGTCCGTCGATGAGCCCGATCGCCATCATGTCTGAGGCGCACAGCACGGCGGTCACGTCCGTTTTGGCAAAATGCTCGGCGGCGCGCAAGCCGCATTCTTTGGTGAAGTCTCCGAAATACACATAACTGTTTTCATATTTGATGCCTGCCGAGGAGATGGCGAGAATGTATGCGGCAAATCGTTCGCAGGCGACAAAGGACTGCTGTTCCCCGGAGAGAAATCCGATCTTCTGATGTCCCATTTCCTTGAGATGTCCGATCGCCGCCTTGATGGAGACGAGACTGTCGCTTCCGACTGAGCCCAGAAGGGGATTTTCGGGTATGTGCATATCCAGGAGCACGAGCGGGTATTTCGCTTGCTTGAGTTGCGGATAGATCGGACTGTCGAAGTTCACGCCGAGGACGAAAGCCCCCGCAAATCGGTTGTTTTCCATGTAAGTGTTAAAATCGAATTTCTCGTCCTTGTTGGAAAGAATGTCCGTGATGATCTCGAATCTTGAGTCTGCCGCCGCGAGGTTGAATGCCGTCGTCACGCTGAAAAAAAGCTGGTTTTGGTACTTTGCCTGCATGAACTGATACAATAGGGCGATGCGATTGCCTGAGGTTTTGGCAAAACGGTAGCCCGTTTTTTTTGCGTATTCGCAGACCAGCGCCTTTGTCTCTTCGGAAATATCGGGCGCGTCGTTGAGGGCTTTGGATACCGTTCCTGTGGACAGATGCAGATCCTGCGCGATTTGTTTGATGGTCATGTGTCTCCTATCGTTACGAAAATATCATTTTGATTTTCGAAAAGTTTCGTAAAAAATAAAAAAGTTTCGTAAATCAATTTTACTTTAGCAGATTTTGTCGGGCTTGTCAATACAAAAATGAAAAAAAGTTTAATTTTTTATAAAAATATTGAGAACAACGAAAAAAATCTGAACATGGCTAAAAATTTTTTTGAAAGCGTATTGACAAATAGAATCTATGTGTTATAATGATAACGAAAAGCGTTCAGTAAACAGCGAAACTTTTTTTGAGCGACGTTTGGCGCCGCAAGGAAGGGCGGCAGGGGCGAGCGCGGAAGTTTCGTCTCGGTTATTTTTTCGCAAAAGTTACACATATTAAGCTCGGCGCAAAAATGGCGGAGCGCGGAGACAGGGAAGCGCAGCGGACATGCCGCCATATCTTTGGAGATGAAAACCTTTGCGGCGCGTACAAAGAGAAAGCTCGCTTCGGTCTCGCAAAATTTGCGATTGCCCCCCCAAAAAAAAGCGAATGGCGCGAGACCGATACGGCGGCACAGTGTCGCCCAAATCAGTTTTGAAAAAAATCTATTATGATTAGGAGGAAATCATATGAAAAAAAGATGGCTTGCACTTGCAATGTCGGCAACAATGGCTTTGTCGGCAGGCTCATTGCTGGTAGGCTGCGGCGGCGGAGGGGATAAGACGACGACGCCTACCACCACGGAACCTGCGGAAAAAGAGAACGTCTCCTTGGTACTCTGGGGACCTGCACAGCAGCAGACGCTCGCAGAGGAGATGATCGAGGAGTTCAAGAAAACGTATACCGATAAGAACTACACAATTACATACAATGTAGTTTCTGAAGCGGACGCTTCCGGTCAGATCACGACGGACGTAAGCGCGGGCGCGGACGTCTATGCGTTTGCGAACGATCAGCTGCTCGTTCTGCTCCGCGCAGGCGCTCTGGCACAGGTTGGCGGTTCCTATCTGACCGACATTCAGGAGAACAACTCCGCAAGCTCGGTTGAGGCGGCTACCTTCGATGACAAGGTTTACGCTTATCCTTATTCCGACGACAACGGATATTTCCTGTATTACGACAAGTCCAAAGTGGACAGCCCCGAGACGCTCGAAGGCATCCTCGAAGATTGTGCTGCTTCCAATTCGAAGTTCATCTTCGATCTCGACAATTCCTGGTACGAAGCGGCGTTCTTCTTCGGTACGGGTGCGGGGTACGACGTCGAATACAATTCCGACGGCTCGGTCAGCTCCGTTGCCTGCGATTTCGACGATCCCGTCAAGGGCGTTACGGCGGGCAAGGCGATGATCGCGCTCGCGAACAATTCGGCGTTCCTCAACGGCGACGACAACAGCATTTCGGCGGCTCTGACGGACGGCACGTTCGGTGCGGCGGTTTCCGGAACCTGGAATGCGCAGACCATTCAGGATAAGCTCGGCGAAAATTATGCGGCATGCAAACTTCCCACGTTCGAAGTAGACGGCACGACCTATCAGATGGGCTCCTTCGCGGGATGCAAACTGTACGGCGTCAACCCGACTTCCGACTACCTTGCAGACGCGCATAAACTTGCGGCGTTCCTTTCTGGCGAAGCAATGCAGCAGAAGCGCTTCGACTCCATGCAGATCGGTCCTTCGAATGTCAACGTAGCGGCGTCCGAAGGCGTACAGGCGAACATCGCGCTGGCGGCGCTCGCGCAACAGGCTGAATATGCAACCACGCAGCGTGCGGTTCCCGGCGGCTTCTGGACGGCAGTCGAGTCGTTCGGACAGGAAGTCGTGGCGAAGGCAGTCACGACGGCTAACCTGCAAGCAAAACTTACGACCATGGCAGATTTGATCAGGGCATCTACAACTTGACGCAGATCGGATGGCTAAGGGCAAACACGGCCTCCGTGTTTGCCCTTCGGCATATCTAAGGGGGTAAATATATGGTGGATTTAGAATATTTGAAAAAAAATCCGATTCAGAAATTCTTTTATCGTTTTGGCAACTTCTTTCGGGGGCTTCCCAAGGCGTTCGCGAATTTCTTCAAAATGATCTGGAGAGGCATCTGCGCGTTTGCGATGCGGATCGCCTCGGTGTTTCAAGAGGTCTACCGTGCAGCAAAATACGGCGACTGGAAGACGCGCATGTCGTTCGTCGTCATGGGATTCGGACATATTACGCGCAAACAGGTTTTGCGCGGCTTTGTCTATCTTCTGTTTGAAGTGATCTTCATCCTGTATCTCACGCTGTTCGGCTGGAAATATCTGGTAAAGATGGGAAGCCTCGGCGACGTGGCGATGGCGGAGGAGTTCAACGAAGAGCTGGGTATCTTCGAGTATATCTATTATGACAACAGCATGCTCATTCTGCTTTATTCCGTTCTGACGATCTTCTTCATCTGTGCTTTCGTCTATATGTGGTATCAAAACCTGCGTACCTGCAACGTTTTGCAGGAAATGGAAGAGATCGGGAAGACGCTTCCGAACACGAAAGACGCGGTGCGATCGATGATCAACGAGCAGTATTATAAGACGCTGCTGGCTGTTCCGATGCTTGGCATTTTGGTGTTTACGATCATTCCCATCGTGTTCATGATGCTGATCGCTTTTACGAATTACGATCAGGTACACATGCCGCCTTCCAAACTGTTCGATTGGGTAGGAACGGAAAACTTTGAAACCATTCTCGGCGGCAGCGGCGTCACGGGACCCGCCTTTGCGTACACCTTCCGCGAAGTTCTGATCTGGACTTTGCTCTGGGCGTTTTTCGCTACGTTCACGAACTACATTCTCGGCATGCTCGTGGCGCTTCTGATCAACAAAAAGGGCATCCGTTTCAAGAAAATGTGGCGCACCATTCTGATCTTCTCGGTGGCAGTCCCGCAGTTCGTGTCGTTGCTTTTGATGAGCCAGATGCTCGCAGGCGAAGGCATCGTCAACAACCTTCTCAAGAGCTGGGGCTGGATCGAAGAGTCCATTCCCTTCCTCACGGACGGGGTGGCGGCGAAGATCACCGTCATCGTGGTCAACATCTGGATCGGCATTCCGTTTACCGTCCTGATCACGACGGGCATCCTGATGAATATCCCTGCGGACCTCTATGAATCCGCGAAGATCGACGGCGCGAGCCCGCTACGCATGTACATGAAGATCACCCTTCCGTATATGTGGTTCGTCACTACGCCGTATCTCATCAATACGTTTGTCGGCAATATCAACAACTTCAACGTCATATTCCTGCTCACGGGCGGAAATCCGCTTTCGCTGGATCTGCAGAACGCGGGGCAGACCGACCTTCTGATCACCTGGCTGTACAAGCTGACGTACAACGAGCAGAACTACAGCTTTGCGGCGGTCATCGGCATCATCACGTTCGTCATCATTGCCGCGATCTCTTTGATCTTCTACAACAAGTCAAAGGCTGTCAAGAACGAGGAGGAATTCATGTAATATGGAGGCGAATAAAACAAAGAAACTGAGGAGCAAACGGCGCGTCGAGCGCACCTCGAACGCCGTCGGTTATGTCATCCTCACAGTGATCAGCATCATTTGGATCATTCCTTACTTTTACCTCATTTTGCAATCCTTCCGCGGAGAGCCCGGCGCTTACACGACTTATCTCATTCCGAAGGAGTTTACGGTCGACAACTATGTCAAACTCTTCACGGACAAATCTCTCTTTAACTTCCCGCGCTGGTATGCAAATACGTTCATCACGGCGCTGTTCGTGTGCGTGATTCAGACGGTCATCGTCCTTGCCACGAGCTTTGCGCTCTCTCGCATGCGTTTCCGCGGCAGAAAGGGGCTCATGAACCTTTTGCTGGTCCTCGGCATGTTCCCCGGATTCATGTCGATGACGGCGGTCTACTTCGTGCTCAAAGAGATCGGATTGACGCAGAGCCTCGTCGGACTCATCCTCGTCTATGTTGCAAGCAGCGCCATGGGCTACTACATCAGCAAGGGTTTCTTCGATACCATCCCCAAGTCCTTGGACGAAGCGGCGAAGATCGACGGTGCGAGCCAGCATACGATCTTTTTCAAGATCATCCTGCCGCTGGCAAAGCCCATCGTCGTTTACACCGTGCTGACGGCGTTCCTTGCTCCTTGGGGAGAATATATGTTCTCGTCGCTCCTGATGTTCGGCGATCAGACGAAGTTCAACGTCGCAAACGGTCTTCGTCAGATGCTGCAGAGGGAGAACATTGCCCAATACTTCACGCGCTTCTGTGCGGGTGCGGTGCTCGTATCCGTGCCGATCGCAGCGCTCTTCATCTGGCTGCAGAAGTACTATGTCGAAGGCGTGACGGGCGGCGCAGTCAAAGGTTAAAGGACATATGAACAGAAAACTGCAAGCGATCGCCGCTCTGTTTGCCGCGTGTCTCCTCCCGCTTTCCCTGAGCGGGTGCGATCGGGAACTGAAAGAGCGCATCATAGACGACAAATATGACAATTATTACGAGATCTTTGTCTATTCGTTCTCTGATTCGGACGGGAACGGCGTGGGGGATCTGAACGGCGTGACGGAAAAGCTCTCTTACGTCAGAGATATGGGCTATACGGGGATCTGGCTGATGCCGATCTCGCCTTCGCCCTCTTATCACAAGTACGACGTGACGGACTATATGGCGATCGATCCGATGTACGGGGACATGGAAGCGTTCGAAACGCTCGTCGAATCGGCGCATGAGCTCGACATCAAGGTCATGATCGATCTCGTCGTCAACCATACGTCCAGTCAGCATCCCTGGTTTCAGCAGGCGCTTTCCGCGGCGAAGCAGGGCAGGACAGACGATCCCTATTATTCGTATTATCATTTCAGCACGACGCCGCAGGCGGGGTACGCGCAGAGCGGAGATGTCTACTACGAAGCGCGCTTCTACGACGGGATGCCCGATCTCAACCTCGACAGCGAGGCGGTGCGCGGGGAGATCTCCGATATCCTCAGGTTCTGGCTCGATAAGGGCGTGGACGGATTCCGCCTGGACGCCTGCACGAGTTATTACACGGGTGACAACGAAAAGAGCGCGGCGTTTGCGGGCTGGTTGCAGGCCGAGGCGGAAAAATACGAGCCCGACTGTTACATTGTGGGCGAGGTTTGGTCCAACAGTGCCGTGATCGAGACGTTCTATCGCGGAGGTGCGGACAGCTTCTTCTACTTCCCCGCATCACAGGCGAGCGGTTACGTCAATCAGACGCTGATCTCTTCGACTCCCGCGGATTATTTCTTTTCCGCCCTGGAAGAGATGGCGAAGGTTTCCGCAGAGGGGATCGCCGTTCCGTTTTTGGGAAACCATGACACGGGGCGCATCGCGGGCGTCGTCGGTCGCAAGGAAGATCGCGTCAAGTTCGCGTACGGACTTGCAGGCATGCTCAGCGGCGACCTGTTCACTTATTACGGCGATGAGATCGGCATGGTCGGAGCGGCGACCGATCCCGACAAGCGCATCGGAATGCTCTGGGACAACGAGCAGGAATTCAGGATCTACCCGCCCGGGACGACCACGCGGGAGTATGAGTTCGACGGCGTCAGACAGCAGCAGGAGGACGGGGGGTCCATTCTGAATTATTACAAAAAATGCAATCTGCTCCGCAATGCGTTCCCTTCGATCATGCGCGGCGAGACCGAGCGCATTCCTTACGATGCGGAGGACGTCCTGATCATGAAAAAAACCTGGCAGGGCGAGAGCGTCTGCATCGTGATCAATTTTTCTCAGGAAGAGCGCGCGGTGGCGCGGAACTGGGAAGGCAAACTCAAAGCTTTCCTGACAGTGGAAGGCGAAGTGCAAAAAAGCGGCGACGAGCTGCGCATGCCGGGATATTCCATCGCGGTTATGGCATAAAAATCAAAGAGGTATCAAATGGCCAGTTTAAGTCTGAAACACATTTATAAAGTATATCCCAACGGGGTAAAGGCGGTCAGCGACTTTTGCATGGAGATCGCCGATAAGGAATTCATCGTCTTTGTCGGCCCTTCTGGATGCGGAAAATCCACGATGCTGCGCATGATCGCGGGACTCGAAGACATTTCCGCAGGCGAATTGAGCATCGGGGATACGGTCGTGAACGACGTCGAACCGAAGGACAGAGACGTCGCGATGGTCTTCCAGAACTACGCCCTGTATCCGCACATGTCGGTGTATGAAAACATCGCGTTCGGTCTGCGCGTGAGAAAGATGTCGAACGCGGAGATCCATGAGCGCGTCCTGCAGGCGTCCGAGATCCTCGGCATCAAGGACTATCTCGACAGAAAGCCCAAGGAGATGAGCGGCGGACAGCGCCAGCGCGTGTCGCTCGGCAGAGCGATCGTCCGCGATCCCAAGGTCATGCTTCTCGACGAGCCGCTCTCCAATCTCGACGCGAAACTGCGCACGCAGATGCGCGCGGAGATCCTGAAATTGCACGCAAAGCTGAATACGACGTTCATCTACGTCACGCACGATCAGGTCGAGGCGATGACGATGGGTACGCGAATCGTGGTCATGAAAAACGGCTTTGTGCAGCAGATCGACACGCCGAAGAACCTGTATCTGTATCCGGGCAACAAGTTCGTCGCGGGATTCATCGGCACGCCGCAGATGAGCTTCTTCGAAGGTACGATGACGAAGAACGGCGACAAAGTGGACATTGCCTTCAAGTACAGCGAAGCAAAGATCAGCGTGCCTTACGAACAGCTCATCAAGGTGCGCCCGAAGTATCTGGACGGCAAGACGGAAGTGTACATCGGCATCCGCTCGGAAGACATTACGCTCGATCCCGACGCGGTCGCGGCGAGCCCGTACAAGATCAAGGTCGTCATCTCTCACATCGAGGAACTCGGCGACGAGTCTCTCATTTACGGCGACATCAACATGCAGGGCGACGGATATGTCGAAAGCTCCACGCGCGTCATCATCAAGGCGGGATTCCAGCATGAGTATCTTGCGGGACAAGTCTACGAGGCGGCGATCAACATCGACAGAATGCACTTCTTTGACAAGGAAACGGAGGAAACCATCGTTCCCAGGCTTCCCGAAGTCAACGACGTGGATTGCGAAGTCAAGAACGGAAAAATGCATTTCCTCGGCACGTCGTTGCCCCTGCCTCCCGCATTGGTCTCCTGTCCGGAGGGCAAGGGAAACATGCTGCTTCCCTCCAATGCTCTGCGCTTTGACGGTGAGCTGAAGGCGAAAGTCGTTTCCTGCGAGCAGATACTCGGCAAGTATCTCGTCAGTCTCGAACTCGGCGGCAGACGGCTGTTTGCCGTCACGGACGAGCCGAAAGAGGTCGGCGCCGCAAAGATCGGCATCGATTGCAAGCGCATCACGCTGAGCGTGGGAGAGGCGAAATTCGAGCCGATGGAAGAGCTCGTCCGCTTCGAAGGAACGTTTGAAAAGAAGAAAGAAAAGGTCGATACGGAAGTGCGCGGCAAGATCAAAAAGAAAGACGCGATCAACTTCTATCTCGGCATTCAGGGACAGCACTTCCCCGCGCCGGAATTCATCGCGAAGAAGGTCTTTGCGACGCTCGCCCCGCGCGAAGTGTTCTCTTCGCCCTTCTATTACGATTTCACGCCTTACGACGTGACGATCGGGAAAGAGGGCGTCCCGGGTACGGTGGAATCGATCGCGGATTACGGCGACGAAAAATTTGCCAAAGTCCGCGTCGGGGATAAGGTCGTCTGCATTCGGACGGACTCACCCGTATCGGGGCAGGTCTGCCTCGCGCCTGACTTTGACAAGGCGGGCGTAGTCGAGGCAAAGCGCGGCATCAAGCTCATCTGAGATGCCGCTTGCGAAGAAGACCGGACTGCCGATTGCGGAGGCGCTGCTGCACCGCTCGCAATCGGTCTGGTCTCACGCCGTTTCGAAGGACGAACTCTGTTTCCGCCTCCGCACCGCCAAGGGCGACGTGGACGGGGCGGAGCTTGTGGCATATCGTAAGTACCGCAAGGAGGAGGGCGCCCAAACGGTCAGGATGCGAAAGTGCTGTTCCGACGCACTGTTCGACTATTATACGGCAAATCTGAAGCTGAGCGATACGCGCATCGTATACTGCTTCCGCCTCGAAAAGGACGGGCAGACCACATATTATACGGAGTGCGGATTGCGCCGAGAGGCGGACGAGCGGCAGAACTCGTATTTTCAATACCCCTACATCAACGAGGTCGACGTGCGCCGTGAAGTGCTGTGGTGCAGAGAGACGGTGCTCTATCAGATTTTTGTAGATCGATTCCGCCGCGGGAATTTTCAGAAAGACGATTCGTACATCGACAAAAAGTGGGACGACGCGCCCGAACGCTCCGGTTTTTACGGGGGCGATCTAGAGGGGATCCGTCAATCTCTCTCCTACCTTCGGGAGCTCGGCGTGGGATGTTTGTATCTGACCCCGATCTTCCGTTCTCCCAGCAATCACAAATACGACACCCTCGATTATTTCGAGATCGACGAAATGTTCGGCACAGAGGACGACCTCAAGGCGCTGGTGCGCGACGCGCACGCGTGCGGCATACGCGTGCTTCTGGACGCGGTGTTCAATCACGCGAGCGTCCGTTGCCCGCAGTTTCTCGATGTCCTGCAGAAGGGCAAAAGATCGGAGTATTACGATTGGTTCATCGTTCACGGCGACGAGGTGGACCGCCGCTCGGTCAATTACGAATGCTTTGCGACGGCGGGCATGATGCCCAAGTGGAACACGGGAAATCCCAAGGTACAGGCGTATCTGCTGTCTGTCACCGAAAAGTGGATGCGGGAGTGCGACATCGACGGCTGGCGGCTTGACGTCGCGGACGAAGTCTCGCACGATTTCTGGCGGGCGTTCGCGCGCAAGGTCAAATCCGTCCGCGAGGACGCGCTCATCATCGGCGAGGTGTGGTTCGATGCGTCCGCCTGGCTGAAGGGAGACGAGTTCGACTCCGTCATGAATTACCCGTTTTTGCGGGCTTGCCTGCGTTTCTTCGTCGAAAAATCGACTTCGGCGCAGGAGTTTGCGGACGAACTGTCGTCGCTTTTGATGCAGAATACCGACGCGGCAAACCGCATGATGCTCAATCTTCTGGACAGCCACGATACGGCGCGTTTTCTGACCCTTTTGGGCGGGGACGTGCAGACGTATCGTTGCGCGCTCGCCGTCCTGTTTTTCTATGCGGGCATGCCCTGCGTGTATTACGG
>CALVME010000032.1 GCA_944342055.1 uncultured Clostridia bacterium | reverse complement strand
GGCGCTCGCGGACGAGATCTATCTGGAACCGCTCACCAAGGAGAGCCTCAAGAGAATTATCATCAAGGAGCGCCCCGACAGCCTGCTGGCTTCCCTCGGCGGACAGACGGGGCTCACGCTGGGCTGTCAGCTCGCGAAAGAGGGTTTTCTCGACGCGTGGGGCGTCAAGCTCATCGGCACGAAGCTCGACGCCATTGACAGGGCGGAGGACAGAGAGCTGTTCAAGGAGACCATGCAGAAGATCGGTCAGCCCGTGGTGCCTTCGGACATCGCTTATACGGTGGACGAGTGCGTGGCGATCGCGGAAAAGATCGGCTATCCCGTCATCGTGCGCCCCGCCTTTACGCTCGGCGGCGCGGGCGGCGGCGTCGCCGCGACCGAGGAGGAACTTCGCCTCATTGCTCACAACGGACTCATGCTCTCGCCCATTACCCAGGTGCTCATCGAGAAATACATCGGCGGCTGGAAGGAGATCGAATTCGAAGTGCTCCGGGACGGCGCGGGCAACGTGATCACGGTCTGCTCCATGGAGAATTTTGACCCCGTCGGCGTGCATACGGGCGATTCCATCGTCATCGCGCCCGCGGTCACGCTTTCGGACAAAGAATATCAGATGCTCCGCACGGCGTCCCTCAACATCATCACGGAACTCGGCATCGAGGGCGGCTGCAACTGCCAGTTTGCGCTCAATCCCGACAGCTTCGAGTATTCCGTCATCGAAGTCAATCCCAGAGTCAGCCGCTCTTCCGCGCTCGCTTCCAAGGCGACGGGGTATCCGATCGCAAAGGTGGCGACCAAGATCGCGCTCGGCTATACGCTCGACGAGATCAAGAACGACGTCACGGGCAAGACGTACGCCTGCTTCGAGCCCACGCTCGACTATGTAGTCGTCAAACTTCCCAAGTGGCCCTTCGATAAATTCCTGTATGCGGGCAGAACGCTCGGCACGCGCATGAAGGCGACGGGCGAGGTCATGGCGATCGGCACGTCCTTTGAAATGGCGATCATGAAGGCGGTGCGCGGCGCGGAAATTTCTCTTTCCAGCCTCAACCATAAAAAATTCCGAGACATGGAGAACGTGCGCGAGGAGCTCAAAAAAGTCACGGACGAGCGTCTGTTCGTGGTTTTCGAGGCGCTCCGTCAGGGCGTGACGGTCGACGAGATCTTCTCGATCACCAAGATCGACCGCTGGTTCCTGGAAAAATTGCACAACCTCGTCCGCTACGAGCGCTCCATCGTCGGCAAGCTCGACGCGCAGGCGTACGAAGAGGGCAAGCGGCTCGGCTATCCCGACGCGGAACTCGAGCGGCTGAGCGGCTGCAAGATCCCGTATCACAGAAACTGCGTCTTCAAGATGGTGGATACCTGCGCGGCGGAATTCTCCGCCGAGACGCCGTATTTCTATTCGACGTACGACGAGCTCGACCACGACGAGGCGAAGCCGCTCATTCGCGACAATGGCAAGAAGCGCGTCATCGTCATCGGTTCGGGACCCATCCGCATCGGGCAGGGCATCGAATTCGACTATTCTTCCGTTCACTGCGTATGGACGCTCAAAGAGCTCGGCTACGAAGTGAGCATCATCAACAACAACCCCGAGACCGTCTCGACGGACTTCGACACGGCAGACAGGCTGTACTTTGAGCCACTCACCCCCGAAGACGTGCAGAACGTCATCGATGCGGAAAAGCCTTACGGCGTCGTCATCACCTTCGGCGGACAGACGGCGATCAAGCTCTGCGCCTATCTCGCGAGCCACGGCGTGAACATTCTCGGCACGAGCGCGGACAGCGTGGACATGGCGGAGGACAGAGAGCGTTTCGACGAGCTCTTGGAGCGCTTCGGCATCGCGCGCCCGAAGGGACTGACGGTCATGAGCAAAGAGGAGGCGCTTGCCGCCGCCGATAAGCTCGGTTATCCCGTTCTGCTCCGTCCCTCTTACGTCATCGGCGGGCAGAACATGACGATCGCCTTCACGGAGAACGACATTTCCCGCTACATGGACGTCATTCTCTCGCAGAAGATCGAAAACCCCGTCCTGTGCGATAAGTATCTCATGGGCTCTGAGCTGGAGGTCGACGCGATCTGCGACGGAAAAGACGTGCTCATCCCCGGCGTCATGCAGCACATCGAGCGCGCGGGCGTGCATTCCGGCGACTCCATCGCGGTCTATCCTCCCTACAATCTGAGCGACAAACTGCTCGCGAAGATCGTCGATTGCTCGGTCAATCTGGCGCTTGCGCTCAAGACGAAGGGGCTCATCAACATTCAGTATCTCATCTATCAGAACGAAGTGTACGTCATCGAGGTCAATCCCCGCGCGTCGAGAACGGTGCCTTACATTTCCAAAGTCACGGGCATTCCGATGGTAGAAATGGCGACCAAGATCATGTGCGGCTATGCGCTCAAAGATCTCGGGTTCGGCACGGGGCTTTACAAAAATTCGCCCTACGTCGCGGTCAAAGTGCCCGTGTTCAGCTTCGAGAAACTCAACGACGTCAACTCCCAGCTCGGCCCCGAGATGAAGTCCACGGGCGAGGTGCTCGGCATCGGCAAGACCATCGAAGAGGCGCTCTATAAGGGGCTCGTATCCGCGGGCTTCAAGATGGTGCACCCCGGCAAGCATCAGCGCGTCGGCGTCTATTTCACCGTCAACGATCAGGATAAGTTCGAGGTCGTGCGCCTCGCCAAGAAGTTTGCGGATCTCGGCTGCGTGCTGTACGCGACGAAGGGCACGGCGAAAGTCATCTCCGAGCTCGGCATCGACGTCGAGATCGTGCCTCGCCTCTCCACGAACGACGAGATCATTCGCCTGATGGACGAGGGCAAGATCGATTACATCATCTACACGGGAAAGACGGACGTCGAATCGATCGGCAACTACATTTCCCTGCATCATCACGCGGTATTGCTGGGCATCACCGTGCTCACCTCCCTGGATACGGCGAATGCGCTTGCAGACTGCATCGCGAGCAAGTTCTCCGAGGAGAATACCGAACTTGTCGACATCAACCGCCTGAGAACGGAGAAGCTCTCCTTGAACTTCGTCAAGATGCAGGCGTGCGGCAACGACTATATTTACTTTGATAACCGCGACGGCGCGATCACTTGCCCCGAATCGATCGCGATCAACTTCGTGGACAGAAATTACGGCATCGGCGGCGACGGCATCGTACTCATCGAAAGATCGGACGTCGCGGACGCAAAGATGCGCATCTTCAACAAGGACGGTTCCGAAGGCAGAATGGCGGGCAACTCCATCCGCTGCGTGGCGAAATATCTCGCGGATCGGCGCATCGTCGAGGGCGATATCATGCACATCGAGACGGGCAGCGGCGTCAAAGAGCTGAAAGTATTCTCCTTCGGCGGGACGGTTTCCTCCGTCACGGTGGGACTTGGCAAGGCGGAGCTGGACGGCAAGCTCATTCCTTCCGTATTCGAGGGCGAGATCGTATCCAGAAAGCTCACTTTCGGCGAGTACGAATACGACGTGACCCTCGTCAACATGGGCAACCCGCACTGCGTCATATTCTGCGACAAAGTGGACGCGATCGATCTGGAGATGGTCGGTCCGATGATCGAAACGAGCGAATATTTCCCCGAAAAGATCAATGTGGAATTTGTCCGCGTGGTCAACAAGGCGACGCTGAAAATGCGTACCTGGGAGAGGGGCAACGGCGAGACGCTCGCCTGCGGCACGGGCGCCGCGGCGGCGGTCGTGGCGGCGGTCAAGAACGGCTATTGCAGTCAGGAGGAAGACGTCACCGTCAAGGTGCGCGGCGGCGATCTGTTCGTGAAATACTACTCGAACGGCACCGTTTCCCTGACGGGTTCCGTCAAACAAGTCTTTGAAGGCAAGGTCGAATTCTGATGCGGGAAGTACTTTATGAAGAATGCGCGCGCAATGCGCAGGATACGCAGCGCGCAAAAATATGCAAGACAATGTTCGGTCTGTCCGTCGTCTTTGCCGTGCTGTTCGTGATTTTGCTGTATCTGTTTTTGCAGCTTGCGGCGTCCGTGCTCAGCGGCGCGGTGGAGGACGACAATCCCTCGGCGTGGAACGCTTTCTTTTTCCTGTTCATCGCTTTGTTGGTTGCTTGCTTTGCGGCGGCGGTGCTCCTGTTTGTGTTCCGCAACCGCCCCAACCCGAGCTTCGATTATACCTTTGTTTCGGGCGAATTGCGGGTCGCAAAGGTGTTCAACAGCCTCTCGAGGAAGCTGATGTGCGTGGTCAACTGTGAGGAGATCTTAAAGGTCGGGAAGGTCGGTTCGCACACTTACGAGCGACTGAAGGGCATGCGCGACACGAAGGAGAGCGTCCTGACGCCGAACAAAGAGCCGGCGGAAGGCAAGGGATTTTATTATCTGTATCTCAACGGCGCGCTCGGAAAGACGCTTTACGTTCTGGAATGCAGAGAAGAGATGATCGCCAACGTTTTGCAGTTTGCGAAGCGCGGCGTGCTTGAGGAAGATTATCGGTGATTTATTTGGACAATGCGGCTACCACAAAGCCGAACGCGCGCGCCTTGGATGAGGCGCGTGCGTATTTAACGGAACGCTATTTCAATCCCTCCGCGCTCTATCGGGAGGGATTTGAGTTGCATCTCGAACTCAAAGCGGCGCGGGAGCACATCCTTTCCTGCCTTGCAGACCCCGCCGCCTTTGAACTGATCTTTACGTCCTGCGGGACGGAGGCGGACAACCAGGCGATCTTTTCTTTCGCGCGGCGCGGCAATGCGGTCACGACGTCGGGAGAGCACGCCGCCGTGGCAAATCCGTTTGCGGAACTCAAAAGCAGGGGAGTAGAGCCGAGGTTTGCGCCTCTGAACGCGGACGGAAGCGTGAACGCGGAAAAATTGCTCGACCTGATAGACGACAAGACGAGCTTTGTCTCCGTCATTCACGTCAACAACGAGACGGGCGCGATCAATGACGTCAATGCGATCGCAAAGGCGGTCAAAGAGAAAAATCCGCGCGTCGTCTTTCATACGGACGGCGTGCAGAGCTTCGGGAAACTGCCGTATCGCATCGGCAAGGACGTAGATCTGTATTCGCTCTCCGCGCACAAGATCGGCGGACTCAAAGGCGTCGGTGCCCTCATCTGCAAGAAGAAATTGCGCCTTTCGCCCTATCTGTACGGCGGAGGACAGGAGGGCGGGCTGCGCTCGGGCACGGAGAATGTGTTCGGCATCAAGACGCTCGAGTTTGCCGCGCTCGAAAAATACGGCGGACGCCGCGAAAAATACGAAAGAATGCAGGAATTGCGCAGGCGGTTTTTTGAGCGGCTCGACGGCTCGCTCTTTGTAAAGATCTCGTCCGATTCGTCTTCTCCCTACATTTTGAGCCTCGTCGCGCGCGGGTTGCGCGGGGAGATTTTGTTGCATCGCGTCAATGACAGGGGGCTGCTCATCGGCACGGGTTCCGCCTGCTCTTCCAACGCCAAAAAGAGGTACAGCCGCGTGATCCTCGCCTGCGGGGTTTCGGAGCGGGACGCCGACGGCGTGATCCGCCTGAGTTTTTCGGACGAGACGACGGAAGAGGAACTCGGCGAGGCGGCAAAAATTTTGAACGAAGAGGCAAGATCGCTTTCGGAGGATATGCAATGAAACATGTGATCATCGTGCGCTATGCGGAGATCTTTCTGAAGGGAAAGAACCGAGGTTATTTCGAGCGCGTGTTTGTGATGAATATGGAAAAGGCGCTCAGGGGCATCCGCCATGAGATTAGGCGCGCTTCGGGGCGGTATCTGGTCGAGGGCTTCGACGAGGAACAGACGGAAGAGGTCGTGTCCCGTCTGCGCAAGGTGTTCGGCACGCACTCTTTGAGCGTCGCTTACGTCGTGCCTTCCGAGCGGGAGGAGATCGTGGCGGCGGCAAAGCTCGTCTGCCGCCCGCAGGGGACCTTCAAGGTGGAGACGCACCGCGCGGACAAGACGTATCCGATGAATTCCATGGAGTTTTCCGCCTGGCTGGGCGGCGAGCTTCTGGAGGCATACCCGCATTTGCGCGTGGATGTACACGCGCCGCAGTTCACCGTCTATGCGGACATCCGCGAAAACGGCGTGACGATGCTCTTTTCGGAATTTCTGCCGGGCGCGGGCGGTATGCCCGTGGGAACGGCGGGAAAAGGTTTGCTTCTGATTTCGGGCGGCATCGACAGTCCCGTCGCGGGACACATGATCGCCAAGCGCGGCATGAAGCTCTCCTGCCTGCATTTCCACAGCTACCCTTATACCAATCCGCAGGCACTCGAGAAGGTGAAGGACCTCGTCCGCGAACTTACGCCGTACAACGGCGGGGACACGAAGATGTATGTCGTCAAGGTGACGCACATTCAGGAGAGCATTCACAAACATTGCGCGGAGGAATACATGGTGACGCTTTTGCGCCGCTTCATGATGCGCATTGCGGAGCGCGTGGCACTGCGGGAAGGGTATCAGTGCCTGATCACGGGCGAGAGTTTGGGGCAGGTCGCTTCGCAGACGATCGAGGGTATGACGTCTTCGAATGCGGTCATCGAGAGTTTGCCCGTGCTTCGTCCGCTCTGCGGTTTCGATAAAAACGAGATCATCGAGCGTTCCCGTGCGATCGGCACTTATGATACGTCGATTCTCCCGTATGAAGATTGCTGTACCGTCTTTTTGCCGAAATTTCCCGTCACGAAACCGAAGATGCAGGACGTCCTTGCGGAAGAGGGGAAGCTCGACGTGGAAGGATTGATCGCGGAAGCGATGGAGAGCATGGAAATTTTGGAACTTTGAATGATTGCAAAGCAATTTTTGACAAAGCCGCCTGGTTCGGTCGAGCGAACCAGGCGGCTTTCTTTGATTTTACGGAAGGAATGTTTGTGATGCGCTTTTTAATTGTTTGATATATGATTTTGTATTGGCTTCATTAATTTTTAGATTACCATTGACAAAATTTTCAATTTTGTTATAATATTAAGAAATTCATATGTGAGTAAAAAGCATTTTTATGAAATATTTGGCGCACAAAAAAATATCGGAAGGGATCGCGGTTGAGCAAACGCTCGAAGAGCACAGCCGCAATGCCGCAGAGATTGCAAAAAAATGTTTGGAATCTGTCGGCTTGCCGAACGTCGGCTATCTGGCGGGGTTGCTTCACGACGTCGGCAAGTGCAAAAAAGAATTTCAGATCTATTTGGAAAACGGTTCTAAAAGGCGGGGCTCCGTCAATCACACGTTTGCGGGTTGCCGTATGATTTTGGAACGCTTTCACAGCAAAGAGAAGTTGGAATCTTTCAGAGACGTGACCGCAGAGTTGTTGGCGTATGCAATCGGCGCGCATCACGGACTTTTTGATTGTGTGGACAAGGACGGAAAGTCCGGGTTTGAACATCGGCTGCACCAAGAAAAGATTGCATATGAAGAGAGCCGCGACGCTTTTTTTTCGCAATGCGCAAACGATTCAGAAATAGAGGCGCTCTTTGAAAGGGCTTCCGAAGAACTCGAGCCTGTCTATGAAGCAATCAAAAAAATGCTTGTGGCGGAACGAGCGGAAGAGAGTTCCTTTTATCTGGGTGTTTTGGCGAGATTGCTTTTATCTGCGGTAATGGAAGGAGATCGCAAAGATACGGCAGCTTTTATGCGGATCGGCGAACAGAGAGCAAGCGCTGTTCCTTCCGAAAATTTTTGGCGCATATATTTGGAGCGCATGGAAGAGGCGTTGCAAAAATTCCCTCGCAATAACCCCATTCAAGAGGCGCGTGCGCGGATTTCGGAGCAATGCCGTCGGTTTGCGGAAAATCCGGGAGGGATTTATCGCTTAAACGTGCCGACGGGGGCGGGTAAGACGCTCAGTTCGTTGCGCTATGCGTTGGCGCACGCCAAAAAATGGGGAAAGAGCAGAATTGTGTTTGTTTCTCCGCTTTTATCGATTTTGGAACAAAACAGTAAAGCGATCCGCGACGCGATCAAGGATGATTCGATCATTTTGGAACATCATTCCAATGTGATCAAAGATGATTATTCGGATGAAGAATTGGATGAACGGGAGCTGGCGGTTGAAAACTGGGAAAAGCCGATCATCATTACGACGCTCGTACAGCTTTTAAATGTGTTTTTTGAGGGAAGGTCGTCTGCTGTTCGAAGATTTCACAGCCTCTGCAATGCGATCGTCGTGCTCGACGAGGTGCAGACCGTTCCAGGTAACATGCTGAGCCTTTTTAACCTGACACTTAATTTTTTATCGCGTGTATGCAATACCACGTTTGTGCTTTGTTCCGCAACCCAGCCGTGTTTTGAAAATGCCGAACATCCTCTTTTGGAACAACCCGATTCGATTGTTCCTTACGATGAGAAGCTGTTTGCTCCTTTTTCCAGGACGGAAATTTTCGATCGCGGAGAGATGACTTTGGAAGAAATTGCAAGTATGGTTGAACAAGAATTGGAAACAGTTTCCAGCATACTTGTAGTTTGCAACAAACGCATCCAATCCGAAATGCTTTATCGGTTGCTTGCTCCCAAAGGAAATTGTTTTCATCTGTCTGCTTCGATGTGTGTGGCTCACCGCACGGATACGATAGAAGCGATCAAAGGCGCGTTGCTTTGTTCGCGCAATGACTCCTCGTTCAAGACGATATGTGTTTCCACGCAGGTGATTGAGGCAGGCGTGGATATTTCGTTCGAACAAGTCATCCGCTTTCGGGCGGGGATGGACAGCGTGGTGCAGGCGGCAGGCAGGTGCAATCGGAACGGTGAAAGTGCCGAAAAAGGCCGTGTGTACATGGTCGCTTGCGTCGGAGAAAATTTGTCGCATTTGGCTCAGATCGAAGAAGGAAAATCCGTAACGACGGAGCTTTTGAATGAATATAAAAAAGATCCAAGAGTTTTTTATGGAGATTTGGCTTCCGAACTGGCGGTGCGAAGGTACTATGAAAAGCTGTATCAAAGAATAAAAGACGGGATGGAAGGCTATCAGGATTTTACGGTAAAATCGGAAAGGAATACGCTGTTTTCCATGTTGGGCAACAATGATCGATATTATGGCGAGCAAAGCAGATTTTACGGCAAATATCAATGCAATCAGGCATTTAAGCTCGCAGGAAAGTTGTTTCATGTTTTTGACGATGATACCGAAGAAGCGGTCGTTCCGTACGGAAAGGGAAAAGAATTGATTGCAGAACTGAAAGCTCTTTCTTTTGCGCCTTCGGCAGATTTTTTGGCAAAGTTTATAGAGAAAATAAAACCGTATACCGTTTCACTGTACGATTATCAAAAAGAAAAGCTGGGAAATTGTCTTGCGTGTGTGGGCGGAATTTGGATTTTGGAGCCGCAGGCTTACGACGATGCGGTCGGACTTATTTCTACTGAAATTAAAGCAAAGTTTTTGGAGGCTTAATGATGAAAAATACAATCTATCCAAACATAGTGGAATTTGAAGTGGTTGGCGATTATGCCTTGTTTTCAGATCCCGTTATGCGAGTGGGCGGAGAAAAGTGTACTTATCAGGTTCCTACCTACGAGGCGCTGAAAGGCATTCTTTCTTCCGTTTATTGGAAACCTACCTTGATCTGGTACATAGATGCCGTGCGCGTCATGAATCCGATTCAGACGGAGGTGAAGGGCATTCGTCCGATCAAATATGCGGGAGGGAACGATTTGTCGTACTACACATACTTGAAAGATTGCCGCTATCGCGTGCGGGCGCACTTTGAGTGGAACGAGAACAGACCAGAACTGGCGCATGATCGCAACGAGAACAAACATCACGAAATTGCGAAAAAGATGATCAAAAAGGGCGGGCGCCGCGATATTTTTTTGGGAACGAGAGAATGTCAGGGATATGTGTCTCCGTGTGTGTTTGACGAAGGTGAGGGCGCGTATGATCAAATAAACGAGCTTTCCTTCGGTCTGATGTACCACGGGATCACTTATGCGGATGAAGCATATTCTCCCGAAACCAAAGAAAAAATGACGTCACGGTTTTGGTATCCGTGCATGAAAAAGGGAGTGATAGAGTTTCTCCGACCGGAAGCATGTCCCATTCAAAGACCCTTGAGGGAGATGGAAATGAAAAAATTCGGGGTCGAGGAGAAAAATTTCGTAGGTTTGGCGGAATTCGGGGAGGTGCATTGATGGGCTTATTGCAAAAGGCGATCGAAACTTACGACGCTCATGTCGGTTTTGTGGGAAAATACATAGAGGGGAAAACCGTTTTGGCGCCGATCGGGCACATTGTGACCCGTGCCGACATTGAGATCACGCTCAACCAAGACGGCGAGTTTTGCGGCGCCAGAAGAATAGATAAGCATGCGCCAAAAATCATCATTCCGGCGACAGAGTCATCGGCAGGAAGGACTAGCGGTATATGTGCGCATCCGTTGTGCGATCAGCTCAAATATCTCGCTCCGAACGACGTCGAAAGGCACGATGCGTTTATGCGGCAGTTTTCGGCTTGGTGCAATTCATCTTTCGCTCATCCGAAGCTCAAACCGATCTTGAACTATCTTCGTCACGAAAGCATCTTAAAAGATTTGTTTGCAACGCAAATCATATCGGAAGAAGAAAATAAGGACATCGAAAAACTGCTCGTATGCTGGCGGGTGATCGGACTAAATGACGGCATGCCGTCCGCATGCTGGCAAGACCAGTCTTTATTTGAGGCATTTAATCAATTTTATGCCGAGCAGCAAAAGCAGGCGTCGGTTGCAATTTGTATGGTCAGCGGAAAAGAGAGCTCTGTTGCACAGCAACATCCGAAAGGGGTCATTCCTTTTTACGGAAATGCAAAGTTGATTTCTTCAAACGATACGTCCGGGTTTACTTATTTGGGCAGATTTACGGCAAATGATCAGGCGGCGCAAATCAGTTATGAAGCTTCCCAGAAAGCACACAATGCGTTGCGTTGGCTGGCAAGCGAACAGGGAGCACAGGCAGTTTACGGAGGACGTACCTTTTTGTGTTGGAATCCCAAGGGAAAGAAGGTTCCGCAGTGTACGAGTGTTTTTATGAGTTCTCCGCCGGTGACTCAGAAGCAATCAGACTATTTGATGCAATTAAAGGAGACGTTGCAGGGTTATCAGAGCCGGTTGCCGGAAAGTGCGGACGTCGTGATTGCCGTTTTTGATGCGGCTACCAGCGGCAGATTGGCTCTTACCTGCTATCGGGAATTGCGCGGGTCGGATTTTTTGAGCCGACTGTACGATTGGGATGCTTTATGCTGTTGGCCGAACGGCGTTTTCGGAATTCAGTCTCCCGGACTATATCAAATTGTCAATTGTGCTTTCGGAAATCGCCAGGAAGACAAAGGGAAGACGATACTAAAGACAGATGATAAAGTGCTGAGTCAACAGATGCAACGATTGGTTGCTTGTCGGATCGATCGCTCTCCGATGCCGTCGGATATCGTAAAAGCTGTGACAAATCGCGCTTCTGTACTTTTTATTTATGATATGAATTTGCGCAGAAACATTTTGTTTGTGGCTTGCGCGGTCATACGGAAATATCGGTTTGAAAAATATAAGGAGGAATGGAAAATGTATTTGGAACCCGAAAAACGCGACAGAAGTTATCAGTTCGGTCGCTTGCTCGCAATTTTTGAAAAGGCGGAGAGAGATACCTATGGGAGCGATGAAGATCGCGAACCGAACGCGATCCGTCAGCAAGCGATATTTTGTCAGCGACCGATGTATGCGGCAGGCAACATCGAAAAACAATTGGAACAGGCGTATTTCCCTCGTTTGAAACCGAGAGGCAGAATGTTTTATAAAAAATTAATTGGACAAATCATGGAGCAGATCAGTGCCTTTCCGAAAGAGGAGTGGAATTTGCCTCTTTCCGAGACATATTTGATGGGGTACTATTTACAGCGCAATGATTTGTATACCGCAAAAAACAATGAAAATACGGAGGAAACAGAAAATGGCTAAGTTGGAGAATAAAATCGATTTTGTAGTGTTGGTAAGCGTCAACAGAGCGAATGCGAATGGTGACCCTTTGAACGGCAATCGTCCCCGAACGGATTACAACGGCTTTGGGGAGATGTCGGACGTGTGTATTAAGCGCAAGATACGCAATCGCATGCAAGATATGGGACAAGCGGTATTTGTGCAATCGGAAGATCGTTGCGACGATGGGTTCGGAAGTTTGAGCGAACGTGCGTCGGCGAAGATGAAGGGATTGAAAGACAGGGATTTATATGCAAAAACGGCTTGCGAGACCTGGCTGGACGTCAGAGCTTTCGGACAGGTTTTTGCTTTTAAGGACGCGAAAGGAATGTCGGTAGGGGTTCGCGGACCGGTTACCGTTCATCAGGCGGTAAGCGCTTCTCCCGTGGAAATTGAATCGTTGCAGATCACAAAAAGCGTAAACGGAGAAAAGAGTGAGAAGGGAGGGAACAGAACTTCGGATACAATGGGACAAAAACATTTTGTTCGCTTCGGACTTTATGTGGTCAAAGGCTCGATCAATGTACAGCTGGCGGAGAAAACAGGCTTTACGCAGGAAGATGCGCAGCTCGTCAAAGAGTGTTTGCGGACATTGTTTGTCAACGATGCCTCTTCGGCACGCCCCGACGGTTCTATGGAGGTGGTCAAACTGTACTGGTGGCAGCATAACTGCAAAGACGGGCAATATTCTTCGGCCGAAGTACATCGCAGCGTGCATGTGGAGATAAAGGATCCGACGAAGCTCCCTGATTCAGTGGAAGATTATGAGATTGCCGTAACATCGTTGCCCGGGTTGGAGCCTGAAGTGCTTCATGGCGTTTGAGGAAGAGGATTATTTGCAAATCTCGGGTCTGCAACATTTCCGATTTTGCAAACGGCAGTGGGCGTTGATCCATATCGAGCAATTGTGGCAAGAGAATCTTCGCACAATGGAAGGGAAACTTTTGCACGCTCGCGCACACGATGCTTCTTTGCGCGAGCGCAGGGGGGATACGATCGTTGTGCGAGATATGAGGGTATTTTCTGGGATTTTGGGCATTTCGGGTTCTTGCGACGTAGTTGAATTTCACCGAAGTTCGTCCGGAGTGCCCATTGCGGGACAAGAAGGGCTTTATTTGCCTTATCCTGTGGAATATAAGAGAGGAGAGCCCAGGGAGGATACTTCGAATCATTTGCAGCTTTGTGCGCAGGCCATGTGTATAGAAGAAATGTTGTGTTGCGATATTGGTGAAGGGGCAATTTATTACGGGCAAATACGGCGCAGGGAGACAGTTCCTCTGACGTCGGAATTGCGGGGAGAGGTGATAAGCAATTTGCAGGAAATGCATCGTTTGTATGAGCGTCGATATACGCCAAAAGTCCGAGCGAGCAAATCTTGCAATGCTTGTTCCTTGAGAGAATTATGTCTTCCGAAACTATTGCACAAAAAACCTGTCGCCGCGTATCTTTCCGCTAAATCGGAGGAAGACAAATGAGACATTTGTTAAATACATTGTTTGTCACGACAGAAGACGCCTATCTCAGCCTGGACGGAGAAAATGTGGTGGTAAACCGAAAAGATACAGAAATCGGCAGATTTCCGTTGCACAATCTTTCCGGGATTTTATCTTTTTCTTACGCGGGAGCGTCTCCGGCATTGATGGGCGCCTGTGCAAAAAGAGATATCATATTGAGTTTTTGCAATCCGCAGGGCAGATTTCTTGCCAGAACGGTTGGCAGCAGCAATGGGAATGTATTGCTTAGAAGAACGCAATATCGATTTGCTGACGATCCCGTTAAAAGCATCCGAATCGCGCGGAATATGATCTTCGGTAAGATCTATAATGCGCGTTGGAGCATAGAACGTACGCGCAGAGATCATAGGATGCGGATAGAAGATAGTGCGTTTCAAACGGTTTCCCAAACATTGCAAACGTTGTTATCGCAAGTATTGCAACAAGAAACAGAGGACGGTTTGCGCGGATTAGAAGGGGTTGGAGCAAGTCTATATTTCGGTTTGTTCGATCAAATGATATTGCGAAACAAAAGCAGTTTTTTCTTTCGGGGAAGGAATCGCAGACCTCCTTTAGACAACGTAAACGCATTGCTGTCTTTTGCATACAGCTTGCTGTGTAACGATTGCGCTGCGGGTTTGGAGAGCGTAGGACTGGATGCGTATGTAGGTTTTATGCACAGCGATCGTCCGGGGAGAAGGTCTCTTGCTTTGGATTTAATGGAGGAGTTGCGGCCTTGTTATGCAGATCGGTTTGTTTTGACGATGATCAACAATCAAATAATAAATGCCGATGATTTTGTGAAGTCGGAAAGCGAAGCTGTTCAGTTAACAGATTTGGGAAGAAGAAAATTTCTAAAAAGTTGGCAAGAGCGAAAACAGGAAACGATAAAACATCCTTATTTGGAGGAGAAGATGCCTTGGGGATTGGTGCCTTATGTACAGGCTTTGCTGTTGAGCCGATATTTGAGGGAAGATGTTGATGAATATCCTCCGTTCCTTTGGAAATAGAATCGTGTTATGCTGGTGTTGATCACATATGACGTAAATGTCGAAGATGCTGCAGGAAAAAGTCGTCTCAGAAAAATAGCGAAAAGATGCATGGATTGCGGGCAGCGCGTACAGAATTCTGTATTTGAGTGCCTTCTCGATGCGGCGCAGTGCAAGAAGCTACAAAGTGATTTGATGAAAATTATGGATAAAGATAAGGACAGTGTGCGTTTTTATTTTTTAGGCAATCAGTATAAAACGAAAATCGAGCATTATGGCATAAAGCGATCCTATGACCCGGAAGGGGTCTTGCTGGTTTGAGATTCAAGTGCGAACGGTAAGCTCTTTTAATTTGAAAGGAGGTTCGCACCTAAAAAGAGAACCAAAAACAGCTTTTGAGCGTATTTTTTTGTTTGCATATCAGTTTTTTTAATAGAATAATTCATATTGCTTCAAAAAATCGTTAAAAAGTATATATTTTTGCTGTCCCACCCCGCACGGGGTGGGTGGATTGAAATGGTTTTTGTATCTAATCAAATCGGGTAATCCGCGTCCCACCCCGCACGGGGTGGGTGGATTGAAATCTGACGGCCGACATCCTGGATGACGGCAGCAAGGTCCCACCCCGCACGGGGTGGGTGGATTGAAATATCCGTTACAAGACCGGACGAGCACACGTCGGAACTCC
>CALVME010000031.1 GCA_944342055.1 uncultured Clostridia bacterium | reverse complement strand
AGGGGATTATCCCGTCTATCCCGGGCATGAGGAGGAGACCACCCTCGCGCACGAGAGAAAATACAATCCGTTTCGGTGAAGTATGGTACGATCGAATCAGACATTTTTGGAAAACGAACTTTCGGATGTCGTGCGGCTCTTCGGAAGCGATGTCGACGTGACGCACGAGATGACGTATGAGGACGGCATTTTTTACAATGCGTTTGAGATCGACGGCGAGGGCGCCTCGTTCGAGGACGCATGCGCGTGCGAGGGAGAGCTCGCGTTCAAGCGCTACGCCAAGCGATATGCGAAGCTCGCGCTCTATCGCCTGCTCGCGCAAAAGTTCGGAAAAACCATGCCGTGGGGCGCGCTGACGGGCATTCGCCCCACCAAGCTCGCCTATGCGGAGCTCGCGGAGGGCAGGCGGTTCGAGCCGCTCTTCGAAAAAATGGGGGTGACCGAGGACAACATTGCGCTGACCGCCGCCGTCATCGAAGGGCAGAAGGGCATTTACGGCGTGAACAACGGCGGGAGCGATCTGTTCGTGGGCATCCCGTTTTGCCCGACCAAGTGCGAATATTGTTCGTTCATCACGGCGGACATCCATTATACGGAAAAATATCTCGACGACTATATCGACGCGCTGGCGCGGGAGGCGGAGGACGCTTCGGCGTATCTGCGCGACGTCAAGAGCGTCTATGTGGGCGGAGGAACCCCCCTCGTGCTGGAACCGAAGCGCCTCGAACGGGTGCTCAGGGCGATCGACGCGCTGCACCTTTCGGGAGAGTACACGGTGGAGGCGGGCAGACCCGACGTATTTACGCGGGAAAAGCTCGATCTGCTGCGCGATCACGGCGTGACGCGCATCTGCATCAATTCGCAGACCTTTTCGGACGAGACGCTCCGCAGGATCGGCAGAAGACATACGGCGCAGGATGTATACCGCGCCTTTGAAATGGCGGCAAACTATGATTTTTCCGTCAATCTCGACCTGATCGCGGGATTGACGGGGGAGACCGTTTCGGACTTCGCCTCGTCCGTCAGGCAGGCGATCGCCTGCGCGCCCGACAACGTCACCGTGCATACGCTTTGCCTCAAAAAGGGAGCGAAACTCAAAGAGGAGACGTCCTTCCTTTCGGGAGAGCAGGTCGCGGAGATGGTGGCGCTCTCGAAGCGCATGCTGACGGAGGCGGGGTATTCGCCCTATTATCTGTACCGCCAGAAATACATGGCGGGCAACTTTGAAAACGTCGGCTGGACGAAGCCGGGCAAGGCGTGCGTCTACAACGTGGACGTCATGGAGGAGATCACGGACAACGTGGCGATCGGCGCGAACGCCATCTCCAAAAAGCTTTGCGGCGGCGGGCGCATCGAGCGATACGCCTCTCCGAAGGACATCCCGACCTATCTTCACAAGATCGAAGAAATTTTAGCGAAGAAGCGTCAACTTTTTTGCAAAAATTAGTTTACTTTTTGTTTTCCGTATGGTACAATGCATTATGCGGACACGAGGCTTGTCGGGTACTCTCCGTCATGCTTGGTGTCTCGTGAAAAGTATTTTTCGTTCCATAGGAGGATAAACGCAAATGGAAAAGAATCAGATCATTGCTACTTACGCAACGCACGAAGGGGACACGGGTTCTCCCGAAGTCCAGATCGCTCTTCTCACGGAGAGAATCAATCATCTGAACGAGCACCTCGCCGTTCACAAGCAGGACAACCACTCCCGCCGCGGCCTTTTGAAGATGGTAGGACACAGACGCGGTCTTTTGGAGTACCTGAAGGCGAAGGATATTGAGCGTTACAGAGCGATCGTTGCGAAACTCGGTTTGAGAAAGTAAGCGTGAGGGCGGTGTTTTTTGCCGCCCTTTTTCTTTGGAATAACATGGCTCGCGCCATTTTATTTGGTATAAAATCGGCTCATCCGTAGGGGTGACCACAAGAACAGGCAAGGAGTAATTGTATGACAAAGACCTACAGAGAATTCAGAACTATGGTCGGCGGCAGAGAGCTCATCGTCGAGACGGGCAAGTATGCCGAGCAGACCAACGGCTCTTGCGTGGTCCGTTGCGGCGATACCGCCGTCATGGTCAACGTATGTATGTCTGCCGCGCCGAGGGAGGGAATGGATTTCTTCCCCCTGCAGGTGGACTATGAAGAGAAAATGTACGCTGCGGGCAAGATCCCCGGCGGTTTCAAAAAGCGCGAAGGTAGAGCGTCCGACAAGGCGATCCTCGTCAGCCGCCTCATCGACAGGCCCATCCGCCCGCTCTTCCCGAAGGGACTTTTCAACGACGTCGTCGTCATCGCTACGGCGCTTTCCGTAGAGCCCGACGTCTCCCCCGAACCGCTCGCCATGATCGGTTCGTCCATCGCGCTCTCCATTTCCGACATCCCTTGGGCAGGCCCCACGGGTTCGGTCGTCGTCGGCATCGTTGACGGACAGTACGTCATCAACCCCGACATGGCGCAGAGGGCGAAGAGCACGCTCGCGCTCAACCTCGCAGGCACCGCAGACGCCATCATGATGGTCGAGGCGGGCTCCAAGGAGATATCCGACGACGAGATGGTCGGCGCGATTCTCTTCGGACACGAGGAGATCAAGAAGATCTGCGCCTTCATCGAGGACATCAGGGCGGAGATCGGCAAGCCCAAGAAGGAGATGGAGCTCTATCACATCCCCGCGGAGATCGACGAGGCGGTCAAAGCTTACGCTTCCGAAAAGCTCGACTATGCGCTCGACACGTTTGACCGCAAGGAGAGAGAGAACCGCCAGGCGGAAGTCGAAGCGGATACGCTTGCGCATTTCGCCGAGGAGTTCCCCGGCAAGGCGAGAGAGATCAAGGACAGCCTTTACTACATCACGAAGGCGAAAGTCCGCGCGAAGATCCTCGAGAAGGGCGTCCGTCCCGACGGCAGAAGCCTGACCGAAGTCCGTCCCATCTGGTGCGAGGTCGGTGTGCTTCCCCGCGTTCACGGCACGGGCGTGTTTACGAGAGGACAGACGCAGGTGCTCACCACCTGTACGCTCGGCATGCTCTCCGAAGTACAGCGCCTCGACGGTCTGGACGAGGAGACGGAAAAGAGATATATGCACCAGTATAACTTCCCCGGCTATTCCACGGGCGAAGCGAAGGGCATCAAGAGCCCCGGCAGACGCGAGATCGGACACGGCGCCCTCGCAGAGCGCGCCCTGCTTCCCGTCATTCCGCCCGAGTCCGAGTTCCCGTATGCGCTCCGCCTCGTCTCCGAGGTCATGTCCTCCAACGGTTCCACGTCGCAGGCTTCCGTCTGCGGCTCCACGCTCGCGCTCATGGACGCAGGCGTTCCCATCAAAGCGCCCGTCGCCGGCTGCGCGATGGGACTCATCAAGGACCCCGAGAGCGGCAAGATCGCGATCATGACGGATATCCAGGGCTTGGAAGACTTCCTCGGTGATATGGACTTCAAGGTGGCAGGTACCGAAAAGGGAATCACCGCCATTCAGATGGATATCAAGATCAAGGGCATCGACGAGACCATCCTGCGCCGCGCGATCGCTCAGGCGAACGAGGGCAGAAAGTTCATTCTCTCCAAGATGCTCGCAGTGCTTCCCGAGCCCAGAGCACAGCTTTCAGAGTATGCGCCCAAGATCA
>CALVME010000030.1 GCA_944342055.1 uncultured Clostridia bacterium | reverse complement strand
TCAAAATGGCTCTCTCAAACTTCCGCAAGATAGACATAACCACGCAGGAAGGTAAGCGCAAGATAATAGATACATTTATCAACGCAATTTACCTTTACGACGACCACTTAAAAATTATATACAACGCAAATGGTAAAGAAGAAACCATAAGCCTTGCAGAACTCGAAAGTTCAACTTTGTTTTCTCGCGGGGCACCAAAAAAACAACCTTTCGGGGCTGTTTTTTCGTGCCTCAGGAGGACTTGACAGTCCGCGCGAGGGCGATTAGCCCGAAGCCATGCCGAGGGGGCTCCTTCAGGGGTTTCGGCATATCGCGGGCACCAAAAACAGCTAAGAAAACCGGCAAGGATTTATCCTGACCGGTTTTCTTCTTACAAATCATCGTTTGCTTTTTCAGTGCCGCCGAAATAAACTTCATTCGGATGCATTATGTAACCACTGCAATATTTG
This sequence comes from uncultured Clostridia bacterium, assembly GCA_944342055.1. GTDB lineage: Bacteria > Bacillota > Clostridia > Christensenellales > Borkfalkiaceae > RGIG8762. Next base: position 9,821 of record CALVME010000030.1, on the reverse strand, counting down.
TTCGCACGTATGTACTTGTTTGGTATATAAACCTGGATTTACTTGCTCTGCCCCCAGGAAGCTTTCCTTTGCCTTTTTAAAACACTTTTCCGCATTGGTATAATCAGATGATTCATAATACAAAACTCCCAAATTAAAACAGCTCGTTGCAAGGTAAGGCTCAAAAGCGGCGGGGTTGTCTTTTGCCAGCCGCTTCCTTATCTCGATCGCCTGTTGATGGCACTTTTCCGCCTCGGCAAATCTTTGCGTGTCGCTGTACAAATTGCCGAGATTGTTCAAGCTCATTGCAAGGGCAGGCTCAAAAGCGGCGGGGTTGTCTTTTGCCAGCCGCTTCCTTATCTCGATCGCCTGTCGATGGCACTTTTCCGCCTCGGCAAACCTTTGCGTTTTGTAATATAAATAGCCGAGATTGTTCAAGCTCGTTGCAAGGTCAGGCTCAAAAGCGGAGGGGTTATCTTTTGCAAGCCTCTCATATATCTCGATCGCCTGTTGATAGCTCTTTTCCGCCTCGGCAAATCTTCGCGTGTCTCTGTATAAAACGCCGAGATTGTTCCAGCTCATTGCAAGGTCAGGCTCAAGAGCGGCGGAGTTGTCTTTTGCCAGCCGCTCATATATCTCGATCGCCTGTTGATGGCACTTTTCAGCCTCGATAAATCTTTGCGTGTCGCTGTATAAACTGCCGAGATTGTTCAAGCTCATTGCAAGGTCAGGCGCAAAAGCGGCGGGGTTGTCTTTTGCCAGACGCTCCTGTATCTCGATCGCCTGTTGATAGCACTTTTCCGCCTCGGCAAATCTTTGCGTTTTGTAATATAAATTGCCGAGATTGTTCAAGCTCATTGCAAGGGCAGGCTCAAAAGCGGCGGGGTTGTCTTTTGCCAGCCGCTTCCTTATCTCGATCGCCTGTCGATGGCACTTTTCCGCCTCGGCAAATCTTCGCGTTTTGTAATATAAATTGCCGAGATTGTTCAAGCTTCCTGCAAGGACAGGCTCAAAAGCGGCGGGGTTGTCTTTTGCCAGCCGCTCATATATCGCGATCGCCTGTTGATGGCACTTTTCCGCCTCGGCAAATCTTTGCGTGTCGCTGTATAAAGTGCCTAACAAGTTGTTGAGCCGGGCAATATCATCCTCGGAAAAAGAGGCTCTGTTGCCGTCGTAATATTCCTGCAATTTTTCGGCATAGCCAATAGCTTCCCTGTATTGCTTCTGATTCCAAAGGAAGCCTGCATAATCATAGAGGACGTCAACTTCAACGGCATACCGCTCCGCTTCCACGACAACATCGCGATATATCCTGTCAATTTCCTCGTGACGGTTTGCATAGCGGTACATGGTTTTGAGTACGCTTATTGCAAATCTCTGTTCTTTTATATAATTGCTTGCATCTTTTTTTGCCTCTTCTTCCCGCCGCCTCTGCTCCTCCGCGCGCCGCCTCTGCCGCAAATGATACTCGTCAATGTTCTCTTCTTCGGTGAGAAGTTTTACGCAGCTCTCTTTATCGCCGAGTTCAAGCAGACGATGCGCCTCCTTCATGCGGGGGGATATTTCCCCTGCCGCAAAGTTGCGGTTTATATTCAGCATCAGCTCAAACGTCGCTTTGCGCAGCTCTTCCAGATCCTTCTTCAGCTTTTCGCGCCTTGCCGCAACTTTTGCATACTCCCGATAAAAATCTTCATCGGCTCCGCCCTTTGCATACACGGGTTTCATCTGCAAGTATTTCTCTTCCGTACTTGCAAACTCTTCCTGCAAAAACATAAGATCGCGACTGTTGGCAAATTCGGTCACCTTAGACAAGTCTATCTCGCCCATATCCTTGCCGTCCACTTCACACTTGCCGTCTTTGACCTCTATCGGCAGATAATCCATTGCGTTCAGCTTTATGTTCAGCAGCATGCATAATTTTACCGTGTCAAGATAAGCAAACGTGCTGTAATAGTGTTTATAGGTTCTGTCCACCTCGCGCATAAAGTCTGTGAGGGACTGTTCCACCCTATCGTTTTCATTCAGCTCTTTGAAATAAACATACACCTTTGGGGTGTTGTTAAGCCTGAATGCCTCGACCGCCAGGCGGAACTCCTCCACGGTATACTCGCCCGCGCGGGTATAGAAGAGAAAGAAGCACATATCGCTGTTTCTTAAACTCTCGTTATACTCGTCCTGCTTGCGCGTGCGTGCCATGGCAGGGTCGAACGCCTCGCATACGATGGGTCTTATTCTGGTATTATACCTATCCTCAAAGTCGTTGCTTAAACGATGGATAAAGTTTTCAAGCTCCATGCGCTCTTCTCTGAATTCGTTTATGGACGAACCTATGAATATGCTGATTGTCTTCGGCCTGTTTTTGTTCATAATCTTCCTCCCTATGTATCCTTATCTGTCTTGCTTTTCTCTGCAATTCAGTCTGAAATAATTTTAACATTGAAATTGCTTTTGCGCAATGGTATATTATGGTTATTTTAACATAATTCAAATAAAAATTAACACAAAAACACATTTCAATTCAGACTGAATATGTTGTGTGAACAGGCATAAGGAATTCATCGTCGGGGAAAGATTTATAAAAAATGGTCGGATTGGATGGTCTGAGTTTGAGAGACAGACCATTCAGACGCCGAGATGGTCATTCTTATTTTTAAAAAACTCCAAAAAATCAAACAAGTCAGAAATGCCCTGTGCGGCTGCATATATGCCATGATGATTCGATTTTTCAGCGTTCATTTTTTGCGTTGACTCCCACCGCCGTGCCGCAATCCTTGTACGAAACGGGGAAACAATTAGCGGGATATACTCGAGAATTGTTTTTTATTTATATAAATACGATTCTTGCATAATACTCTGAAAAAATCTCTTGAGAAAATTTGGGGAATATTTTTTCATATGCCATATAATTTGTTTTGTAAAAAAATACTATAAATTGTGTTTCAGGCAGTGTAATGCAACCTTAAAAACCTGAGGAGTGACATCCGTATCGGTTCAAGTCCGCGCGAGGGCGCATGCCCGAAGCCATGCCGAGGGGGCTCCTTCAGGGGTTTCGGCATATCGCGGGCACCAAAAAACAGCCTTTCGGGGCTGTTTTTTCGTGCCTTGCATGCAGACATGTCGCAATCACAAACGGTCAAAATTGCATCTTTTGCTTCATTTGCTTGCCGCGTTTTCCCTCGATCGATCGGCAATCTCTGTAAGAGAGACGGCGGCGTCGCCTGCTCGTTCGCCGCTCGGATCAGAAATGCTGATCCATCCGTCAAAATAACTCGACCGATCGCCCCGCATCAGTTCCCCCCCCAAATTGAATTCAAGAAGATAACCGATTTGCACGGATGGAAACTGACCGTCGATTCCATAAAAGGAAAAGGAAGCAGATTCTCTGTTGTGATGAAAAAGTAAATACATTGTAAGCGTCCGAAGCCCGCCATTTCAGCGTGCTCTTTCTCAATTTTTGCGTCTGAAAAGGGCTTTCCGCAAGGGCGATTGCAAAGCCATGCCAAACGCCTTTTTCATAGAGCGGCAGACAAGAAGATACGGCTCTCATTGCGGTCAGTCGGCATAGGCTTCCTTTCGGGAATTCCACAGCTTATAAAACTCCCCCTTTTTCGCAAGGAGCTCCCGCTTGGTCCCGCATTCGGCAACGCGCCCTTGTTTTAGCACCACAATTTTGTCTGCAAGGTTTACCGCACCCAACCTGTGCGTCACGATTATGCCTGTCCTCCCCTTCAATCCGCGCCTGAACTCTTCATAAATTTCTTTCTCTCTGAGCGGATCGATCGCCGACGCGGGCTCGTCCAGAACGATCAATTCCGCGTCCTTGTAAAAGCTCGGGCGATCGCAAGCCTCTGCCACTGCCCGCCAGAAAGTTCAGTGCCTCCGAATTCCTTTCCGAGCAACGTATTCTCATCGACCTGTCCGCCGGGAAAAATAGTTTTTATGTCTTCCTCCATCCGGTCCGCGTCCCCCTTGCCAAAGTCGGCTATGCAGATATTCTCCCCCACCGTCAGCTTTTATCTGACAAAATTCTGAAGCACGACCGACTGCATTTTATGAATTTGCTCTTCCCGCACCTCAGAGATATCGGTATCGTCATAGAACACCGCGCCCGAAGAAGGAGCATAGAGACCGAGTATGATATTGACGAGCGTAGATTTGCCCGCGCCGTTCTCTCCCACGACAGCCAGTACTTCGCCCTTGTCGATCGTGAGGTCGATCTCCTTTAACGCAAATCCGTTCTGCCCGGGATATTGAAAGCTTACGCCTTGAAGCGAAATTTGCCTTTCAAAGCCGCAGGCATTCTTTTCGCCCGTTCTCTCCGTCATGTTCCAGTATCTGAAAAAGGGGGGCGATCATCTTTTTGTACTGCGCTTCGTTGCCCGCCGTGCCTGCAAGTCCGCCGAGCATCGCCGCGAGCGAGGAGTATGCGGCAATGCTCGCGGAAAATACGGAGATATCGATGCGCCCGAAGTACAGAAGCAGAACAGACGCGACGAATCCGCCCACGGAGCCCGCACATTCAAATGCGCTGAGCGCAAGCCTCACCGCCAGCATCTTATCCGATTTGGAATTTTCGAGATTGTCCCTCGCCGCATGGCTCTCGGCATACTTCTCTGTCAGCAATCCGTCCGCTCCCGTCATGCGCGTTTCCTTGCAGGCGATCTCGTCGGTTACAGCTTTTTCATACTCTGCCTCTTCTTTTTGCGTGATTGCCTCATACGCCCTGTTCTACATCTTCGCCCGTTGACCGCAAGCGGCGATCTTGCCAAAAATCGAAAATGCACACATGAAAAGGGCTTCGTCTTGTCTGTGCGCGATCGCCCAGGCCGCTCGGCTCGCCAACTTCCTGAGCGCATGCACTTCTGCGCAAGCAAAGCGCCGAAAAGGCCAAAGCACAAGCGACGCTTTTTGTCTCCCTCCCAAAGACGGAGGCTCTCTTCAAGAAAGCACTATCTATTCAAAAAATAAATACATCCAGCTTTTTCGATCATGAATCTTAGCCCCTTTCGTTGACTTTGCACGGGCATTATGCTATGATAAATAAAATTGCGAAGGGAGGGAACCATGAACAAATCCGTTCGAAACCTCATAACCACCGTCGCCGTGGGAGGAATCCTCGTCGCCGCGCTCGGCTTCGTGCCGAGCAGGGCTGCGGAATACGACTACGCCGTGGGGATCGTCCAGCTCGTGCGGCACAGCGCCCTCGACCAGGCAACGCAAGGCTTTGAAGACGAGCTGACCGCCCTCGTCGAAGCGGCGGGGAAGACGGTCAAGATCGACTATCAGGACGCGCAGAACGATACCGTGAACTGTTCGGTCATCGCCAACAACTTTGCCGCAAAGTCCTACGATCTGATCATGGCGAACGCCACGCCTGCCCTGCAGGCATGCTACAACGCGACGGACGATATCCCCATACTCGGCACCTCGGTGACGGTGTACGACGTGGCGCTGGGGCTGACCGACTACGTCGCCGAAAACGGCACGGGTACGAACGTATCCGGCACGAGCGACCTCGCGCCGCTCGCAGAACAGGCGAGAATGATCGCCGAACTCGTCCCCGACGCGCGGAACATCGGGCTCTTGTACTGCTCTTCGGAGACCAACTCCAAATATCAGGTGGAAGAGGTCAGAAAGGAGCTCGAAAAACTGGGAGAGCAGAACGGCACGGAATACCGCTGCACAATGTATTCCTTCTCGGACTCCAACGACATCCAGAGCGTCGTGCAGAAGATGGCGAGCGAGAGCGACGCCGTATATGTCCCCACGGACAACACCATCGCCTCGAACACGCAGCTCATCGACAACATCTGCGCGCCTGCGCATGTGCCGATCATCGCGGGCGAAGAGGGCATCTGCAAGGGTTGCGGCATTGCGACGCTCTCGATCAGCTATTATAACCTCGGAGTAGCCACCGCGAAGATCGCCGCGCAGATCTTATTGGAAGGCAGAGACGTGAGCGCCATTCCCATCGCTTATGACGAGGCGCCCGTACACAAGTACAACGCAGAAATCTGCGAAGAACTCGGCATAACCGTACCCGAAGGGTATGAAGCCATAGCGGATTAAAGGAGGAAACTGTATGTTTTTCGATGCAATGCCCGGGGCGATCTCCCTGGGTCTGATCTGGGGCGTTATGGCCATCGGGGTCTATATCACCTACAAAGTGCTTGACTTCGCCGATCTTACGGTAGACGGCTCCATCTGTACGGGCGGCGCCGTCTGCGCCGTGCTCATGGCGGCGGGGGTGAACGCCTGGCTCGCCATTCTGGTCGCCGTCGCGGCGGGCGCACTCGCAGGGCTGCTCACGGGGCTGTTTCACACCTTCTTCGGGATCCCCGCCATTCTTTCGGGCATCCTCACTCAACTTATTTTGTGGTCGGTGAATCTGAAGATCATGGGGCAAGCCAACACCGCCATCGACAGCCGCGGCTCTTACGTCATCGTGACGCAGCTGGAAGCGGGATGGACCATCCTCATCATGCTCGGTTTCCTCGCCGTGATCGTCGGCGGGCTGTATTGGTTCTTCGGGACGGAGATCGGGTGCGGCATCCGCGCGACGGGCAACAACCCCGACATGAGCCGCGCACAGGGCATCAACGTCAACCGCAACAAGATCATCGGGCTCATGATCTCCAACGCACTCGTGGCGCTCGCGGGAGCGCTGCTCTCGCAGTATCAGGGGTTTGCGGACATCAACATGGGGCGCGGCGCGATCGTCATCGGGCTCGCCGCCGTCATCATCGGCGAAGCCATCGTCACGCGCATTTCCCGCAACTTCGCCCTGCAGCTTGCGGGCGTCGCACTCGGCGGCATCATCTACTACATCGTATATCAGTTCGTCATCTGGCTGGAGCTCGACACCGAATATCTCAAAATGTTCTCGGCGATCGTCGTCGCGATCTTCCTCGCCGTCCCCTACTGGAAAAAGAAATACTTCCGCAAACGGAACAAGGACGCGCACGCGGCAGCGCAAGGAGGGCAAAACAATGGCTGACAACGCGATCTTGAAACTTGAAAACGTAAGCAAAACCTTCAACCCGGGATCGGTCAACGAAAAAGTCGTCTTTCAGAACTTTGCGTTCGAAGTGAACGAAGGCGATTTCGTCACGGTCATCGGAGGCAACGGTTCGGGCAAAAGCACGCTGATGAACGTCATTTGCGGCACCTATCCCGTCGACGAAGGCAAGATCCTGCTCGGCGAGACGGACGTCACCCGCCTGCCCGAACACAAGAGAGCAAAATATCTCGGCAGAGTGTTCCAGGACCCCATGATGGGAACTTCGCCGAACATGGAGATACAGGAAAACCTCGCCCTCGCCTACCGCCGCGGCAAAGCGCGTTCGCTTCGCCCCGGCATCACCAAAAAAGAGCGCGAATTTTACCGCGAACAGCTCGCCAAGCTCGGGCTCGGCCTGGAAGACAGGATGACCGCGAAGGTCGGCCTTCTGTCGGGCGGACAGCGGCAGTCTCTCACCCTGCTCATGGCGACCATCCGAAAACCCGACCTGCTTCTCCTGGACGAACATACCGCGGCGCTCGACCCCAAGACCGCCTCGAAAGTGCTCGCCTTCACGCAGGAGATCACGGCGGAACACAAGCTCACGACGGTCATGATCACGCACAACATGCTCGACGCCATCCGCTGCGGCAACCGTCTCATCATGATGCAGGAAGGCAAGATCATCTACGACGTGAGCGGAGACGAAAAAAAGAATCTGTCCGTCAGGGATCTTTTGGAAAAATTCCGCGAATCGGGTGCAGAAGTGAACGACCGCATGGTGCTCGCTTAAAGCGTCAGACCTCCCCTTTTGGAGAAGCATAACCAATGCATGTTTAAAACCACGCAAAAAAATATCCCCTCCTCGGGGATATTTTTTTGTCCTTTCTCTGTTCACCCGTCCCCTCGCGCGGCAGACGGGCAAACTTTTTGCCGCTTCCCTCGGGCACTTCGCGAAAGACAGCCGCACAAAGGGCGCCGCACCGAAACCGAGGGCATCGTTTTGACCTGTCGGCGAGCGGAAAACCGCAACGGCGCCGCGCCGAGACGTCCGCGCGGACGGCTCAGGCGGACGGCTCTCCGTCCCCGCACGGTCGCCCCTTTGCCTCTTTGCTCTTCGGCGTTCCTGCCTATTGCGCCTGTCCTTCCCCGCCGTCGCCCATATTTTTCAGGAACGCGCGCTTCTTTTTCCGATAGACGGGGACGGTGATCGCAAAAGATAGGATGCCGAGCGCGCCTGCGGCAAGCATCGCCCAGGAGAGCGCGTCTCTGAGCGAAGCGGTTTCGGCGCCGACATAGATGTTTTGCCAGCACAGCCAAAGGACAAAAACGGCGGCAGCCGCGCAGAAGACAGGCGTCAGGACGATGCACAGAACGTGCCGATACCGCCAGCGCGCAAGCGAAAGAGATCGCCGTGCCTGCGCGTACGCCTCCTGCATTGACGCAGGGGCTTCGTCCGACGGAGCGTTCCCGAGGAGGATCGCACGGCGGCGCAAAAAGGCGGGGATTGCGACGAGCAGCGCAAGCCCCAGCCCCGCCGCGCCGAACGCGCATTCCGTCCCGATCCATATCAAATTGAACGTCAGACCCGTATGCACGGGCGCAAAGGCATGCGGCAGGACGAAGGCGAAGGCGGCAAAGGCGGCGCATGCGAGCCAGAGCCGCGCCCGCTCGAGCGACTCCGAAACAGCTTCCGCCCCCTCGATCGTCCATTCGTCGCCGAGCGAAAAGCGAATGCGCCTCGCCCCGATCTCCGCCGCCGTCACGGAAGCGGCAAAACAGATGAGCCCGACGAAGAAACCGACGAGGCTTTCAAGGAGGGCATAGCCGATCAGCCCGCACAACAGAACGCCGAGCGCGATCAGCCCGCCCGATACCAAACATACGACGGCGAGATTCGCCTTTTGTTTTTGCAACAGCCGCTTCGACGCCCTGGCGCGTTTCGCCTCTCCGCCCTTTGCGCCTCCCTCGGCGGGCAGGCGTCTGCCCCGCACGATCTCGTCGCAGGTGACCTCATACAATTCGGCGAGGACGGGCAACAGAGAGATGTCGGGGCTGGACGCACCAGTCTCCCAGCTGCTGACCGTTTTGTTGGAAACACCCAGCCGTTCCGCCGCTTCCTGCTGGGTGTAGCCCTTTGATTTTCTGAGAACGGCGAGAAATTCGCCGATTTGATTTTCTGACATACTTTCTCCTTTCCCGATCGGTGCCTCAAGTTTACCATATCTCGGAGCAAAATTCAATGCGACGAGGCGGAAAATCACTCCGAGTTTCTTGGATTTCTTCTGAAATGGCGGGAATGCTCGCAAGCGTGCGGAGCAAATAATGGGGCGCCGCCCCTCGGCGGCGCCCCATTATTAAATCATGCCAAATATGCGCTCAAAGTTTTCCGAAAGCGAGCGAAAGCTCCTCCCGTTCGTCCTCCCCTTTGCTCTCCGCCGCGCGCGCCCTGCGTGCGCCGATCGCGTCGGCAAACATCTGCTCCGCCATGGAGAGCGAATCGGAAAGGCTGTATTTCTTCGCAAACGCGGCGTATCGGCCTCCCATCGCCGCGCGCTCTGCGGGATGTTCGTACCAATAGTCGATGCGCTTCGCAAGCGCGTCGACGTCCCCGTCGGGGAAGAGCGACCTCTCGTCGAGCGCAAACTGCTTGGTCGCGGAAAGTTTGCTCTCGGCGGTGACGGGAACGAGTCCGCAGGCGATCGCCTCGATCTCTACGGTGGCGGTATGCACATACAGATCGCTCTCCTGCAACTTTCGGATGAGCCTCTCCTTCGGCAAAAAATCGAAACTCACGTCCACGCCCTCCCTTTCGGCGAGCGCGAAGAGCTTTTCCTTCATG
>CALVME010000029.1 GCA_944342055.1 uncultured Clostridia bacterium | reverse complement strand
CGCATCGCCTCCTCCATCACCCTGTAAAAGCCGAGCATATGCTTTTCCGCTTCGGGGAAGAGGGAGTCCGTGACGTTGATGTCGCCGCGGTAGTTGGTTTGCAGCAGCGCGAATTTGATGACTTCGGGGGAGTATTTTTGAAGCAGATCGGCAAGCAGCAGGCTGTTGCCGAGGGACTTGCTCATCTTCTGACCGTTGACCTTTATCAGCCCGTTGTGTATCCAATATTTCGCAAAAGGCTTGCCCGTCAGAGATTCCGTCTGCGCGATCTCGTTCTCATGGTGCGGGAAGATGAGGTCTCTGCCGCCGCCGTGGATGTCGATCTGTTCGCCGAACGCGGCGCGGTTCATCGCCGAGCACTCGATGTGCCAGCCCGGTCTGCCCTTGCCCCAGGGGGAATCCCAGCAGATCTCGCCCGGCTTCGCGCTCTTCCAGAGCGCAAAGTCGTAGGGGTTCTTCTTCTGTTCGTCGTTCTCGACGCGCACGCCGTCGCGCGCGTCCTCGAGCGTGCGGTTGGAGAGCTGTCCGTATGCGGGGAAGGTGTCGACGTCAAAATAGACGTCGCCGTTCTCCGTCGCGTACGCGTGTCCCTTTTCGCTGAGCGCGGAGACAAAGTCGATGATGTTGCCGATGTTCTCCGTCGCCTTGAGCCAGAGCGTGGGGTCGTCGATCGCCATCTCGCGCATGACCGCGTCGATGCGTTCGATCATCATCGCGGCGTATCGGTCCGCGGGGATCCCCGTCTCCTTCGAGCGCGCGATGATCTTGTCGTCCACGTCCGTATAGTTGCGCGCGTACGTCACGTCGTACCCCTTTTTCTCGAGATACTTGCGCATGATGTCGTAGATGAGCGCCTGATAGCCGTGACCGATGTGCGCCTCGCCCGAGACCGTGATGCCGCAGGCGTACATTTTGACCTTGCCCGCCTCGATCGGCTCGAACGTTTCTTTTTTCTTTGTAAGCGAATTGTAGATTTTCATACCTTTATTTTCCTTCCGAAAGTCTGCCCAACGCCTCTTCCAGCGCGATCACCCGCTCACGCAGGGCGCATACTTCTTTCAACAGGGGATCCTCCTTCTCGGGAAGAAGATCGGGCGTCTTCTCGCCGTTGATGCGCACGATCCTGCCGGGGATGCCGACCACCGTCGCGCAAGGGGGGACGTCTTTGAGCACGACCGCGCCCGCGCCGATCTTCGCACCGTCGCCCACGCGGATGTCGCCGAGCACCTTCGCCCCCGCGGAGATCGTGCAGTTCCTACCCACCGTCGGGTGGCGCTTGCCGCTCTGCTTGCCGGTGCCGCCCAGCGTCACCGCCTGATAGATGACCGTGCCGCTCCCGACTTCCGCCGTCTCGCCGATCACCACGCCCGAGCCGTGATCGATGAACACGCCCGGCTCGATCTTCGCCGCGGGATGGATCTCTATGCCCGTAAAAAATTTCGCCGACTGCGAGATCATCCGCGCGAGCAACCGAAAGCGGATGCGATAAAAAAACTGTGCCGTCCTGTGCCACGAGAGCGCATGCACGCCCGAATAGGTCAGCCAGATCTCAAACTTGTTGCGCGCCGCGGGGTCGTTCCGCTTCGCAGCATTGATGTCAGCTCTCAACGATTTGAAAAACACCGATACACCTCACCGAAAAAAATACACCTTTATACAATATATAAAGGCGTTGGGCGTCGCTGTTCCACTTTACTTCAGGATTTCTCCCCTCATTTGAGCCGATAACGGGGCGACCGCAGGGATTAACCTGACCTCAAGCGCCGGGACGCACCTTCGTTCCTCCGCGAAAAGGCCGCTTTCAGCCGACGACGGCCCCTCTCTGCTTCGCTTCCGTTTCCTACTCTTTCCCGACTTCGGAATATTCTGTTGTTCTTCTGCCAAAATTCGGTCTCAGAATCCTGTATTCCCTATTTTACCGAATTCTATCTGCTTTGTCAAGCCTTTCACGGGTGCCAGTTTTTTACAGCAGGATATTCTTGACGCCGTACTCGTCGAACGCCGCCTGCATCATGACGGGATTGAAAATGCGGTAATTGAGCAGATAACACATGACGACGTCGCTCACTTCTTCGGAAGAAAAGCGTTCCCCGCAGAGGGAGAGGAGCTCTCTGCACTCCGAAATGCTCATTCCCGCCGCCGCCGCGATCGCAAACAACGTCTTTTTCGCGGGATAATATTTGCCCGCAAGAATGCCCTTCCAGATCTCTCCGTTCAGACCGATCTTTTCGAAGAAGGAATGCGCGTCCTCACCGTGGCGCTTGAGATATTCGACGAGCGCGTGGCGAAGCGTGCGCTTGGCGCGCAGATTCTCCCACCTCTCCCCCGCCGTGAGCGCACGAAAAGAAAACGAAAAATCCTTGTCCACATAGGAAGCTTTGAACCGCGCGAGCAGTTCCCGTTTGTTCGGCTGATGAGACAGGCGCATGTTTTCGGGAAGCGGCTCTTCCGTGCTGTATCTGTCCGCGCGCCACCCCTCGGGCGGCACGACGTACCCGGGAATGCTCAACACCGCGATCGTCTTCGCGTATTGCGCGCAAAAATATTCGTCCAGATCTTCTAAAAACGGATACATCTCATTCCTCCCCGCGCTCTTGCCGCGCGAAACTGCCTTCCGCACAGCAATATTATAGCGGCTGAGCAAAAAAAATGCAACTTTTTTGCTCAGCCGCGCCCTTGTTCTCAAATTTTTTTGAGAAACTTCGTTTTTTTCAAAAAAATGAGAAATGTTCACATTTTATTTGTAAAATAATGAAAAACACTTGCCTTTCTCCGCAGTGTTTGTTATAATGAGTTTGAAGATATGTTTGCCACAATCAAAAAACACATTTTGCGGAGATCGACATGAAACGTGACAGAATCGAAGAAATTGCAGAACTTTTAGACAAGAGAGGAAAACTGACGCTGGAACAGCTGGAAGGCTACTTCCCCAACGTCTCGCAGATGACGCTGCGGCGCGACCTCTTCCAGCTGGAAGAAGACGGCAGGATCATCCGCGTGCGCGGCGGCGCGATGTCCGTCAAGGAGATCCAGAAAGTATCGGGAGAGCCGTACACCAAAAAGACGGTCATCCACACCGACGAGAAGATCGTCATCGCCCAGAAGGCGGCGGGGCTCATCGACGAGGGGACGAGCATCTTCATCGACGGCGGCACGACGGCAATGTGCCTCGCAAAGGAGATCGCGGACGTCAACTGCAACGTGTTCACCAACGGCGTCGCCGTCGCGATGGAACTGGCGCAGAAGAAAAACCTGAACATCATCGTCATCGGCGGACAGCTCATCAAGGACAATCTGAGCACCGCCTCTCCCATGGCGAAGGAATACTTCAACAACATGAACTTCGAGCTCGCCGTCATCTCGGCGTCCGCCTTCACCCCTTCGAACGGGTTCTCCTGCAATTCGCAGATCGAAGCGGACCTTCTGAAGCTCGTCTGCTCCAAGGCTAAAGCGGTCTATATGATGCTCGACAGCTCGAAGATCGGCAAGATCATGCCCTACACCTTCGCGCACATCGAAGATATCAACGTGCTCATCACCGACCAGTATTTCCCCGACGAAATGCGGACGGTCTTCCAGCAGAACGACATCGTCGTCATGTGACAAAAAAACGGGAACGCGCGTTCCCGTTTTTTGTTTCCGTCCCCGTCGGCGCCCCGCCGCTCGGGACAAGCGACTCACCCCGTCCCGAAAGGGCGGGTTTCTGCATTGCAAGCGCTCTCCGTCCGAGCAGAGGGCGACGTTCTAAAACACCCCGCAAAGGACGATGCGGGAGCCGAATTCCTTTACAGCCGCTCGAGGAGTTCCTCGATGCGCGAGATCGTCATATCCGCGCCGCTTTCGCCGCCCGCCGCGCCGAGCAGGCACGTCCGCATGCCCGCCGCCCTGCCGCCGACGATGTCGGAAGCGTAAGAGTCCCCCACCATGAGCAGTTCCCCCGCAGGGATGCCCGTGCGCGCGATCATCGCGGAGAAGAACGCCGCGTCAGGCTTGATGCAACCGAGTTCCTCGGAGATGAACAGCTCCCGCACATAGGGGGCAAACGCCCGCAGCCGTCCGCGCTGCATGGCGGACAGCCCGTTGGTCGCGACAAAGATCGGATAGCGCTCCGAAAGGCGCGCCACCGTCTCCAGACTTGCGCCGAGCGGCTTTCCCTCTTCGGACAGCAATCCGATGTATTCCCCTTCCCGCCCCGAAAGGGCGGGTTCTTCCTGTGAGGCGAGCGAAAAAAGATCGGCGACGTATTCGCGATAGATCTCGTGAAACCCCCTCAGCACGCGCTCGGTATCCACGCGGTGCAATCCGTGTTCCTCCCACTTGCGGTAAGCGGCGGCAAGAAACCCCGTTCCGTCCGCCCGCGCGCCGCACCGCGCGCACAGGCGCTCGTAGGCGTTCACGGCGTCCGCATTGAAATCGATCAGCGTGTGATCGGCGTCGAATACGATCCCCCGCATCAGTCCGCCCACCTGTGATGCGCGAGCGTCCTGTCCTTGACGTCGTCGTGTTCCGCAAAATAGCGCTCGCGGAGCTCCTCCCGCGAGGGAAGTTCGTCCGCGTCCAGGATCTCCCGCAATTCCTCCTCCGAAAAATCGGCAAAATCGAATTCGCCGTCGTAGGTATCGGACAGGCGCATCAGTTCCAACTTCGAAATGGCCATACGCACTCCTTTTTTCCTTTGCAACCAGTATAGCCGAACGGGGGCAAAATGTCAAGAAAAAGCCGAAAACGGGGCGGCGCGCTCCGCCCCGAAACCTTCGCGCTCTCACCCCGCATCGGACGGCGAACCTCGGGGCGACGTCCCCTCCCGCATGCCGAGCGCAGGAATCCTCTCAGCACTCGTATTTTGCGGTGAGTTTTAACAGCATGGCGAGACAGTCGTTGAGCGAGCGCATCTCCTTGTCCGTGAGAATGCCCTTCGCGCGGTACATCTGCAGCGTGATCTCAATGTTGTCCGTCTCCAGCCTGTCGCTCCCCGAAAGCGCACAGCTTTTCAGGCGTTCCGCCACGTCAAAGGCGTGTTCCAGGCACAGATTCGCCTCCTCCAGGCTGTGCGTCGCCATCTCGAAGGCGGGCGGCTGCTGTGCGGGAGGTTCATAGCAGAGCACCTTTCTCGGGACGGGCGGCGCCTCCTCCTTCTTTTCCGCCTGCACCGCCCTCTTTTTCTCCGCGCGAGCGGGAATGAACCGATAAAAGAGCAGGCATTCCGCCGCGACGAGCATGGTGAAGAGCACTCCGCCCTGCACGTCGTATGTACTGACCGTGACGACGGCGCACAGCGCCGTCAGAATTTCTGAGAACGTCTCGTACACCTTTTTGCTCCGAAGCGGACAGCAGACCAAGAACCAGAGCACGGGCAGCGCGGCGAACACCGTGCATACCTGCCACTCGGCAAAGGGCGACATGAGATCATGGACGAAAGAAAATATTTGCATAAAAAACACACTCCACGCCCTCGATTATAACAGGGAGCGCGGAGCGTTTTTTCGGCGATCGCCGCGTTATTTGTCGGATACCGTCAGTTCGCTCGCGCTGCGTATGTTCACGAGCGTCATGCGGATGCGCTCGGGCGGGATGCCCGCAATGCGCGAGACCGCCGCGCGGTAGAGCCGAAGCTGCGCGCCGTAATGGGAAAGGAGCGCCTCGTCCGTCTTGCCCGAATACTTATAATCCACGATCTCGGCATCTTTCTCGTTCAGAACGAGCAGATCGATGGCGCCCTGGAAGAGCACGGGCTCGTCGCTCTCCGTGTCAAACGCCAAAGAAGCGGGCAAGAAGCACAGGAAGCGCTGTTCGCGGCAGAGCTTTTTGCCTTGCAATCTGCGAAAGACGGGCATGGAGAGTATCTGCTTCAGGCGGGGAAGTTCCAGCCGCGCGTATTCCTCCTCGGTAAAAGAAGGGCGCAGACGGGCGTATTCCTCTTCCGCGGACGCGGAAAAATCCGCAAGCTCCAGAAATTTATGGTACGCCGTGCCCGTCTCCGTATCGCCGCCGAACGCATTCGGGATATAATAATAAGCTTCATCCTCCTCCAAAAGCGCGGAAGCGGAAGACTTGACGGGGAGATCGACGCACTCGGGATGGGGATAGACCGCATCCATCGCCGCAAGGATGGGCTTCTCGTCGCCCGGCGCGCCGCGGTCCACCGCCTTGCGCTCCGCAAAGGGGAGCACGTCGGGGACGCCCTCTTCGGGAGAAAATCTGTCGGCAGGGAAGAAGTCCGCCCAGCAGTTCGCCTCGGCGACCATCTCGGGGTCGAAGGGTTTCACTTCGCTCAGAATGAGGTGAAGCGCATACTTCGCGCGCGTAAGCGCGACGTAAAAGAGGTTGAGCTCGTCGCGGATCTCCTCCCGCTTTTGTCTCTCGCCGCAGAGCTTGCGCATGAGCGTTCCTTCCTTGACCATACGCTTCGCGTCATAGCAGTACGGGGCGGGCACACCGTCCAGAAAGAGCACCTCGTCTTTTTCCGCGCCGTGAAATTTCTGATTGAGAGCGGGGAGGATGACGACGGGAAACTCCAGACCTTTGGACGCATGCACGGTCATGACCTGCACCGCGTTTTCGCCCGCGGGCTGCACGTATTCGATCTTGCCGCCGCTCGCCTTCAGATCGGAGAGAAACTCGCAAAGCGGCGCATTCGCCGCAGCGATCAGCCGCTCCACGCGCTTGCACTTCTGTTTACCGTTGGGATAGGAGAGCCACTCCGTCTCGAGGTTGCGCTCGGAGACGAGCTTCGTCAGCACCTCCCCCGCCGTCGCGACCTGGGCATAGGCGCGCAGTTCCCGCAAATAGGCGTAAAAGCCTTCCAGCCGCGCGGCGAGCCCGTCGCGCAATCCGCAATATCTGCGGCAAGCCGTGCGGAACTCGTCCTTGGGAAAGCGCACGCGGATGCGGGCGAGCTCCTCCTCGTCGAAGCCGCCCGCCGCCGAAAGGAGCGCGCTGCACAGCGGAATGTCCTGCTCGGCGTTGTCGATGAGGGAGAGCCAGTCGAGAAGCCCGGCGACTTCGGTGTACTCGCAGATGTTGATCTTGCCGCTCGAAGCGACGGGAATGCCGCGCTCGGAGAGGTAGCGCACCGCCTCTTCCGTCTCCGGGGAGCTTTTGCGCACCAAAACCGCGATATCGCCGTAAGCGACTTGACGGTATTCCTTCCGATCCAGATCGTAAAAGCGGGAATTTCTCTCCTCCTCGACGATGCGCAGAAGTGCCTTTGCGAGCGGAGAAGGGGGCGCCTCGTTCTTTCTGAAATGCGCCTCGACGGAGTACACCCCCTCGGGCAGGACGCCCTCCTCTTTCCGCTTGGGCACGACGTGAAGCTTCACGCGGCCGTCGCCTTCGCGGTACAACCCGCCGCCGACCATCATGGACGTCGAGAGATAATCGACGCCCGTATCCTCTCGCATGCTCACCGAGAAGATCGCGTTGACGAAGGCGAGCACGGCGTCCGCGCTGCGGAAGTTGTTCCTGAGGAACAGCACGTTCCCCTCGTCCGAAAATTCGTCCATTTTATGGGCAAAATATGCGGATTTACTGCCTCGGAACGCATAAATCGACTGTTTCATGTCCCCGACGAGGAACACCTCCCCGCCGCCGACCGCCGAGACGATCGCCTCCTGCACGGGGTTGACATCCTGGTATTCGTCCACGAAGACGTATTTGTACTTTGCGCGCAGTTCGGCGAGCACGTCGGGCTCGCCGAGCAGGCGCAGCGTCATGTGCTCGAGATCGTTGTAATCGAGCTTTCCGCGCTCCTTCTTCACCGCCTCGTACAATTCGTCAAAACGCAGGGTATAGCGGATGAGCGCCCGCGCGATCTTTCCCGCCTCCTCGTAGCGCGCATACTCCTCCTCTCTCTCGCCTGTCCCCGCGATCTCCTTCGCCAGCTTGCTCAGATCGTTTTTGATCGTGCCGAGCGAGTCAAAAAGCTCCGCCTCGGCGGGGGAGGTGTCCTTGCGCTTTCTGGGTTTGTCGGGGAAGGACGCCATACAGACCGAACGCAACTCGTAATAATCCGGGCAGGCGATCGCTCTGTTCATCCAGAAATCGATCTTATCGTAAAATTCCTGCGCGCGCGGCATATTCAGGATCCCCTCGGCGAGCAGTGCCGCCCGCTGTCTGCGGCGGCGGAATTTTTCGACGTAAATTTCCGTCAATCCCCTTAAAACCGCTTCAAATCCCGCGCGGTCGTAGCGCGCCTGCGAGAGGATCTCCCTGTAATTTGCCATCGGGCGGATCTTGGCGTAAAGTTGCGAAATGACGTCGCGCACCCCCCGATCGCTGCGCTTGCGGCGATAGACGGAGAGCAGAGCGAAAAAATCGTCCTCCCCCGCGGCGTACGCCTCCTCAAAGAGGGCATCCATCGCCTTGTTCGCGAGCGTCATACCCTCCGCGCTCTCCCCCAGGATCTCAAAGTCCGCGGGGACGCCGAGCAGGTAAAAGTAGCGGCGGATGAGCCTGCCGCAAAAGGCATGGATGGTGGAAATGTCCGCCTGCGGCAGGAGGGCGAGCTTTCGTTTGAGGGAGGAACGCTCCCGCTCCGTCAGGCTCTTGTCCCCGATCTTGGCGATGAGCGCCTTTTTGAGCTTCTCGCGCATCTGCGCCGCCGCCTTGTTCGTAAAGGTCACCGCGAGAAAATCCCCGATGTCCGCTTCGCTTAAAATGAGGGAAACGAGCTTTTCGATCATCACAAACGTCTTGCCGCTGCCCGCCGAAGCGGAGACGACCGTCTTGCCGCGCGCCCCGATCGCGGCGCTCTGTTCGGGGGTATAGGTCACACTCATACTTTCTCCTTTGCGGCGTGCGCCGCGTTTGCGATGTCCGCGCAAGTCGCGCTGCATTCCCTGCGGACGCGGTCGCCTTCCGTCCCGCAGATGCCCTTGAATTTGCACCAGGACGGACATTCCTTATAAGGCGAAGCGCCGATGAAGCCGCCCCGCAATTCCCTCGCGCCCTGCGCGGCGATGAGCGACGCATAGTCCACGAAGTCCCGAAACAGGGAGTCGACGAGCACTCTGTCCCTCGAGCCGTACGATTTGTCGAAAAGTTCGCTCTTGCCCGCCTTCGCGTCCCTGTCCTGGAAGAGCTTTGCCGCCTCGTTGAAAAAGCCTTTCATGCGGCAGTTTTCCCCCTCCTCCTTGCCGTAACTGAGGGAGGCGGGGAAATAAAAGGCGCCCGCGGGCGTCTTGCCCTCGCTCACCGCCTTCAGATACAGCTGAAGCTGCAGTTTTTTCCCGACGTAGTACGAGGCGGGCGAGTCGTCCGTGTTGCCCGTCTTATAGTCCACGACGCGCACGAAGCCGTCCTTTTCGTCCACCCTGTCCACCTTGCCGTACAGCTGCAATCCGCCCTCCGAAAATCGAATGATCTCCTCGGAGCCCGTGATCTCGAATTCCGACCGCGCGACGGTGCGATACATGGCGCGACAGATCTCCGCCGCCTCGCCGACGAGCGCCTCCGCCTCCGCCTTGCCGCCCGCCGTGTCCGAGCCGTAGACGTAAGGCGGCTCTTGCGCCAGCTGCTCGGCGAGCGAACGGGCGAGCTGAACACAGCCGCTCTCGTCCTGCACCTCCCCCCGCTGCATGTGCGAGGCGACCTCTTCCAATATCTTATGCACGAAATTTCCCGTGTCCGTCGCCCGAACGGAGCCCTCTTCCCGCTCCTTCAGGCGAAGCCCCATGCTCATGAAATTGCGGTACGGACAATCGAAATACGTCTCGAGCAGGGTAGGAGAGACGGTGCCGCCGCGGAAAAAGAGCTGATCGCCGCACGCGATGTGCGTCATTTTTTCCCGCCCCTGATAGAGCTCGTCCGTCCGTTCCCGTTCGCCGCGCGCGGCGAGCGCGCGATAGAGCGCGCCGATCGCCTCACCGTCGCCGCTCCCGCTTTCGCAGTTGATCTTTTCGATCAGAAAGCGCCTGAGCGCCAGCTCCCGCGTGACGCAATGGTCCTCGATCTCCAAGGCGCGCGGCTCGCCGTCTGCGCGCAGGAAGGGGAGCCCCGTCGCGCCCGTCTGCGTAAAGAGCGCGGAGACGTAGAGGAGCATCTCGCTCTTTCCCGCCTCCCCGAGCGTCGTCGAGCAGAACAGTTTTTCCTCAAAGGAGCAGAGCGAAAGCGCCGCGCTCTCCATCGCGCGCAGGTTGGACTGCGCCACCGTCGGTTCGATCTGCACTTTGAGCGCGCCGAGCGCCTCAAGGTCCTTGTCGCAAAGAAGCGCCGTGTCCTCCGCCATGCGCGGCACGCCGCCCGACATGCCCGCGGCAAAGAGCACGGGGACGGGCAGGATCTTGCTCTCCACGAGATCGCCCACGAACACCGCGTCGTTCTTGAGCGGGATGAGCGAAACTTCGCAGGCGGCAAATCCGCTCTTGAGGATGTCGTAAAGCTCGCGCGCGTCGAGATAGTAACTGCCCGTCAGCGTTTCCGCCTCCTCGAGCACGCGCAATATCTTCTCTTTGCCCTGTTCGAGATAAGAAGCGAAAGACACGTCGCCACAATCCCGTCCGACGCGGTCGATCGCCTTTTTCACGCTCTCCGCCTCCGTCATCTCCCGAAGTTTTTTAAGATACGCCTGCCCCTCCGCGCGGGCGGGGAGGGCGAGAGAGAGCAGTTTTTCGCGGCAATAATTCATCTGCGCCGCATTGTATTCGGTGTCTTCGCGTATCTCCCGCCGCGCGCCGCCGCGATATGCCGCGTACTTGATGAGATAGTTGCGATAGCTGTCGCACTCCCCGAAGCAGACGTTCGAGAGAAGCTCCTGCACGGAATCGGGCGCATAGCCGTCCGCGGCGACCTCGAGGCAGGAGAGAAGAAAGCGGCTGAGCGGATGCTCCGCCATGCTCTTCTTGCGGTCCAGAAAACAGGGAATGCCGAATTCTCTGAATACCGTCTGCACGGTGAGCGCATATTCCTCGACGGAGGGAACGAGCACCGCCGCGTCGCGATACCGCCTGCCCTGCCGCACTTCCCGCGCGATGCAGGCGGCGATGAACTCCGCCTCTTCGCGCATGTCCTCCGCCTCATACAATCGGACGGCGTCCGTCTTTTTGGGCGGTTCGGAAAAGCTCTCGGGGCGGAACATCCCTCTGCGCAGATGCGCCGCGTCCTCGTTTTCGCGGGCGGAGAGCCGATACCTCTTGACCTCGTATCCCTCGGCGAGCTCGCAGAACGCCGCCTCCGCCTCGTTGCGGTAGAGTTCCTCTTCGCCGCCGATGAAAAAAGCGGTCGTGCGGCGCGAACAGTCCATGCACGCGCGGATGCCCTCGCGCATCTGCGCGGCAAACGAGGGAAAGCCGAAGAGTACGACGTGCTTGTCGCGCAGTCCCCCCTCCCGCACGATCTTGGGCAGCAGGCGGAAGTAGTTGCTCTCGTCCGCATAGCCGTGCTCCGCGAGAAATTCCTCGTATTTGTGCTGCAAAAACGCAATGTCTGCTATTTTTCTCTGCAACACGTCGTTGTCTCTGCAATCTGCCTCTTCCAGCATCTCGGGCGTCACTTTGGACGCGGAGAGGCGGGTGATGGTATCGTAAATGCCCGCCGCCGCGCCGCCGGAGACGTGACCGCCGAAACAGACGAGCTGTCCGCGGTACTCGTTCAGAAGTCGGCGGATCACCATGACGGAGCCCTGTTTGGAGAGCATCCTGCCCGAAACGTAGCCGCGCAGATACCGCGCGAACGTGAGCACCGACGTGGAAAAGGTGCCGCCGCCGCGGCACGCCGCCTGCTCGACGAGCAACGTATATCTGTCGCCGCAAAAGACCACGCAGTCGGGGTCCTTTTGCAACAGTTCCGCAAGTTTGGCAAGCGCCGTCTTCAAATCGGGCGCGGTTATCGAAGCGATCATGTCATCCTCCTTTTCTTCCCTTCATTATAGCATATTTTCTGTGAAAATTTCAGTTTTCTTTTCGTTTTATTTTTACAAATGCAAAAAAATATGCTATAATGGCGCTATCGATTGTTTACGGAGTTCTTTATGAAACGAAAATTGTTTGCTCTTTCGGCAGCCGCGCTCTCCCTGACCATCCTCGCGGGCTGCAGTGAATACAAAGTTGCCCTCACGGCAAACTGGTACCGCGATCCCTCCATCACGAACGCGATCAGCGGCACCTACGAAAAACTGACCTACCGCGTCACCTCTCTCAACGACGGCACGAGCGCCGATCTGAAGGTGACGTACGAACCCGGCACTTACGTCGTCGAGCTGAAAAACGCCGTCTATACCTGGGACGACGGGACGAACGAGGAGGTGTACGAACTTTCCTCCACCCTCAGCGTCTCGGGAAAATACACCTTTGAAGACAAATCCCATGAATTTTCGGACAGCATCGTCTCCCGCTGCGTGTTCCGCACGGTAGACAAGGAACTGCAGCCCATCGTCAGCGAAAAGACGGTGCATTCCACTTCGCCCGCGGGCCCCGTTCCCGTCACGGGAGAAGATCCCTTCGTCGTCTACGAATATTCCACCACCGTGCAATACGACAAGGACTGCCAAAACGCGACGGTGTCTTACAAAGACCTGTCCGACGAGGCGAGCGAAAAGTCGGAGCGCACCCTCTCCGTGCAAAACGGCTATTCCTACTTCGACAACGAACAGCTCCTGTTCGCGGGCCGCGCGATGACGTTCGGGGAGGGCTCTTCCCTCCGCGTGAGCTGCCTGGGCGCGGAGCTCGGAAAATTGCAGGACGTGCTCTTCTCCTGCCAGGAGACGGACAAACGCACGCAGACCATCAACGGGGAAGAGATCAAGGACATCGACGTCAACGTCGTCACCCTCTCCCTCCAGCAGGACCTGACGGGCGGCGTGCAGAAGCTCTATTACGCTTCCAGGCTGTCCGGCAACAACACCTACCGCAACGCGCTCCTCTATATGGAAGTTCCCCTCTCTTACAACCTCGGCACCCTCGCATACACGCTGACGGAAGCCGAATTCACGACGAAATGACCCTCTCTTCCACAGAGAAAAAATGCCGAAAGCGACATGCTTTCGGCATTTTTTCTTCTTACAAATCGATCGCGAAGGGATAGAGGGCGGATTTCGTCACGCCGCGGTCCTTCGCCGCGCGCTTGAGCGCCTCCTTCTTGTCGAGCCCCATCTCCATATAATGGCGGATGTGCTCTGTCTCGGAGAGGGCGTTGAGAGCGTTCTCTCCCGCCTTCGCTCCCTCCACGACGAGGACGTACTCCCCGCGCTTTTCTCCGGGCAGTCCCTCGGCGAGGCGGAAGGGTTGCGCCTCCTCGTGCAATTTCGTGATCTCGCGCACGGCGCACGCCGCACGGTCTCCCAGCGCCTCCGCCATCGCGGCGACGTCTCTGTCGACGTCCTGCGGCGCCGAATGGAAGAGGAGCGTCTCCTCGGCGCGGGCGTAACGTTCGAGCAATTCCCGCTTCTCTCCCGCCTTTTCGGGCAAAAATCCCACGAACGCAAATCGGTCGGCGGGCAATCCCGACAAAATGAGCGCGGAGAGCGCCGCGTTCGCGCCGGGCGCGACGGTGTAATCGATGCCCTGCTCACGCAAGGTGCGGCAGACCAGATTCCCCGGGTCGGAGATGACGGGCATGCCCGCGTCGGAGACAATCGCGACCTCCTTCCCCTCCCGCGCCGCGGCGGCGATGCGCTCCGCCGCCTCTCGCTCGTTGAATTTGTGGCAGGAGAGAAGAGGCTTTCTGATCTCATAGGCATTGAGCAGTTTCAGCGTGTGCCTCGTGTCCTCGCAGAAAATGACGTCCGCATTTTTCAGCGTCTCCAGCGCGCGGAGCGTAATGTCCTTCAGATTTCCGATGGGCGTGGCAACAAATGTGACCATTTCACTCCTCCTTCACCGCTTCGAAGCGATATTTCTGTCTGACCCGAGGATACTTTTCCCGATCGACCTCCGAGAGAAACATCGAAAGCGGGCGCACGCACATGCCGCGCTCCCCGTACAGGGCACGATAAACCATGAGCGGCTCCCCCGTCTCCGAATGATGCGCGACGCCGACGATCTCGTAGAGGTACTTCATCCCCTTTTCGCCCTCGATCAGCTCCCGCTTGAAATGTTGCACAATCTCTCCCTGCCGAAACGTCCGTTCCATCCTTTCCTCCGCATTGACGAGGAGCGGCAGGACCGCCGTCCCCTCCTTTCCGCCTTTGACCGCCTCGATCATCACGAGATACGGGCTGTCGCCCTCCCTTCCTGAGACGTATTGCACGCGCTTGGGCTCGAGCCCCCTCGATTTGAGGGCGAACAGGAGCTCCGCCGTGCGATCCGCGCGGTGCACGAAGGCAAACCTCCCGCCGTATTTGAGCTTTCGGTACGCCGCCTCGACGAGCTCGGCAAACGTCAGCGTCAGCTCCTTGCGGCAGATCGCCTTCTTGTCGTCCTTGTTCTCAAAACCCGCGCGTTCGTACGGCGGGTTGCACAGAATGAGGGAGAACGCGTCGTCGTACTCCCGCCCCAGCGACTGCACCGCCACGTTGAGCACCGTGCATTTCTCTTCCAGACTGTTCAGTCCGACGCTCTTTTTTGCCAGCGCGGCGAGCTCGCTCTGCAGTTCCACCAGCGTCAGGTGCGCGATCATGGGGTTGAGCGCATAAAAATGCAGCCCGACCACGCCGCTTCCCGCGCAAAAATCCGCGACGTTGTCCCTGTACTTCGCCCGCGCAAAGCGCGACAGGAGCACCGAATCCGAAGTGAATCGGTACAGCGCGGTGTCCTGCACGATCTTGAGTTCTCCGAGCAATGTTTCGACGACTTCCATCTCTCCTCCGCTTTCCCAAATAAAAAAGGCACGGGGTCTCCGTGCCTTTTCCCAAACAAAACTTATTCAGCCTGGATCGCACCCGTGGGGCAAACACCCTCGCAAGCACCGCAATCAACGCACGCATCTGCATCTACGACAGCCTTCTCATCCAGCGTGATAGCGCCGACGGGGCAGGTATCTACGCAAGCGCCGCAAGCAACGCACTCATCCGTCACCTTATGTGCCATGTCTTTGTTCCTCCATATTTATTTTTCCTGTATTATATCACAGTTTTTTGCCCTTGTCTATCCCTTTTTCAAAAAATTTTGCGGAAAAATCCGATCGCGGGCATTCTTTTTGCTCAATCTCCCGTCAGTTTTTCGATCTCGGCGTCTACGGGCTCGTCCTTCTCCTGCTTGCCGCCCTTGCGGAAGCGGATGGCGTCCACGGGAAAATCTTTGTACGAAAGCCCGTCTCTCGTCTCGATCTTGACGCGCACCTCCATCTTGAGCATGTTGACGGAGACGACGTGCCCCTTCCCGTCCGGCGTATCCACCTCGCCGCCGATCTTGGGCATCTTCTTGTACACGTCCGCATAGTAATAGTTCTCATAGCCCAGACAGCACATCAGCCTGCCGCAGAGCCCCGAGATCTTGCCCGGATTGAGGGAGAGCCCCTGGCTCTTCGCCATTTTGATGGAGACCTTCTTGAATTCGGGCATCGCCCCCGCGCAGCAGCACTCCCTGCCGCAGGGCGCAATGCCGCCGAGGATCCTGGTTTCGTCGCGGATGCCGACCTGCCGCAGTTCAATGCGGATGTGGAAGGCGGCGGCGAGATCTTTGACCAGCTCGCGGAAATCCACCCTGCCCTCCGCCGTGAAGTAGAATACGACCTTGCTGTTGTCGAACGCAAACTCGCAGTCCAGTATTTTCATGGGCAATCCGTGCGCGGCGACGCGCTCCTTGCAGATGCGGATCGCCTCGGGACGGCGCGCCTCCCCCTTCGCTATGTTGTCGAGGTCGCGCTTGGAAGCGATGCGCACGACCGGTTTGAGCGGCTGCACAACTTCGCTCTCGTCCACTTCCTTTTCGGGATACACGACGATCGCGTACTCCTGCCCCTTCGCGGTCTCCACGATGATCCCCATGTTTTTCTCATATGTTTCATTCGCTCCGGGAGCGAAATAATACAATTTGCAGCCCGTGCGAAACTTCGCCGCCACGACTTTTACCATCTTGTCTTCTCCTTTTCGATCCGCGCAAGCAGGATTTCCACCGCCTGGCGGTAATTTGCGTTGAGTTTGACCTCGTTCTCCGCTTCGGAGATGAGATCGATCGCCGCGACCAGGCTCGCCGCGGTATGTCCGTTCCGCTTCGCCCCGCGCAAAAGCACGGCGTCCTGCCCCAGCAGGCGGGCGAGCATGTCACGATACACCGCCTTCCAAACCGCGAGGAAGGACTCCTTCGCACCGAGCGCCGCCGCCTTGAGCGCAACTTCGGGAAATTCCCCTCTCTCGCATTCCGCCGCCCGCAGCGCCAGGGCAAGGCACTCCGCATACTCCCCGCCGCCGAGAAACTCCTCCGCGGCGGAGGGCACCCCGCCCGAGATCGCCGCGCTCTCCCTTCTCTGTGCGGGGGAAGATTCGGGATACTTCCGCGCCAAAAAGCGCTCCGTCTGTTCCTGCGAAAAGCGAGGGATCTCCAGCCGCGTCACCCTCGAAAGCACGGTGGGAAGGATGGCGTGGACGCCCGTCGCGCCGAGCAGAAAGCAGACGCCCTGCGGCGGCTCTTCCAGCACCTTCAGAAGTTTGTTCTGCGTCGCGGCGTTCGCAGTCTGGAACCCGTCGATGACAAACAGCTTCTTTTCGCCCTCCAACGGGCGGATGACGCTCTCCGATACGATGTCCGCGGCGTCCTCCGCGGAGAGTTTCTCCCCTTCGCGCGGGTACATTTTGCAGTCGGCAAAGCTCTCGCGCTCGATGAGCGACGTCTTGCGGGCGTCTCCGCCGTACAAAATCGCCGCAAACGTGCGCAGGGCAAATCGCAGATATTTCCCGTCTTCGAACACGAGCAGGTACGCGTGATTTTCTCTGCCGCGGCGCACTTCGCCCGACAAAATGCGCGCCGCGCTCGTCCCTTCCAGTAGCTCCTTCACAGGATACCCCTTCCCGTCAGAACGGACAGGATCTCCCTGTGGATCTCTTCGGGAGTTTTTCTCGCGTCTATGCAGAGGAAGCGCTCCGGCTCCTTTTCCGCGATGCGCAGATAGCCGCGATAGACCTTTTCATGGAAGGCTTCCCCCGCCGACTCCAGCCGATCGCCCGCGTCGGCGCCGTGCTTGCGCAAAAACGCCTCCTTGGGGGACAAATCGAGAAAGATGGTCACGTCGGGCGCGAGCGCATAGCGGTTGATCGCCTTGACCGCCTCGTACCCGAGCCCGCGCGCCTCGCCCTGATAGGCGTACGAACTGTCCACATACCGATCGCAGACGACGAGCCTGCCCTCTTCCAGGGCGGGTATCACCTTCTCGCGCAGGTGCTGTACCCGCGCCGCCGCGTACAGGAGCGCCTCGCACTCGTCCGTCATCTCGGCGTTGGCGGGATCGAGCAACATCTCGCGGATGCGCTCCGCGATGCGGCTGCCGCCCGGCTCGCGCGTGAACAGGCAGGGGATCCCGCGCCGCCCCAACGCTTCGGAGAGCATGGCAAGCTGCGTCGATTTGCCGCAGCCGTCGCACCCCTCTATCGTCACAAATTTACCCCTCGTAGACACTGATCTTTCCCTCCTCGGTGCCGAACGTCCCGCGTGCGCGCGCAAGCCGCGCCGCGTCGTCCGACGTCACGATCTCCCCTTCCGCCGCGAGCGGAATGCAGGGAGGAAACAAGCCGAAACTCTTCGCGCAGGTCTTTCCGACCGCCTCCTGCGGGGGAAGCAGGACGACCGCGCCCCGCCGCGCCCCGCGCACATGGGCGGGACGAGCCGCCGCAGGCGCGCGCTTGAGCTTGCAGAGCAGGCGATCGAGGCGCTTCAATTCCCGCAGCCGATTGCGATCGGAAATGTAAAACATCAGAAAGTTGCCGTCGTTGAATTCGGCGTAGACCCGCCTTTTTTCCAGATAGCGCTGCGCTTCGTCCGCCGCCCCGCCGAACGGGACGACGAGTTTTGTCCAGTCCTGATTGCGTATCCCGCACTTTTTTTGCAGACAGATTGCGTATTTTCGCACTTTTTCATTCTTTTTCGCCTTGACGGCGTACTCCACCGAAGCCATGATCGGATAGGAAGGCGAACTCGTGCGAAAGATGTCCGCCGCCTCGCTCAGCGCCTCGCCGAGCGCTTGCGTGCGCGCCGAAACCACGGCGCCCTGGGTGAGCGCGGGCAGAGATTTGTGTACGCCGTCCACCCAGAGATCGGCGTAATTGCCCGCATAGTTTGCCTCGCCGTGCAGGTGTCCGCCGTGCGCCCCGTCGATAAGCAGGAGCAGCCCGCGCCTGTCGCACGCCGCGCGGATCGCCTTGAGGTCGGGGATCCTGCCGTAATAATCGGGGGAAGTGAGAAGGACGCCGTCGATCGCTTCCGCGGCTTCAATCTCCTCGGCGGAGGTCACGCGGGGCAATTCGCCGCCGTCCTCACCGCCGCGCACGATCTCGATGCCCATGAGCTTACAGCCGTGAAAGACGCTCCTGTGCGCGTCGCGCGGGACGAACAGCCGCCGCACCTTCGATGCGTACAGCATGCACAGCACGCCGCAGGTGCTCCCGTCCGTCAGGATGAAGCTGCGCGCGCTGCCGAGAATTTGCGCAATGTCGCGCTCCGCGCGCAGGATGACGCCGTTCGGCGCGGAGAGATTGTCCGAAAAGGACAGCTCCGTGATGTCCCACTTGCCGCGCTTGTGCCCGGGCGTATGAAAGGAGACGTGGCGCGGCGCGCGCCTGAGCATTTCGTAGATGTGCAGCATTTCTTATGCGTCCAGATACTGCTCCACGAGACAGCGTATCATGCCGAGCGGCTCCCATTGCAGATCGTACTGCCGATCCGCCCAGGGAAGCACGACGAAAGTCAGGGTATCCACCGTCTTGAAGGCGTTGCCCTCCTCGTCGTAGGCGGAGAGATACGCAAAGCGCTCCATCGAACGCAGGCGGGAACCGTCGATCTGCAAGCCGTATGTGCCGGAACGGTCGAGGGATTCGCCGTTCACGTCTTCGACGACGCATTCCGCCCACTGCAGGGAGAGCACGCCGTCCGCGATGTAGTCCTGCACGGCGAAATAGTTTTCTCGGAGCGATTCGATGCGCGCGCGCTCCTCTCCAAGTCCGACCGCGATCTGCGCCTCCGTCTTGAAGCGCTTGTCCTTCTTCATGCGCTCGCGGAATTTTTCTTCCAGGTATCCTTCGTCCAGCGCGCCCGTCTCATAGTCGCCGCCGTAATACGCGTCGAGATACGCCTCGCAGTCGGCAAAATATTTCTCGTAGTCGCCGAGATACCCCGCGTAACTTCCGACGAGTTCGTCAAAGTAAGAATCGGTCACCTTTTGCTTGTTCTTGTCGTAAAAGGGCATGTCGGAGACGATGAGAAGGTCGCCTTCGCCCACCGCGAAGCGCGCGCCGAGAATAAACGATGCGTAGCTCGAAGTGAGCGTGGTGGAATTATAGTCGAGCACCTCATAGGAAAAGACGCCGTTGTTTTCTGCCGTCTCCTCGAAGTTCGTGTAATCCTGCCCCGTCATCAGTTCCTGATTAACGATGAAGAGAAAGCGTCCGCCCACGCCGGGACGCGTCTGCGCCGTCGCGAGGACGATGAGCCAGAAGATGATCGCAGCGACCGCCGTCACCGCAATTTTCAGCCATTCGTAAGAAATAAAGTTGGATAATCTTGATTTTGTGATGCGTGCGTCCATAATTTCACTGAAAAGCGGTACGAAAACAAATTTCCGTACCGCTTCCGATTATTTCTTGGGTTTCATGGTAGGGAAAAGAATGACGTCCCGAATGGTCGGGCTGTCCGTGAGCAGCATGACCAGGCGGTCGAGCCCCAGACCGAGTCCGCCTGTGGGCGGCAGTCCGTACTCGAGCGCGGTGACGAAGTCCTCGTCCACCTCCGCATGGATGCCCTGCGCTTTCCGCTCCTCTACCTGTCTGACAAAGCGTGCCTTCTGATCGATGGGATCGTTGAGCTCGGAGAATGCGTTGCCGTATTCGTGGCCGCAGATGAAGTACTCGAACCGCTCCGTGAACGCAGGATCGTCCGCCTTCCGCTTTGCGAGCGGGGAATTGACGACGGGATAGTCGTAAATGATGGTCGGTTGGATGAGCTTATCCTCGACAAATGCATCAAAGAATGCGAGCAGGACGTGCTGTCTGGTCGCCTTTTCGCCCTCTTCCACGCGCACGTCTCTCTCCTTCGCCGCGGCGCGCGCCTCTTCGTCGCTCGCCCAGCCGTCGTAATCGACGCCCGCGTACTTCCTGACCGCCTCCACCATGGTGAGCCGCTCCCAAGGGGCGCCCATGTCGATCTCCGTCCCCTGATAGGTCACGACGGAGGTGCCGCACACCTCGAGCGTGACGGTGCGGTACATGTCCTCGATGAGGTCCATCATGTCCTTATAGTCGGAATACGCCTGATACATCTCGATCGAGGTAAATTCGGGGTTGTGATAGGCGTCCATGCCCTCGTTGCGGAAGATCCTGCCCACTTCGTAGACCTTCTCCAGCCCGCCGACGATGAGGCGCTTTAAGTAAAGCTCCGTCTCGATGCGCAGATACATGTCCAGATCGAGCGCGTTGTGGTGCGTCTTAAAGGGACGCGCCGCGGCGCCGATCTCGAGCGTATGCAGCACGGGGGTATCCACTTCGAGATAGCCCTTGCCGTCGAGATAGGCGCGGATCGCCTTGATGATGCGGCTCCTCGCCACAAACGTGCGCTTGACGTCCGCATTTACGATGAGATCGACGTACCTCTGCCTGTACTTCAGATCGGGATTCTGCAGCCCGTTGAACTTCTCGGGAAGGGGCAGGAGCGCCTTGGAGAGCATCTCCAAATGCGTGACGTGGACGGAGACCTCCCCCGTCTGCGTCTTGAAGACGAAGCCCTTGACTCCCACAATGTCGCCGATGTCGAAATCCTTCTTGTAGGAGGTATAGACGTCCTCGCCGACGTCGTCGCGGCGGATGTAGAGCTGAATGGTGCCCTCTCTGTCCGAAATGTGCGAGAACGACGCCTTGCCCATGATGCGGCGGGACATGAGCCTGCCCGCGAGGGAGACCGTCTTGCCTTCGAGCGCGTCGAACCCATCCTTGACGGACTTCGAGTTCGCGTCGACGTCGTATTTTACTTTCTCATAGGGATTCTTTCCCTCTTCCTGCAATTTTGCAAGCTTCTGGCGGCGGATGACCGCCTGTTCCGCGAGCTTTTCCTGCTCGTTTACCGTTTCTTCCATATTGCCTCTTTACTGAATGGATACGATCTTCAACTGATAGGTGCTCTCGGGAGAGACGACGGTGACGACGTCGCCCGCCTTGTGGCGCAGGATCGCCATTGCGACGGGGGAATCGTTCGCGATCTTGCCCGCAAACGGATCGGCTTCCGTCGCGCCCGTGATCTCGTACGTCTCCTCTTCCTCCATCTCCATGTCGTACACGGTCACCTTGGAGCCGAGATGCACGAAGGAGTTGTCGCTGGACTCCTCGATGATGGTCGCATGCTTGATCTTATATTCGAGTTCGACGATCTCGCCCTCGTTCGCCGCCTGTTCGTTGCGCGCCGCATCGTACTCGGCATTCTCGGACAAGTCGCCGTGGCTTCTCGCTTCGGCAATGCGGGCTACGATCTCGTCGCGCTTGGTCGTGGAGAGATATTTGAGTCTTTCGACCGCCTCATCGTACCCCTTCTGAGACATAAAAAATTGCTGCTCTGCCATATGATTACCTCTCTATATCATAGAAGAAACCATGCCCTGAGCATGGTATTTTTCTTCTTCCTGTCATTATACCGTTTTTTGAACGGTTTGTCAACGGGTTTTCCCGCCCTTTTGGCATTTCTTCGCCCGTCAGCCCTTATGGCGCGCCACAAACGCGGCGATGCGGTCGGCAGCCTCGTTCAGCTGCGCCATGCTTGTCGCATACGAACAACGGACGTGCGACCTGCCGCACGAACCGAACGCCGAGCCCGGAACGACGGCGACCTTTTCCTCTTCGAGCAGGCGATTCGCAAACGCCTCGCCGTCCATGCCCGACGACTCCACGCAGGGGAAGACGTAGAACGCGCCCTTCGGCTCGAAACAGGTCAGCCCCATCTCGTTGAACGCCGAGACGAGGAAGCGGCGCCTGCGGTTGTACTCCTCGCGCATCTTCTCGACGACGGCGTAATTCTCCTCCCTGCCGCTCCTGAGCGCCGTGAGCGCGGCGTACTGCCCCGCCGTCGGCGCGCACATGATCGTGTACTGGTGGATGCGGAAGAGCGCTTCGTCCACGTGCGGCGGCGCACAGACGAATCCGACGCGCCAGCCCGTCATCGAAAACGCCTTGGAAAATCCCGAAATGAACGCGGTGCGCTCCGCCATGCCCGGGAAGGACAGCACGGAGACGTGGCGCGCGCCGTATGTAAGCTCGCCGTAAATCTCGTCCGCGATCACGAACAGATCGTGCTTTTCGATCACGGGGACGATCGCCGCCAGCTGTTCTTTCGTCATGATCGCGCCCGTCGGGTTGTTCGGATAGGCGAGCACGAGCGCCTTCGTCTTTGGCGTGATCGCCGCCTCGAGCGCCTCGGGCGTCAGGATGAATCCGTTCTCCGCTTTGCAGAGCACGGGGACGGGCGTGCCGCCCTGCAGCGAGACGCAGGGCGCGTAGGAGACGTAGCTCGGGTCGGGGATGAGCACCTCGTCGCCGACTTCGCAGACCGCGCGCAAAACGAGATCGATCGCCTCGCTCGCGCCCACCGTCACGACGGTGTGCTCGGGATCGCAGGAAAGGGAAAACCGATCGGAAAGATAGCGACAGATCTCCTCCCGCAGAGCGGGCAGTCCGCGGTTGCCCGTGTACTGCGTGTAACCCTTTTGGATGGAGCGGATCGCCGCTTCGCGAATGTCCCAGGGCGTCGGGAAATCCGGCTCGCCCACGCCGAGGGAGATCGCGTCCTTCATCTCGGATACGATGTCAAAAAATTTGCGGATGCCGCTCGGTTGCAGGCGGCTCGCGCGTTCGTTCAGAAAATCTCTCATGTTACGGCTGTATCGAAAGACGCATCTGCGCGGCGTTTTTATGCGTCAAAGTCCCTTCGATCTTGTATTTTTTCAGAATAAAATGCGTCGCCGTGCTGATGACGCACTCGTACGTCGAAATGCGCTCGGAGACGAAGCGGGAGATGCTGCGCAGCGATCTGCCCTCCACGATGACGGCGAGATCGTACCCGCCGCTCATCAGATATACGCTCCTCACCTCTTCGCAGGCGGCGATCTCTTCCGCGACCGCGTCGAACCCTGTGCCGCGCTGCGGCGTGACCTTCACCTCGATGAACGCTTCGACGAACTCGTCGCTCGCCGCCTCGTTGTCGATCACCGCGGCGTACTTGACGATGGTGCCGTCCCGCTCCATGCGCTTGATCGCCTCCGCCACCTTCTCTTCGCTCTCGCCGAGCATGACTGCGATCTTCGCCGCGCTGTAGCGGCTGTCCCCCGTCAATATTTCCAATATCTCGCGATCCAGTTTTTCCATTGCCGCCCTCCTTTTTCTAAAATTATAGCGGAGGATGAAAAAACAGTCAATTGTTTTTGTTGAATTTTTCCCGCGCTTTTGGTATAATTTAAGCGTTATGTTTCAGATTTGGGCAAAAGTCATCGTCGATCAGAAGATCGTCCGCCAGACCGTCTACAAAAACGACGCTCCCTACCGCCACCACGAATTTTTCTCGTACGCGGCGGACATTTGCTATGCGCTCGACATTCCCACGCCCGTCGTGCTGAAAAGTCACATCGTCAACTTTGCGAAGTTCAACCACGTCAAATTCGCCCCGCGCGACTTTCTCGAAACGGTGGACTTCGACGCCCTGCTCTTCGAGCGCATCCTGCTCTGAGGCGCCCCTTTTCCGCCCTCTCTGCTCGGGCGTGAACGTCGGATTTTTCTCGCCGAAGCGGCTCGCCGCGCCTCTGCGCTTGTCCGCCTTTCTCATACATAAAAAGACAAATATTTCTAATACTTTGGAGAGATATGAAAGCGACGACTTGCATTTCTCTCCTTTTTTTGTGCCTTTGCGGCATCGCGCTCGCGCTGTACGGCATCTTCGGCGTCACGTTTTCCTTCCTGCCCCCTACCCTCCTCCGCAGCCTCTGCGCCGCCGCGGGCGCATGCGCGCTCTGGCTCGCATTCTGGGCGATCGCCTTCCGCCCTCTCAAAAATCTGCATTGACAAACGGCGAAAAAAGTCGTATAATGGGCTCGTACGTCCGAAGGCGCCTTCGCGCGGCTCGGACAAAGCCGCTCACGGGCGGCAAGGAGGCAATATGTACGATCTGATCATCGTCGGCGCGGGGCCTTCCGGCATCTTCACCGCACTCGAACTCATTCTGCAAAATAAGAACAGGCGCATCCTCATCATCGAGAAGGGAAAGAGCGTCGAAAACAGAAAGTGTCCCAAAGCGAAGACGGGGCGGTGCATGAACTGCCAACCCTGCAACATCACGACGGGTTTTTCGGGCGCGGGCGCGTTTTCGGACGGCAAGCTCTCGCTGAGCTATGAAGTGGGCGGGGAACTTCCCGACCTCATCGGCGCGGAGAAGGCGCAGGACCTCATCAATTACACGGACGGCATCTATCTGAACTTCGGCGCGGACACCAAGATCGAGGGCATCAACCAGGGTGACCGCGTCAAAGAGATCAGGAAGCGCGCCATTCAGGCGAATCTGAAACTCGTCGACTGCCCCATCCGCCACCTCGGCACCGAGCGCGCGCAGAAACTTTACTACGACATCGAGCAGTTCCTGCTCTCCCGCGGGGTGGAGATCCTCTACAACACGGAATGCCGCGACATCCTGCTCGAGGGCGCCGTCTGCAAGGGCGTCGTCGTGGACAATCGGGAAATTCTCGGCAAGGACATCGTCATCGCCACGGGAAGGAGGGGCGCGGACTGGTTGGAAAAGATCTGCGCGAAGTACGACATCGCCCACAAACCCGGCACCGTCGACATCGGCGTGCGCGTGGAGGTGAGAAACGAAGTCATGGAGGAAGTCAACGAAGTGCTCTATGAGTCCAAGCTCATCGGCTACCCCAAGCCCTTCAAGAACAAGGTGCGCACTTTCTGCCAGAATCCGGGCGGATTCGTCGCGCAGGAAAACTACGACAACGACCTCGCCGTCGTCAACGGTCACTCCTACAAGGACCTCAAATCTCCCAACACCAACCTCGCCATCCTCTGCTCGCACAACTTCACCGAGCCGTTCAATCAGCCCATCGCCTACGCGCAGAAAGTCGGCGAACTGACCAACATGCTCGGCGCGGGGCACATCCTCGTGCAGCGATACGGCGACATCCTCGACGGCAAGCGTACCTGGGAAAAGGAGCTTTCCCGCTCCAACGTCCGCCCCAGCCTCAGGGACGCCGTCGCGGGAGACATCACCTCCGCCATGCCCTACCGCGCGATGATCAACATCATCAATTTCATTCAGGCGGTCGACCACGTCGTGCCCGGCTTTGCGGGAAACGAGACGCTGCTTTACTCGCCCGAGCTCAAATTCTATTCCAACAAGATCAAGATGAACGAGCGGCTCGAGACCAACGTGGAACACCTGTTCTGCCTGGGCGACTCGAGCGGTTGGACGCGCGGGCTCATGATGGCGTCCGTCATGGGCGTGCACCTCGCGAGAAACCTCATCGAGCGCGATCGCTGAAAAAAAGCGGCCTGGAAAAGCCGAGTCCCTAAATGGGATTTTTAGACGTTATAAAAGGATAGCAAAATTTTGCTATCCTTTACTTTTTGCTTTGCAAAACACACCACCTAACGTTGTTAAGTATAGTGTGCTACACTTTTGAAAATTTTCCACAAAAAATATCAACTCGATAAATTGGAATTTGTCAGTTATTTAACTGCCTTAACGGTGTATGTTGCTCCCCAATGGTTCAAAACCTCGACATTGGAAAAACCTGCTTCAAGCAATGCTTCAATCTCGTGTTTCACAGTGAGGGGTGTATCATAATGGTAAAACTCGTCATCGGTAATACCTTGTTCTGTTTTTAAGGCAATCAAGTTTTGACGATGCATCTTTTCTTCGTCATCTGACAAGGAGAAGTAATCCGTCAGTATAAAGTAACCGTTTTCTTTCAGTGCAGTATGAAGTTTAGCATATAGGGAAATATTCTCCTCTTTTGTAAAATGATGCAGACTTTCAACAGACACAGCGGCATCAAACACATTTTCACCAAGCGGAACATCAAAATATGAGTCAAGAATCAAGGTTATATTCTTGCCAACGAATTTTCGTTGAAGCTCGGTTAGCATTCCTTGTGAAAGGTCTATTCCCGTAACCTTTGCCGAAGAATTAAGCTTATAATATTCTTGCAGTTCCAATCCTGTACCGCAACCCAAATCAAGTATGCAACAGTTTTCAGCGGTCGGTAATTGCTTTGCCGTAAAAGGATAGAACTCGCTTGCATATTCGATGTTAGTCATCATATGTTCATCATATCCGTCAAGTCTTGCCTCAAAAAAATCACTCATTTTTTCAAGCATACATAACCTCCGTTAAATTCTTATTTATCGATGACTTTATTATAACATAAAATTAACTTTAATTCAATCTGTTCTATTTTGGTAAAAGAAAACTCGACTTGTGAAAAGTCGAGTTTTGTAATGATTCAATTAAATCCCTTACAGGGAATCCCTAATCCCAAGCCGCTTTCTTTTTGCACTTTTTTGCCATGAAATGCATTTTTTTACAATTTTTCTCTAACTGCGGGGCGCTTCCGCGGCGTTTGCCGCCCTCTCTCTGCGCGAATGCACGAAATACACGATCGTACTGACGATCACGCTCGTGACCAGGACGACCTGCCGCAAGATGCCGACGTACGCGCCCACCGAAGCGTTGTAAAAGAGATTGCCGCCCTCCAGGACGAGCGCGCCGCCCTTTAAGCAGTAATAATTTTTGCTCAGCGCGCAGAAAGTGTACACCGTCTGCAACGCGGGGGGCAGATAGGTATACCACGCGCCGAAGCCGAAGACGCAGATGATCCAGACGGGGACGAGCAGGCACACTGCGACCCACGCGGGCATCTCCCTGCCGTATCTGCGCAGGAACAAGATCATGAGCAGATTGCGCACGACCGCCGCCGCGTTGAGCACGATCCCCGTAAACGTGTCGGAATCCGCGTACAGAATGCACGATTCCGCCAGAAAGATCGCCATGGCGACGGTGGAGACGGCGAGATAGCCGAGCTTTTTGAGCTGATACGACCAGGCGATGACGACGAGCCCTACGAACCCGACGATCTGCGCGTACAAATTGACCTGCTGGCCGAAAATCTCGACGTAAATCATTCTGCGTGTCTCAGTCTGACGCAGACCGGATACTCAGAGACGATCTTCTCGCCGAACGTGAGCCGAAGCGCGCCCGCTTCCGTGCGGACGGACACCGCGACGTCTTCATGTCCGAGAACGGTCGCGCTCCCGATCTTGACCGCTTCGCCGGGGAAATCCCCTCCCGCCAGCGCGGTGAGTTCCGCTCCGTCGATTCCGTCCGCCGCCGACATGATAAACGCATAGATCGTGCCGCCCTTGCAGGTATAGCGGATGTCCTTGGAAGTGAAATCCTCCCGCATCGTGTCGCTGAACTGCCCCTCGGGGATGACGGTGGGACCTTCGCCGAACGTCTTCCACGTCGAAGTGCCGTAGATGCCCTCGCCGTTCACCTTCATCCATGCGCCGATGTCCCTGAGTACCTTCGCATCCTCCTCGCCGATGGAGCCGTCCGCGCGCGGTCCGACGTTGAGCATCATGCAGCCGTTCTTGCTGACGATGTCCACGAGATCGCCCACGATGGAGCGCGCCGTCTTGTACTCGTTGTTCTTGGTATAGCACCAGGAGTTGACCGCGATCGCGGTGTCCGTCTCCCACGGGCGCAGGCGGATGTCCTTGAGCTGACCGCGCTCCACGTCGAAGGTCGCCGCGTCGAGCGGGAACACGTTGTGCTTGTAGGCGATCGTGACTTCCTTGCCCCACTCTTTCGCGCGGTTGTAGTAGTACGCCGTGAACTTCTTGAGATAGGGACGGAACGCGTCGTTGTTGATCCACCAGTCGAAATAGACCATGCTCGGGCGGTATTTGTCCGCGAGTTCCGCCGTGCGCGCCAGCCAGTTTTCGCAGTGCTCGCGCATGCGGGGGGAATCGATGGTCACGCTGTACAGGAAGGGAGGCACCACGCCCTTGAGGTTGTCGTTGTACTCGGCGGGGCCGTAAAAATCGTCATAGGCGGGATCGTTCACGTCGCTGTCGAACGTCCTGCCGCCGTTCATGAACCAATAGTGCTCGGCGCGGTGCGAGGACGCGCAGAACACGACGCCGCGCTTTTCCGCCTCCGCCTTGAGTTCGCCCAGATAGTCGCGATGCGGTCCCATCTTGACGCAATTCCACTTGGACAGCTCGCTGTCGTACATCTGGAAGCCGTCGTGGTGCTCCGCCACGGGCGTCATGTAGCGCGCGCCCGCCTCGGTGAACAGGTCGAGCCACTCCTTGGGGTCGAACTTCGGCGCCGTAAACAGCGGGATGAGGTCCTTGTAGCCGAAGTGCTTCATATCCCCGTAATGCTCGCGGAAATGCGCGTGCTCGGGCGCGTCTTCGCGGTACATGTGGCGGGGGTACCACTCGTTGAACGCTTCGGGGACGGTAAATACCCCGAAGTGGATGAAAATGCCGAACTTCGCCGCCTTGAACCAGGCGGGCGTCTCATGCCCGCACAGCGAATCCCACTCGGGGCGATAGGGTCCCTTGGCGTTGACTTCGTCGATTTGTTTCAGATATTCCTGCGTCGTCATCTCTTTTCTCCTCCTGATTGACTTGCGCCTCCATTATAGCAGATCGCCGCCCCTTCGGTTAGAACTTTTTATGACATCTTTCCGAAACTTTGTCGCATTTTCGAAGTTATTGACAGCGCGCGGCGGATTTGTTATAATGGAGCCATGACGAGAGAATGCACCGATTGCAACTTCACCTGGGGCGGATTTTTCGTCGAGGTCGTGCGGATCTCCGACGAGTACATCCGCGCGCCCATCCCGATGCACAGCCACGCCGCGGACAGCCTCGAGCTGCACTGCATTTTAAGCGGCAGCGGCAAAGTCGCCACCGAAGCGGGGGAACATCCGCTTACCGCAGGCGACTTCTTCCTCACGGCGGGGGGCGCCGCGCACGAACAGAGCTCGGACGAGGGCAACCCCGTGCGGGAACTCTGCCTCTATGCCTTCTTCCGCAAAACGGGCAAGGCGCAGCCGCCCGCCAAGGCGCTCTTCTCTTCGCCCTTTTATCTGGGCAAGGCGGACGAGGCGCTCCTTGCCGCGCAGAGCCGCGCCGCCGAGGAGCTCTCCCGCCTGCTTCCCGACTGCGAGGACTCGCTCTCCTGCCTCGCAAAGTTCATGCTCGTCTGCATCGCGCGGCTGGAGCGGGCGCGCGGGGAGGGGCTTCCCCCCAAGGGCGCCTTCTCGCAGGGAGACATCTTTCTGCGCATCGAGGAGGCGTTCCTCTACGAATACCGCACGCTCACCCTCACCGCGCTCGCCGAACGGGTCGGCATGAGCGCGCGGCAGCTTCAGCGGCTACTCTCCGCGCACTACGGCAAGACCTTCCGGGAAAAGAAAGCGGAGGCGCGCATGCGCGTCGCAAACCTGCTGCTCGGCGAGGGCGAACTGTCCGTCTCGCGCATCGCGGAAGAGACGGGATACAACAGCCTCGAACATTTCTGCGCCGAATACAAAAAGCGATTCGGGCGCACGGCGAGCGAGCACAAAAAACAGAGCAAACTTTCCTCAATCCGAAAAAAGTGATAAAAAATGCGCCTCCCATATCGGGAAGCGCATTTTTCAGACTTTTCAGACAGTTTCTGCAATCGCTTCCGCCAGAGCTTCCACGGGGGCGCTCTCTTTGAGCGCGCCGCGCAGCGTGACGGTCTGCGGCAGAACGGTGCCGACCGAGGAGAGGAGCTCCTGCATGAGCTTGCCCGAAGCGGGCGCCCAGCCTCCGTTCTCGATGACGGCGCAGGTGCGGTTCTTCAGGCCGTGCGCCTTCAGGTCGGAGAGGAAATGTTCCATGTTCACGAAGATGCCCGCGTTGTAGGTGATCGACGCGCAGACGATGTGCGAGAAGCGGAACGCCTCGGCGATCAGGTATGAGGGGTGCGTCTTGGAGACGTCGTAGATGCGGACGGTCACGCCGCGCTCCGCGAGCAGGGAGGCGAGCAGTTCCGCCGCGCACTTGGTGTGCCCGTAGACGGAAGCGTAGACGATGAGCACGCCCTTATCTTCGGGCGCATAGCTCGACCATGCGACGTATTTTTCGAGCAGTTTGTCGAAATTCCCCTTCCAGATCTTGCCGTGCAGCGGGCAG
Organism: uncultured Clostridia bacterium; assembly: GCA_944342055.1. Classification (GTDB taxonomy): domain Bacteria; phylum Bacillota; class Clostridia; order Christensenellales; family Borkfalkiaceae; genus RGIG8762. Next base: position 4,551 of record CALVME010000029.1, on the reverse strand, counting down.
AGCATCGCAATGGGGAGCGCGGAAGCTTTTTTCAGAACGGAAGAGACGGGCGCGCCGTACTTTCCGACGATGTTGCAGTAATACCTGCGGTATTCCGAAAAATCCTCGTCTTTCGCAAAGAGGCAGGCGTCCGAAGCGCCGAACGAGCCGAACGCGTCCGCGGAAAAGAGGATCTGACCGTACTCTTCGTACGTCATCATGACCTCGGGCCAGTGTACCATGGGCGCGAGGATGAAGCGGAAGGTGCGCTTCCCGAGAGAGAGCCTGTCCCCTTCCTTCACGAGCATGACCTGATTGGAGATCGCGCCGAAGAACTCCTCCACGATGACGAGCGCCTTCTGCGTGGTGACGAGCACCGCCTGCGGATATGCCGCAAGCAGTCTGCCCAGCGTCGCCGCGTGGTCGGGCTCCATGTGATTGACGATCACATAGTCGAGCGGCTTGCCTTCGAGCGCCGCCGCCAGATTCTCGAAAAATTCGTCCGCGATCGCGCAATCTACGGTGTCCAAAAGGGCAGTTTTGTCGTCCTTGACGAGGTAAGAATTGTAAGTCACGCCCTCGGGAACGGGATAGACGTTCTCAAAGAGCTGAATGCGGCGATCCGCACCGCCGAGATAATAGATATCTTCTTCGATTTTTTTGATGCTTTTCATAATTCTCCTTAAAAACCCGAAAAGTTTTCCCCCCGAAGCGGGGAGAAAACTCCGAGACTTATGCGACAGAAAATCGCGTCACTGCTGTTCCTGTTCTTTTTCCAGGCTCGCCTTGTATTTCTCGACGGAAGTGGAAATATCCTTCTTCGTCGCCGATGCGTTGAATTTGTCCAGAAGCCGCATGCCCTTCGGGTCGCGGTGGAGATTGAGCGCGCCGCCGATGCAGCCGCCCTCGCACGCCATGCCCTCAAAGAAATTGTATGTAGAGCGGTTCGCCTTGAGGAGGGCGAGCTCGCGCTTGCACTCTTCAAGTCCGTTCATGGACACGGGATTGATGCCCTCGATGCCCGCCTGCTTCGCAACGGCGACCACGCCCTCTTTGATGCCGCCGGACTTGGCGAAAATTCTGCCGTAGTAGGAAGCGTCGTCGAGCGGCGCCTCCTCCAGGCGCGCCATGTCGATCTCCAACGCGTCGATGTAGGCGATCATTTCCTCAAAGCTCAGCACACAGTCGATCGCGCCGCCCGTTTTTTCGAGCTTGAACTCCATCTTCTTTGCCGAGCAGGGACCGATGAACACGACTTTCGCGGTCGGATCGTTGCGTTTGATGACCTTCGCCGCCTCGACCATCGGGGAGAGCGAAGAGCTGACGTATTTTGCGAGGGTGGGATAGTTCTTTTCAATGAACGAGACGAACGCGGGGCAGCAGCTCGTCGTCATGATGCCGTGCTCCTTCCACTCCTCCGCCTCTTTGTGCAGACAGATGTCCGCGCCGACCGCCGCCTCGGTCACCCGATAGAAACCGAGGATCTTGAGCGCGGAGACGATCTGCCCCATGGAGGCGTAATCGATCTGGCTCGCGATCGCGGGGGCGAGCATCGCGTACACTTTATAGTTGTAGTTGTTGTAAGAGCCAAGGAGCAGGTCGATGACGTCCATGACGTAGCTCTTGTCCTGGATCGCGCCGAAGGGGCACTGCGCGATGCACGCGCCGCAGTGTACGCACTTGTCGTTGTCGATCTTCGCCTTGAAATCCGCGTCCATCGTGATGGCGTTCACCTTGCACGCCTTCATGCAGGGACGGCGGCGCACGACGATCGCGCTGTACGGGCAGACCTGCGAGCACCTTCCGCACTCGACGCACTTCGCCTTGTCGACGACGCTCTTCTGGTTGATGATGGAGATCGCGCCCTTAGGGCAGGCGTCCATGCACTTGTGCGAGATACAGCCGCGGCAGGCGTCGGTGACATACACGCCCGCAGAGGGACATTCGTCGCAGGCGATGTCGATTACTTCGACGACGTTGGGGTTACTCTTATCGCCGCCCAGCGAAATGCGGATGCGCTCCTGCAGGATCGCCCTCTCCTTGTAGACGCAGCAACGCATAGTCGCGTTGGGTCCGGGAGAGATCTCCTTGGGGATGTCCAGATACACGGACTCGTCCATAGAGCCCTGATAGCGCCTCTTGATCAGGCTGCGCAACACTTTGTATTTGAGAAGTTGTACGGTGGTATCGAATTTGTATTCGTAAGCCATAATATCCGCTCCTTAAGTCATGTTTCGAGATTGATTATACCACAAGGCATGCAAAATAGCAAGGCGGAAAGCGAAAAAAACGGGCAAAATATTCGGATTTCTTGACACAAACGCCCCGCCGTGCTATACTGAAGCCCGATATGCGATCATGGCGAAACTGGCAGACGCGCAGGACTTAGAATCCTGTGGATTTTCCGTGCAGGTTCAAGTCCTGTTGATCGCACCAGATCTGAGGCTTGCCGCCCCTGCTTTGGCACACCGTCAAAGCGGAGGCGGCGAATCAATGCGCCTCTTTTGGAACAAGCTAAAAAAATCGGGCGAGCGCGCCAAAGGGGATACCTTGAAAAAACAAACCGCGCGCGTCCGCTTACGGAGAATGTCATGAAACTTGTATTGAGCGACAGAGCGCTCGACCTCACCCCCAGCGATCGTTTTCGGTTCGTCGATCTTTCCAAGCTGAAAATCAACAACTGCATCGGCTGTTTCGGCTGCTGGACCAAGACGCCCGGCAAATGCGTCATCCGCGACGACGCGACGAACGTCTATCCGCTCATCGCGGCGAGCGACGAAGTCATCTACGTCAGCAGAGTCAAATACGGCGGCTACGACGTCATCATGAAGACCATGCTGGAGCGCGCCATTCCCATTCAGCAGGCGTTCATCCGCCTCGTGCACGGAGAGACCCACCACGTACAGCGCGCCGTGGCGCCCAAACGGGCGCTCATCGTCGGCTACGGCGACATTTCCAAAGAAGAGCGCGAACTTTTTCTCAGGCTGATCGCGCGAAATGCGCACAACATGAATTTTGCGAGCCACCGCGTCCTGTTCGCCTCGGAGGAAGAGGCGGAAGCACTCGTCAAAAAGGAGGTGAGCGCATGGACAAACTCCTGATCCTCAACGCGAGCCCGCGCGCGCCGAAGTCCAACTCCAAGCGCTATGCACAGCTGTTCGCCAATGCCTGCCCGGCGGAGAGCGTCTGCCGAAACGTGAACAAAAACAACCATGCCGAGCTCATCGGCGCGATGGAAGAATGTTCGGATTTGCTTTTTGTCTTTCCCCTCTATGCCGACGGCATCCCCGTCACGTTGCTGCGGCTTTTGAAGGATATGGAAGAGACCCCGCCCCAGAAAAAGCCGGTTGTCTCCGTGCTCATCAACTGCGGCTTTTTGGAGCCTGCGCAAAACGACGTCGCGATCGACATGGTCCGCCTCTTCTGCGCCCAAAACGGCTACGATTTTGGCTCCGTCTTGAAGATCGGAAGCGGCGAAGCCATTCTCGACACGCCCTTTGCCGCCTTCGCGCGGGCGAAGATCAAAAAACTCGCTCTTTGCATTGCCAAGGGGAAGAAGCGCACCCTCAAGGTCTCCATGCCTCTGCCCAAAAAACTCTTTCTCCGGGCGTCTCGCTCCTATTGGGAAAACTACGGCAGGAAAAACGGCGTCACGAAGGAAGAGATGTCCACCATGCGCATCGAAGGCGAATGACGCCGTTCCCTGATTTTAAGCCGCGCGGCTCGCTCCCGCTTTTGCTCGCCGAGTTCGCCAAAGAGCGCTTTCGGGGAACCCGCTTTCCGAAGCGACTGTCCGCTTAAAAAACAGAAAAGTGAAAAAACCGCCGAAAGTGGCGGTTTTTCCTTTTGTTTTCAAAATCGCAGCAATATATGCTCTTTTTTTGTAAACATTGCCATATTGTATTTCTTTCAAATTTATTTTATAATAAAATTCACTCAAAAAACTTCTTTTTCTCCGCAAAAAATGATGAAATTAAGACACTATATCAAAAATTATTACAAAATTCGGGAATTTTTCCTGTATGGTCTCCTTTCGCTTGCCGTCGGCGCCATCCCCGCCGCAGCCATCGCCGTGAGAGCGGAACTCATCGACGCCGCAACGGGCGGCGCGAGCGCGTTTTTTGCCCTGCTCGCGCTGTTTTGCGGCATGTATCTGCTCCTGGCCGTTCTCAAGGCGCTCTCCCTGCGCCTTTCCGAACGGCACGGAATAACGCAGGCGGCGGTGTGCCAGTGGTGGGCTTCGGTTGTCGTCCACTCCCGGAATATGTATGTTGGTGCGGTTTTTCCGCGCAGGCGGCAAGGGCCGCGGCCGACAGCGCGGCCGCGAATATGCCCAAACCAAGCAATATTTTGCTTTTTATCTTTATGGCGGGTTCTCCTTTATTTTTTTACCACTTGACGGGCGTTACGCCGTCGGTATCAAAATGCCAATAGTTGCCCGTGTCCGTAGGCGGGGTTTCAGAGTAGCAGTACACCGTCGTCGTGCTCACGAAGGGGTCGGAACCGATCGTAACCGCTTGCCATTGCGTTGCGGTGCCGCAGTAATAAACGGCTTCCAGCGTGTTGCACTCA
>CALVME010000028.1 GCA_944342055.1 uncultured Clostridia bacterium | reverse complement strand
GAAAGGTGGCGACCAGGCTCGATGTCAACATGGCGATCATCGACAAGCGCCGTCCCAAGGCAAACGTCATGGAGGTCATGAACATCATCGGCGACGTCAAAGGCAAGAAATGCCTGATGGTGGACGACATGATCGATACGGCGGGCACCATCGTACAGGGCGCGCAGGCGCTCAAGGACGCGGGAGCGAAGGAGATCTACGCTTGCGCCACGCATGCGGTGCTTTCCGGACCTGCGATCGAGCGGCTGCAAAACTCCCCGATCACGGAGCTCGTCATGAGCGATACCATTCCTCTCCCCGCGGAGAAACAACTTCCGATGATGAAGATCGTCTCCGTCGCGGACATCTTTGCCGCCGCGATCGAGAATGTCTATCTCGACAAACCGATGTCGAAAATTTACGACTGATACAAAAGAGAGAAGAGGAACGGCGCCGTTTCTCTTTCTCTTTACTTTCGTGAGGAACAGCTATGTATTTGATTGTCGGCCTCGGAAATCCGGGGACGGAATACGAAAAGACATTTCACAATATGGGATATCTCGCCGTGGCGGACGCCGCAAATCTTCTTCGCGCGAAGTTTAAGAAAAAAGAGTGCGAATCCATGGTGGCGGAAGCGTATGTAAACGGCGAGAAGGTGATCCTGGCGCGTCCGCTCACCTTCATGAACAACAGCGGCAGGGCGGTCAAACAGCTCATGGCGAAGTACAAGATCGAAAAGCATGAGCTTCTCGTCATCTACGACGATTACGACCTGCCAAAGGGCACGCTCCGCATCCGCGCGGGCGGCAGCGCGGGGACGCACAACGGCATGCGCTCCGTCCTCGCTGAGACGGGCATCTCCGACTTTGCCCGCATCCGCGTGGGGATCCGCGACAGCGAAGTGAATATCCCCATCATCAATTATGTGCTCGCTTCCGTCAGACAGGAGGATTACGAGCTGTTCGCTTCCGCCCTGGAGCGCGCGGCGAAGGCGGCGGTCATGTTCGCGTCGGGACATCCCATCGAAGCGGTCATGAACGAGTATAACGGAAAATGAAACGAAATTTTTTTGATTGGGAATCGGGGGGCGAGCAGTATCGCCTCCTGCGAGACGACATCCGCCGAGGCACGCCTGCGGCGGTTTTCGGCGTTTCCGAACCGCAGAAATATTATATCGCTTCCCTGTCGGAGGATCCGATCCTTTACGTCGCACCCGACCCGCTCGCCGCACAGCGCGCGGCGGAATCGATCGCCGCGCTTTCGGGCAAGCGCGTGACGCTTTTGACGGCGAAGGACGAGGTTCTCTTATATCAGAACGCCCTCTCGAAGGAGTCCTATTTCAAGCGGCTGAACGCGCTCGGCGAGATCGAAGAGGGGGCGGAGGCGATCGTCGCGGACGTGGAGGCGCTCATGCAGGTCGCGCCCGCGCGGCTGGCGCGCATCCGCCTTCGGGTCGACGAGGAGTTCGATTTTTCCGCGCTTCCGTCCCTTCTGGTCAAGCTCGGCTATTCGCGCGAATATCAGGTGGAGGCGCGCGGGGCGTTTGCCGTACGCGGCGACATCCTCGATATTTACCCCATCAACTGCGAACACCCCGTCCGCATCGATTTCTTCGGCGACGTCGTCGAGAAGATCAAACCCTACGACGAGGCGACGGGCGAGCGGCTGGCGCAGGTAAACGAGATCGCCATTCTCGCCGCAAACGACTGGTATCTGACGGACGAGGACAAAAAGAAGGCGGAGAGCGCGCTCGAGCAGGGCTTGCGCGATTGCAGGAATTCCGTCGCCTACGCGAGAATGTCCGCGATCGCGGAGAGCGTCCGCATCGATCTCGAAAACGGGACGGGAAACAGCTTTTTGCTCCCGCTGCTCTCAGGCACGACTTCCGTCTTTTCGCTGTTGCCCAAAAATACCGTCGTGCTCTTCGATGAGTGCAAGCTCATCTCCGATCGCGTCGAAGGGCTGTACCGCGAGCACGCGGAGCGCTTCGCGACGCTGCTGGAGGGAGGGGAGGTCTTTCCCTTTTCGCTCGGGCAGTTCATCGAAAAAGAGGCGCTTTTCGGCGCGTTCTCGCGCTTTCGGGAGGTCGCCCTGCAGACCTTTGCGGGCAATCTGTACTTTTTCAGCGCCCTCAAGGGATATGATCTCAAGGCGACGCCGATGGGGAAATACCTCAACGATTTCGCCTCGCTCTCGTCCGACCTGAAGACGTGGCGGAAGAACGGTTATCGCATCGTTCTCTTCTGCGGCGGGGCGTCCCGCGCGGAGAAGATGCACGCGTTTTTGTACGATCTCGGGCTCTCCGAACAAAAGGCGGACAGCCTTTCGGCACTGAAGACCATTCTCGTCTCCGAGGAAAATTTTGCGCACGGCTTTGTCCTGCACGAGGCGAAGCTGGTGCTCATCGGTTCTGAGGATCTCTATACCAAATCGGTGCGGGAAAAGCGCATCCGCAGAAAGCGCGGCGATCTGTTCACGGCGCCCGAGATCGGCGATTACGCCGTGCATGAGACGTACGGCATCGGACGGATCACGGGCACGAAGATGATCGAGACGCTCGAGAGCACGAAGGAGTACATCTCGATCGCATACCGCGACGGCGACGTCGTGTATGTGCCCGTCGAACAGATGGACACCCTCTCCAAATACATGGGCTCGGACGATCCCGTGCTGAGCAAGATCGGCGGGGGAGAGTTCGAGCGCGTCAAGGAGCGGCTCAGACAATCCATCCGCAAGATGGCGTTCGACTTAAAAGAACTGTATGCCGAACGCGCCTCCCGCCGCGGTCACGCGTTTGCCTATTATCCAGAGATGATGGAGGAGTTTGAAAGCTGGTTTCCCTACACGCCGACGGCGGATCAGCTCGCCTCTTTCGAGGAAGTGCGGCAGGACATGTGCTCGGAGAAGGTAATGGACCGCCTCTTGTGCGGCGACGTGGGCTTCGGCAAGACGGAAGTCGCCTTCCGCGCGATCTATCTCTGCGTGCTGGACGGCAAGCAGGCGGCGCTCCTTTGCCCGAGCACCATTCTGAGCGAACAGCACTTCCGCAACGCGCAGGAGCGATTTGCGCAGTTCGGCGTCAGGACGGAATGTCTCAACCGCTTCAAGACGCCGAAGGAACAGGCGAAGGTGCTCGAGGAGCTCGCGCAGGGCAAGATCGATCTCATCGTCGGCACGCACAGGCTGCTCTCCAAGGACGTCAGGTTTCACGATCTGGGGCTGCTCGTTTTGGACGAGGAGCAGCGTTTCGGCGTGGAACACAAGGAGACGATCAAGCATATCAAGCGAGACGTGGACTGTCTGACGATGACGGCGACGCCCATCCCCCGCACCCTGCACATGTCGCTTTCCGGCATACGCGACATCAGCACCATCCAGACGCCGCCCGTCTCGCGCCTGCCCGTGCAGACGTATGTGGTGGAGGAGACGGAGACGCTCATCTGCGACGCCTGCGTGCGCGAGATCGCGCGCGGCGGGCAAGTGTTCATTCTCTACAACCGCGTGGAGACCATTCATTCTTTTGCCGCAAAAATCGCGGAGATCGTGCCGGAGGGCAAGGTCGTCGTGGGGCACGGCAGAATGGAAAAAGAGACGCTGGAAAACAACATTTTCGGATTTTACCGCGGGGAGAGCAACATCCTCGTCACGACGACGATCATAGAAAACGGCATCGACCTGCCGAACGCGAATTGTCTCATCGTCATCGACAGCGATCGGCTCGGCATCGCGCAGCTCTATCAGCTGCGCGGCAGGGTGGGGCGGGGCACCCGCCTCGCGCACGCCTATTTCACCTTCAAGGCGGATAAGGTCATGACGGGCGACGCCGCGGCGCGGCTCAAGGCGATCATGGAGTTTACCTCGCTCGGCTCGGGGTTCAAGATCGCCGTGCGCGATCTGGAGATCCGCGGCGCGGGCAACGTGCTCGGCGCGGAACAGCACGGACACATGGACAAGGTAGGCTATGAGCTGTATTCCAAGCTTCTGAAGGAGGAACTCACGGGCGAAAAGCAGACGGTGCCCGATCTCGATCTCAAAGTCACGGCATTCGTGCCCGAAAGCTACGTCGAGTCGAGCGCGGGCAGACTGGATTGCTACAAGCAGATCGCGGAGATCAAATCTACGGCGGACTATAAGCGCGTCTGCCTCTCGTTGGAAGAAAATTATGGTCCCGTTCCCGACGAGGTGGGCAACCTTCTGGTCATCGCCGTGCTCAAGGCGTACGCGGCGCGCTTCGGCGTCAAAAAGATTTCCGTTTCCAAGGCGGGCGGCAAGATGGAACTTCCCTCCATGGCGTCTCTCTCCGATCGCAAGATCAACGCCGCGATGGAGGAATACCGCAAATATCTGACGGTAGAGCTCACCACGGCGCCCGTTCTGGCTTTCCGCGCGCAGAGCGATCCCGCGCAGACGCTGTTCATGATGACAAAATTTTTGAAATTTGCTTCATCTTTCACAGTTTGAGGCGGGAAAATAATTGCATTATCGCAACAAATCATGTATAATAAATAAGGTTTTTATCTCGTTTTTTTCTCTCGCCGCAAGGCGGGATCCGGAGCGTTTTTATGAAAAAGAAGAATTTAGCGGCTTTGACGTTGGCGATCGCCATGGGGGCGACCTGCCTTACGGGATGCGAGCTGGTTACGACGAACAATCAAAGGGACATGGCGCAGATCGTCGCCGAGGTCGACATTTCCAAGTCCGAAGACTTTTCCGAGGGCGGAGAGTACGCGCAGTATGCGGACATGATCGACGTCGAGACGGTGGACAAGCGCCAGCTCGTCGCTTATTTCGTGAACGTCGGCTATCAGTACGTGCAGTCCGGATACTCTTACAGGGATACCTTCGATCTGCTCATGACCAGCCTCATCAATCAGAAGATCGTTTCGCAGTATGCAAAGGTCTATTACATGGAGCTTGCCAAGACGAACGACGCATATTCTTACAGCATCGAGGAGTATAAGGCGTATGTGGATGCGGCGGAAGACAAGGACATCGCTTCCTATGCGTATTTCCTGACGGAAGACGAATACGCGCAGACCGTTTACAGCCTTGAAGTTTCCATCAACGAGGCGCTCGATTCCTACGAGAAGAGCATTCTTTCGGAGAGCGGCGTCGAGGAAGAGACCTCCGACGTCACCGTGCGCATCCTGCCTACCGGCGTGAACACCGACAAGGAAGACTATTACGACGGGGAGTATGCCGTTTACACGGGCAGAAACGCCGCTTCTTCCTGCGGCTCTTACGAGACGGTGGAGGGCTCCACGCCGACGACCAGAAAGAAGGCGTACAATCGTTTCCTGAAGAATCTCAAGACGAATTATCTCTACGACGACAGCGAACAAGGTCTTGCGCTCGAGGACCTTGCATATTATAAGACGGAGCTCATGACGAGGCTCTCCTCCGCGCTCATTTCCAAATTCGCGGACACGATCGAAGAGGAAGCGGAGAAAAACCTTTCGGAAGAATATGTCACCGCTCGCTACAACGAACTTCTGGAGAGCCAGAGAAAGAGTTTCGACGCCTCTCAGGACACGTTCGAGACGGCGCTCGAAGGGCTCTCCGACACTTCCTTCGTGCTGTACGCGCCGGACGGCGGGTTCGGATTTGTCATCAACATCCTTCTGCCTTTCAGCACCACGCAGAGCTATCAGCTCGAGGGATATAAGAGCGACACGACGCTGACGAGCGACGAGTTGTACGCAAAGCGCGCCGTCCTTTTGAGAAATGTCGTCGCCACCGATCAGAGAGAGACCTGGTTTACGGGCGAAGAGGATTACAGTTTCGAGAGCGACGACGCTTATCAGGGAAGCGGCTATCTCTTCTTCGAAGAGTCGCTCAGCGGCGAAGGCCGTTACGAGAAGCTCGAAAAATATTACGGAAAGTACGCCTACAACGGCAAGGTGGTCAAGGAAGACGGCGAGTACAAACTGACGCCGAACAAAGTTTCCGTCGACGATTTCATCGATATTTTCGAGGGCTATGTCTCCTACGCGACGGGTGAGACGCCGAATACCCTCATCGCAAAGCAGGGCGATTATTACACGAAGAGCTACGTCAAAGAGGACGGAACGGTCGATTATTCCGAATTCGTGTATTATGCGGGCAAGTTTGACGTCGGCTTCGACGCGAACAGCCTCTTCGAAGAGGGAACGGCTTCTTACAACGCATTCTCTGCCGTCAACGAGCTGTCTTTCGCCTACAACACGGATACCGCGGGATTGAACGGATACCTCGG
>CALVME010000027.1 GCA_944342055.1 uncultured Clostridia bacterium | reverse complement strand
CTTTCCGCTCGGCGGGCTGACCAAACCCGAAGTGCGCGCGATCGCCGAGCGCGAGGGATTGGCGACCGCAAAGAAGAAGGATTCCACGGGCATCTGTTTCATCGGGGAGCGCAATTTCCGCAAGTTTCTGCAAAGCTATCTCCCCAACCGCCCAGGGAAGATCATGACGACGGAGGGGAAAGTGCTTGGCGAGCACATCGGTCTCATGTATTACACGCTCGGACAGCGCAAGGGGCTGGACGTAGGAGGACAGAAGGGCGACGTCGGCGGCAGGTGGTTCGTCGTCGACAAGGACCTCGCGAACAACGTCCTGTACGTCGCGCACGGCGACGAATCGCGCCTGTATTCGGCGGCTTGCCGCGTCAGCGGCTTCAACTGGATCCCTGAAGCGCCGCAGGAGCGGGAGTTCTCCTGTACGGCGAAGTTCCGATATCGGCAGGAGGAGCAGGGCGTGCGGGTGTCTGTGCGGGGGAAAGACGTCTGCATTGAGTTCGACGAGCAGCAGAGGGCGATCACGCCGGGACAGTACGCGGTGCTGTATGCGGGCGAGCGTTGCATAGGCGGCGGCGTCATTGAAGAAGCTATTTTTTAAGGTATAAATTTCATCACGATTGAGAATAAGTTATGCAGAGGTTTTTATGAAAAAATTCTGCATAACTTTTTTTCTGTTCGTCATAATAATCTTGACGGCGATGTTCGGTACGCAGCCGACGCAGACGGAGTATCTCCGCGTGCATATCCGCGCCAATTCAAACGGCGCGGCGGATCAATCCGTGAAATACGAGGTCAAAGACGCGGTCGTGGCGTACCTTTCGCCGCTCGTCGAGGGGTGCGAGAGCAAACGCGAGGCGATCGAACTCATCCGCGGGCTCCTTTCGGACATCGAAGACATCGCCGAGGATACCTTGCGGGCGTTCGGATATTCGTACGGCGCGTGCGCTTCGCTCAGGAGAGAGGAGTTCCCGACGCGCGTCTACGAAGATGTCACGCTGGAGGCGGGCGTCTACGACGCGCTCATCCTCGAGCTCGGCTCGGGCGAGGGGGACAACTGGTGGTGCGTGGTCTACCCGCCGCTCTGTTTCACCGCGGACAAAGTGGTGTATCGCTCGTTTATTTGGGAGATACTGCGGCATTACATAGGAGGATGATTATGAAAAAGGGATTACGGTTGGGTGTCCTGGCCTTGGCGTTCACCGCGGTAGGCAGCGCAGCGACACTCTTTGCGGCGAACAACGTCGCCACTTACAGGGAAGAGACCGCCCTCGTGCAGACAGTCGCCGTACTTAGGCAGGGTTCGCAGGGGAACGAGGTCAAGGAAGTGCAGCGCCGCCTGCGCGAATGGGGGTACTATTCTGGCGCGGTGGACGGCATTTACGGGAGCGGCACCGCCGAGGCGGTCAGGGCGTTTCAGAAGAAGAACGGTCTGACGGCGGACGGCGTGGTGGGAAAAGCCACCTATGCCGCGCTCGGCATGAACGATTCGTATCAGGTGCTCGACAAGGAATCGAACGGGCAATCGTCCGATTACAGCCGCAACGATCTCTATCTGCTCGCAAAGGTCATCCATGCGGAGGCGCGCGGGGAAATCTATACGGGCAAAGTCGCGGTGGGCGCGGTCGTCCTCAATCGCGTGAAAGACAGCGGGTTCCCCAACACCATCGCGGGCGTCATCTATCAGAAGGGCGCGTTCACCGCGGTGTCCGACGGACAGATCAATCTGGAGCCTGACGAGAGTGCGATGAGCGCGGCACGCGACGCGCTGAACGGCTGGGATCCGACGTATGGTTGTCTCTATTACTACAATCCCGCAAAGGCGACGAGTTCCTGGATCTTCAGCCGCGAGACGGTGACGACGATCGGCAGACACGTTTTTGCGATATAGGAGGGGAAACATGGAAGAAAAACAGATGTCAGACGGCGCGGAAAAGGTAGAGCGCACGGAAAAAGCGGCGAAGAAGAGCGCTTCCAAGGGAACGCAGGCGAAGAAGCGCAACGAGGAAAAGACGCGCGCGGCGATCAGAGAAGAGCGGAAATTGTTGGCTGAGGAGCGCCGCGCGGAGCGCAAGGCGCAAGAGGCGGAGCGCAAGGCGGCGTTTGCCGAAAGGGAGGCGCAGCGCAAAGAAGAGCGGCGCAAGCGCAGGGAACTTCTGAAAAACGAGACGGAAGCGCAGCGCATGAAGCGCAGGGAACGGGAAAAGAAAGAGCGGCTCGCCCTCCTGGAAAAGCGCAAGACGGAGCGCAAGGAGCGCGCGCTCAAAGCCAAGGAACTGCGTTTAAGGGAAAAGGAAGCCAAGCTCGAAAACCGCAAGCACAGGAGAGAACAACGCACGCCCGGCGTCGGGGGCTGGCTCGCGGCGGTCGTCTCTCTCGGCGTTTCCACGCTGGTGCTCGCCACGATCGTGACTGCGGGCGCGTTCAATATGCGAGACATGAACGCCGTGGCGTCGGCGGGCTATCGCAGTTCGTTCTATGAACTGACGGGGCTCATGGACGAGATGGAGACAGATCTTTCCAAGCTGCGCGTCTCCTCGACGGCTGCGGGGCAGCGCAATCTTGCGACCGATTTGCTTGTCAACAGTTCGCTCGCGGCGGGAGCGCTCGAGCGTTTCCCCGCGGAGTGGAGCGACGCATCTTCTCTGACGTCTTTCATCAACGGCACGCGCGACTTTTCGAAGGAACTTCTGACGAGACTTGCATCCGGCAACGGCATGACGGAGGAGGACGAGGCGCGCGCGGAGGAATTATACGAAAAACAAGCGAATGCGAAGAGAAAGCTCAATACCCTCGCGAATGAGATGACGGACGGCGATCTCAGATCGTTCCTGAAAAACGGAGAGGGCAAGATCGGCGAAATGCTGCACGGCTTTGACGAGCGCGGGCAGAAAGCGGAACAGGGCGCGCCCGCAGAGACGAGAGAGCCGTCGCTCTCCCCGAATGAGGATCCCGCGCAGACTCCCGCCAAAGAGGAGCCCGTGACGGCGGCGGAACTCGCCCTCGGCGCAGAGATCTCTTCGGCGGAAGCGCAGGAGTATGTCAGACAGTATTTCAAAGATTATGAGCTCAAGACGGTCGATTTCGTCGGCGAGACGGTGTCCAGGCACATCACCTGCTACAACTTTACGGCGCTCGATCAGCGTGACAGAGAATTGTTTGTCCAGATCTCCAAAGAGGGCGGCAAGCTCGTGTTCTTCGATTATTACGAGACATGCACGGCGAAGAATTACAACGTCGAGCGCTGTGAGGAGATCGCGGAAGAGTTTCTTGCGGGGCTCGGACTCAGGGAGATGGAGTCGGTATTCGTCAGCGAGAGCGGCACTTCCGTGGATTTCACCTTTGTCTACGAACAGGACGACGTGCTCGTCTATCCCGATTTGGTTAAGGTAAAGGTATGCGAAACGCGCGGGAAAGTGGTCGGCATGGAGGCCGCGGAGTTCTGGAATACCCATAAGCAGCGCGCCATCCCTGCGCCGAAAATCACGAAAGCGGAAGCAAAGGCGAAGGCGGGCAGGATCGACGTCGAAGAGACCGAACTTGCGATCATCCCCGTCAACGGTCAGGAGACGCTCTGCTACGAACTTTACGGCAAACACGGACAAGAGAGTTACCTCGTCTATATCGACGCGCAGAGCGGCGAAGAGGCGGCGATCTACACCATTGTGGAGACAAAACAGGGCAATATACTCAAATAATGCGAAAGCCGATCGGCAGACGAAATGCCGATCGGCTCTTCTTGTTTTTCCGTCGCGACAAAATGCGCCAAAATACGGCAAAAATGCGATTTCCGTTTGCTCATAAAAGCATACGACGGAAAATTATGCCATTCGTCACGATCGTTCATTCTTTGGCAGAACAGAATGCGCTACAATACGCTTGCCCAAAAGGAGGGGCGGATATGAAAAAATCACTCATTGCTATTTTTTACTGTCTGATGATCGGCGTTCAGGCTTTCTTCTGTCTGTGCGCCTGCGAGACGATCGGGAATGATGACGCCAAAGTGGTGAGCGCCGCCGTCAATACGGCAGGCAAGCTCATCATCACCCTCGACAACGGTCAGGTGATCGACGCAGGTCTGGTTGTCGGCGAGGACGGCTTTGCGGGAAAGGACGGCAAAGACGGAAAGGACGGCAAGTCTGCTTACGAAATATATTGCGATGCGTTCGGATATCTCGGCACGGAAAAAGAGTGGATCGCCGATCTCGTCTCCGGCAATCTGGGAACGTGCGACTATACATACGGGCTTTCCTATGCCCTTCTTGCAGACGGGACGCTCTCGGTGTCGATCGGCACGGCGGGAAATGTGGAACACGTCGTCATACCCGAGAAATTCAACGGCTATACTGTCAGCGCGGTCGCGGAGAACGGGTTCGAAGGGGACGTCAACCTCAAAAGCGTCACTCTTCCCGATACGATCACGAAAATCGGCGCGGGTGCGTTCCGCTGTTGTCTGAATCTGGAGAAGATCGAACTTCCGCTTTCCGTAGCGGAGATCGGCGCGGGTGCGTTCGATTATTGCACCAAATTGCCTGCGCAGGAACTTTCCGAGCAGAATTAGACGGACGCTCCGCAAACGGCCGTCCCGACGCGGACAAAATGCCGCATTTCGCGAAAAAACCGAAATAATACATAAAAGTAAGCTCGCTCACATTCAAAAGTGAGCTTATTTTTTTGAAAAGACTGCTTAAAGTGAGCATTAAAATGTAAAAATCAACGCATTATCCTGTCGAATTTCTGCGAAAAGCGGCTGACTTTCTTTTTTGTTTATGATATAATTAAAACTGAACAAACGACATAGAAAAGCGTGCGTGAGAGACAAGTGTGCTGTCGGGAACAGAATGGGGAGGGCAAGCGTTTCAAAGAAAAACGGACCCGCGTCGCGGATCCGTTACACATAACATGTGTTGCCGAAAAACGGTGATTTGAAAAAAGCTTATTTGAACTGATGGTGCAATCCTAAACGGTAGCCGATCGTTCAAGCGAATACTATTATAAAGCAAAATGAAAAAAACGTCAAGAGATATCAGGAAAAAATATTATATCGGTCTCAGCGTCGGTACGAGTTTTGCCGGGTGGGCGGTTACGGATAAATCCTATCGCCTTTTAAAGGCGCGCTCTCAGCCGCTTTGGGGAAGTTATCTCTTTGACGAAGCCAAGTCGGCGAAGGAAAGAAGGCTGCACCGCAGCGCGAGGCGGAGGCGGGCGAGAACGCGGCAGCGCCTTCTCCTCTTGCAGGATATCTTTGCGGAGGAAATCGCAAAGAAGGATCCTCTCTTTTTTCTCCGCCTGAACAACAGCTCTCTCTTTCTGAGCGACAAGGCGTACGGGCTCCGCTCTGCGGATTCGCTGTTCGGCGACGAGACGTTCAAAGACAGAGATTTTTTCAGAAAGTATCCCACTGTCTATCACCTGCGTGCGGCGCTCATCCGCGGAGAGATCGAGGACGTTCGTTTCCTGTACCTCGGCATTCACCATATTCTGAAAAAGCGCGGACATTTTCTCTTTGAAGTTCAGGGGGATGACGTGCAGGACACTTCCGCTCTGTTCGGTTCTCTTGGCAAGATCAACGTTTTTTTGACCGATCACATGTGTGTACCTCTCGATCTCTCCAAATCGAAGGAGATCCTGAACATTCTCTGCGACGCAAAGGCGGACAGACAGAGCCGCCGTTCCCGACTCATTGCGGTGATCGCCGCCGATAAAAACTTGCAGCATGAGGCGATCGCCAGGGCGATCTCGGGGAGCAAATTCAAACTCAGAGACCTTACGGCTTCGGATCAGGTCGCGGAAAGCCGTTCTTTTTCCTTTGAAGACGCAAATTTTGAGGAGAGCGGCGCCGCCGCGATCGAAAAAGAGGCGGGCGAGGAATGGACGGAATTCGTATTGCTCCTG
Organism: uncultured Clostridia bacterium; assembly: GCA_944342055.1. Taxonomy (GTDB): domain Bacteria; phylum Bacillota; class Clostridia; order Christensenellales; family Borkfalkiaceae; genus RGIG8762. Next base: position 5,488 of record CALVME010000027.1, on the reverse strand, counting down.
AAAGCCGTTTACGACTGGACGGTCTTTTTTTCATTTATGGGAGCGCGGCGGTTTCTTTCCGAGGCGAAGGTGGACGCCTACGAAAAACACAGAGAAGATCTGCGTCGCCTCAAAGCGTATGTTCGGGAGAAGTGTCCGGAAAAATACGGGCTCGTCTTCTATTGCGGGGAGAACGCGAACAATTACGCCGCGTATGTCGGTTCGGACAGGAAGAAACGCTGCGCAAGGTGTACCAAGGGGGAATTTTATTCCTTTTTGAAGCGGGAATTGCGCCTGGACGACAAACAGATGTTGCGCGATATGGGAAAGGACATATTTTTGCCCCTTCAATCGTGCGAAGCGAACGGCGCCGTTCCCTACCAGGCGCATTTGCAGGAGCTCAACGCGATCTTGAAGCACGCGGAGGAGAAGTTTCCTTTTTTGAAGGAGCGCAGCGGCGGGACGGGCGTTTCGGACAAGATACGCATGCTCATGACGTTCCGTGTTCCTTATTATGTGGGGCCTTTGGATACGCGCAGTCCCTTCGGTTGGGTGGTACGCAGACAGGGATGCGAGCGGGAGAGGGTGACCCCTTGGAATTTCGGCGAGACGGTGGATGAAGCCGCTTCCGAAGAGCGATTCATCCGCAGAAGCACCAACAAGTGCGCATATCTTGCGGGGCAGGACGTACTTCCCGTCAACTCGCTTCTGTATTGTGAGTTTTTCTTTCTGAACGAGCTGAATCAGATGAAGATCTGCGGGGAACAGAACGAGGCGGCGCGCAGGGCGATCTATGAATTCGCGAAGTATCACAAACGCTTCGGCAGAAAGGAAATTTTGACGCTCCTGATCCGCGAGGGGATCGTTTCGCCCGACAGCAAGGAAGAGGAGATCTTCGGTTCCTCCGACCGCATTTTCCGCGTCGCCTCCTCTTCGTGGGGCAATCTCGCTTTTCTGGGAGAAAAACGGATCAGATACAGCGCAATGTGCGAAGAAGTGTTGCTCTGGATCACTTTGATTTCCGACAAAGAGCGGCTGGAAAAGCGCATCCGCGCAAAATACGGAAAATTTTTGAGCGAAGAGGAGATCAAAAAACTAAAAAGTCTCAACTCCTCGCGCTGGAGCAGGGTGTCGAGGGAGTTCCTCAACGGCATCGTCAGCGAAAAGTGTCTCGACGAGAACGGGCGGCCGATGACGCTCATCGAAGCGATGCGAAAGACGGGAAAGAGTTTTTCGGAGCTCATGTCCGACGCGTACGGCTTCGGACGCGCGGTCGACAGATACAATGCGGAAAACGTGCCGAGCGAAGCCGTCAATTACGCCGCGATCAGATCGATGTACTGCTCCATGGCGGTGAAACGGGCGATCTGGCGAAGCATAGAACTTGTGCGGGAGATCGTGGAGATAGAAGGCGCGCCTCCCGAACGCCTGTTTTTGGAGACGACGAGCGGAAACGCGCGCCGCGGACAAAACAAGTTTCTGCGGAAGAACGAATTGATCGCGCGCTATCGAGCGCTCGGAGAGAGCGGGAAAGAGTTCCTCGCCGCGATCGAGAAGACGCCTGAGGTCTGTTTTAACAGCGATCGCCTGTATCTTTATTACCTGCAGGAGGGCAAAAGCGCCTATTCGGGCACGCCCATTCGCCTGAAGGACGTCTTTGACGCGGACGTGTGCGACATCGATCACATTTACCCGCAGTCAAAGATACAGGAGGAAAGCATCGACAATAAAGTGCTCGTCTTCAGAGCGGAGAACGTCAGGAAGAAGGATGTGTATCCGCTTCCCTCTTCCATACAGAGCAAGTGCGGAGGCTTTTGGAAAGAGTGCAGAAAGGTCGGGCTGATGAGCGAGGTCAAATACGCGCGCCTGACCCGCACCGAACCCCTGACGGACGCGGAACTGACGAGCTATATCGAAAGACAGTTCTGCCTGCCCGATCAACACACGCGTTCGGTCATGTACTTGCTGCAGAAGCTGTTGCCGGATACGGAGATCGTCTATGTGCGGTCGAGCAATGCCGATCGGTTCAGACAGGACAACGGACTCATCCGCATGCGCGATCTGAATAATCTGAGCTACGCGAAGGACGCCTATATCGATATCGCCGTGGGAAACGTGTATCGCGCAAAATTCAAACGCGAGCTTGAGAAAGGAGATCGGGAGCGGTTGGGCAATTACAACATCCGCCGCCTGTTTGACGAGGACATCGAAGGGGAGTGGAAGGTCTCAGACAGGCAGACGGTCCTGCAGACGGTGGTAAAAAACAATGCCAGGGTGGTCCGCATGACGGAACAGGGCAAGGGCGCTCTGTTCAACGCGACGATCAAAAAGGCGGGAGCGAACAAAAATCTGATCCCGCTCAAAGGGAACGGCGCTTTTTTCGATACCTCAAAATATGGCGGATACGATTCCGAAACGACGGCTTACTTTATGCTCGTCCGCAGCAATGACAAGCGCGGGGGAAAGAGACTCTCTCTCGAGGCGTTCCCGCTCCGGCAGGAAAAACTCGGGAGCAATTCCGTCGAAGACAAAATTCGTTACTGCGAAGAGAAGGCGGGGCTGAACGAAGCGGAAATACTCATCCCGCAGATCAAAATCAATACGCTCTTTCAGTTTGGAGGCTCGTACGCGTATCTGCGCGGCAGGAGCGGCAACCGCCTGCTCTGGTGCAACGCAAACGAACCGTTTTTGGAACAGGAAAGCCTCGCAGCTCTCAAGCCTGCGGTCAATTTCATACGCGCGAGAGACCGATTCGGCAAGGGGATATCCGTAGGCAAGGACGTCAACGCGGAGGGAAACCTTGCGTTGTACGACAAACTGCTCGATAAGCTTGCCTCTCCCATCTATGCGGGGCTGACGATCAGAAAACAACTCGCTTTGCTGAGCGGAAAGAGAGAAGATTTTGCAAAACTCACCCCGGAAGGTCAGTGCAAGGTATTGACCGAAGTGTTGCGGCTGATGCAGTGCAACAGCGCTACGTCCGATCTCACGTTGCTGGGCGGCGCCGCCAACGCGGGGAAGATCGTTTCGAGCAAATTTGTGGACGGATTGCAGATGAAGATGATTTTGCAATCTCCCACTGGGTATTACCGCAAGGTGATCTCCTTCGACGACGTTTGACAGAATAAAACAAGTGGAAAAACCTCTGCTTTGCCGCTTTGCCGAAGGGCGGGCGCGGGCGGTTGTTTTTAGATGGGTTGTACCGAAAAAGCCGATGCCGATGCGTGTGGTGCGCAAAAGCGCTCGGATTGTCCCGAGCGCGGCGCGGCGAAGGCGGGCAGACCGATCGATTCATGAAAGACAGATTGATCCGTTTGAGTATGGTGCAATCCTGAGCGGTAGCCAATCCGTGCGGCAGGTGCCTCGCATTGTTTGCGAGGCGCCTGTTTTTTTTTCGCCGCCTGGAGATCGTGAAGCGCCTGCCGCATCCGTCAGAGGTAGTGCATGCGCGCAGAAGAAAATGCGTCTGTCGGTTGCATCGGAAGGGAAAAAGTGGTATAATCGAAGCGGTCGCATTCGGATGCGCAAGAGGAGGAACACGATGAGCGATATCCTTGATCGGGCGAACGATCATCTCAGGAAACATGCGGGAAAGATCGATCTGAGCCAGCGCCCGCGCTATCATCTGGCGCCGCCCGTCGGCTGGATGAATGACCCAAACGGGGTGTGTTCGTTCGGGGGCGAGACGCACATTTTTTATCAGTACTTTCCCTACGACAGCTGTTGGGGGCCCATGCACTGGGGACACGCCGTTACGCGTGACAATTGCGTGTTCCGTCACTGCGCGGTCGCACTTGCGCCCGATCGGGAGGACGAGAGCGGTTGTTTTTCGGGCGGAGCGGTCGTCTCCGAGACGGGAGAGCTGTTCGTGTATTACACGAAGCACTTTGAGGCGGACGGCGTCAGGAAAGAGCTTCAGGGCATGGCGCGTTCGGCGGACGGCTTGCATTTTCACAAGAGGGAAGTGCCCGTTCTGACCGAAGGCGATCTCCCTTCGGGAGCGAGCCGCGAGGATTTCCGCGATCCCAACCCCGTCCGCATCGGCGGGGAATATTTTCTGTTCGTCGGCTCGAAAAACGAGCGGAACGAAGGGCAGGTGCTCGTCTATGCTTCTTCGGACGGAGAACATTTTTCTTATCGGAACGCCCTGCGCTCGCCCTATTTCGGCGAAATGGCGGAATGCCCCGATTTCTTTTCGGTGGGGGAGACGGACGTGCTTTTGGTGTCTGCGATCGGCGTGAAGCGGGAAGGAAACCGCTTCCTTGGCCCCAATTCGAGCTTGTATTTTCTGGGAAAATTCGATCCGAAGGCGTGTACGTTCCGCATCGATGCGTGCGACGAGATCGACGGGGGACACGCCTTCTATGCCCCGCAGACCTGCGCAGACGAGAGCGGGCGGCGGCTGCTGTTCGCATGGATGGAGATGTGGGGCAAGGAGTACTTCCTGCATCGGAACGGGCACGGCTATTGCGGCGCGATCGTCTATCCCCGCGTACTCTCCGTGAGAGACGGCGCGCTGTGGCAGTCGCCCGCATCCGGCATCGAAAGGTATCGCCGCGCGGCGGATTTTACGGGAGAGGTTTTGAAGTGTTTCGATCTGTCTCTTCGCTTCGCGGAGGGCGGGTCGCTCACCGTCTCGGACGCTTCGGACGAGGGAGATATGCTTTCGGTGTCGCTGTGCGAAGGCCGCGTGAAGGTCGATCTCTCTTCCTGCAGGCAGGAGCCCGCCGAGGCGAGGTTTTCCAAGTTTGCCTACGGAGGGGAGGCGGAGATTCGCATCTTGTCCGACGTCTCCTCGCTCGAAATTTTTGTGGCAGACGGGAGAGAGACGTTTGCGGAGCGATATTATTTCAAGGGCGAAAAGGTGCGCATTCGCGTCGTCGGCGCGCGCATCGAAGAGGGGTATGAACTCGCGTTGCCCGACGAAGATTTTGCGATTTGGGGGTAGATCATGCGGAAATTATATGCAATGGGAGAAATGCTCATCGACTTTACGGCACAGAACGAGGAGGGGGGCGACGCGCGCTTCTTTGAAAAGAACGCGGGCGGCGCGCCCGCAAACGTCGCCGTATGCGCGGCTCGGCTGGGATGCCGTTCCGCCGTCGTCACCAAGCTCGGGCGGGACGCGTTCGGCAAATTTTTGCGGGAGACCCTCGCGCGGGAGGGGGTGGACGACGCGTTCGTGTTTGAGACGGACGAGGCGAACACCGCCCTCGCATTCGTGTTCCTGGACGGGAACGGGGAGCGAGATTTTCTGTTCTATCGCAATCCCTCGGCGGACATGCTCTTGAGCGAGGCGGACGTGCGCGCGGTGCCGATCCAAAGGGGGGATATCCTGCACTTCGGGAGCGTCGATCTCGCGGACGCGCCCGTGCGGGGAGCGCATCGCGCGCTCATCGGGAAGGCTCGTTCCGTCGGGGCGATCGTCAGCTTCGACCCCAATCTGCGCTATCCGCTCTGGAAGAGCAGGGAGGAGCTTTTGGAGACCGACCGCGCGTTCCTTCCCTTT
>CALVME010000026.1 GCA_944342055.1 uncultured Clostridia bacterium | reverse complement strand
CGGGGACGGGCAAGACGATGCTCGCGCGGTGCATTCCCGGGATTTTGCCCGATCTGACCTTCGAGGAGGCGCTCGAGGTCACGAAAATACACTCCGTCGCGGGCGTGCTGTCTTCGGAAGGGATCGTGGGGAGCCGCCCCTTCCGCGCCCCGCACCATACGGCGAGCGTGGTCTCCCTCTGCGGGGGCGGAAACGCCAGGATACGCCCGGGGGAGGTGTCGCTGGCGCACCGCGGCGTGCTGTTTCTGGACGAGTTGCCAGAGTTCAGCCGCGTCGCGCTCGAATCTTTGCGTCAGCCGATCGAGGACGGGGCGATCACCGTGGCGCGCGCGGGCGGCGTCGTGCGCTATCCCGCGTCGTTCATGCTCTGCGCGAGCATGAATCCCTGTCCCTGCGGCAATTACGGTTCCGCGATCAAGGAATGCAAATGCACGCCGACCGACATCCGCCGCTACCGCGCGAAAATTTCGGGACCGCTCCTCGACCGCATCGATCTGCAGGTGGAAGTGGACGACGTGAGCTATGACGACCTCGTTTCAAAAGAGGAGGAGGAACCTTCTTCCGCCGTCAAGCGGCGCGTGGAAGTCGCGCGCGAGATTCAGCGCGCGCGATTTGCGGGCATGGGCATCGTCACCAACGCGGAGATGCGGGAAAGGGAGAGCAAACGCTTCTGCGCGCTCTCTCCCGCCTGCGAGGAAGTGCTCCGCCGCTCCTTCGAGCGGTTGCATCTCTCCGTGCGCGGGCGCTCGCGCGTGATCAAGGTGGCGCGCACGATCGCCGATCTCGAGGGCGAAAGGGATATCGCCGAGCGGCATATTTACGAGGCGGTCTCCTACCGCACCTACGAACAGATATGAAATACACGAAGGAAGATCTCGCCTATTTTTGCCTCGCGGAAGTGCAGGGCGTCGAAGAAAAATGCAAGTGGGAACTGCTCGAAAACGTCTCTTCTCCCGCCGACCTCTTCGACGAGAATTGCGATTTCTCCGCTTTTCTGATTAAAAAGGGCAAAAGCGACGTATATAATAGTATAAGGACGGCTTTGACGCCCGCATTTTGCAAGGCGGCGATGGCGCGATATCGCGCGCAGGGCATTCTGCCGCTGCCGTATTCGCACGAGGCTTATCCGCTTCTTTTGCGGCAGTCGGACGTGCCGCCCCTCTGCCTCTATGCGAAGGGGAGAGAGGAGCTCCTGAGAAGAGATTTCTTTTGCGTGGTCGGCTCCCGCCGCACGCTGCCGAACATCTGTAAGCATACGGAAGAGCTCTGCGCGGAGCTTTCCTCGCATTTTTCGGTGCTGACGGGCGTCGCGGAGGGCGGAGACCGCGCGGCGGCGCTGGGTGCGCTCGAGGGCGGTGCGTGCGTCTGCATGCTTCCCTGCGGTCTGCCGAACGCCGAGAGCGCGTTCTTGGAGCGGGTGGCGAAAGAGGGACTCCTTCTCTCTCCCTTTCCCGCGTATGTGACGACGCGAAAGTATCTCTATCGCGTGCGCAACCGCGTCATGGCAGCGATGGCGAAGGGTGTCCTCGTGGTAAGCGCGGGCGAGGTCAGCGGCGCAGCAATGACGGGCGGTTTCGGTCTGGAAACGGGGAAACCGGTGTATGCGTTTCCGTATACGATTGGGGTATCATCGGGAAAAGGATGCAACGCCTTGTTGAAAAAAGGCGCCTTCCCGACCGAAAATATCCTTGACATTCTGCCGGATTTTGGTATAAACTGGACGGAGGAAGATGAGAAGCCGACCTTGACGGCGGAAGAAAACCTCGTTTTGTCTCTCTTGCGGGAGAACGAGGAGATGCACGTCGGCGCGATCGGACGCGCCTGCAACTTTTCGCAGGGAGAGGTGTTCGTCTTGCTCTCTTCTCTGGAAATCAAAAATCTCATCGTTAGAAGCGGCGGGAACAAATATCGCGCCGTATAGGTACAGCATGGATCTTATCATTGTAGAGTCGCCGTCCAAGGCGAAGACGATCGCAAAATATCTGAAAGGAAAGTACCGCGTGGACGCTTCGGCGGGACACATCCGCGACTTGCCCGAGAAATCGCTGGGCGTGGACGTAAAGAACAACTACGAGCCGAAGTATGTGGTTTCCGAAGGCAAGAAGGCGATCGTGCAGCGGCTTGCCGACGAGGTCAGGAAGGCGGATCGCGTCTACCTTGCGACCGACCCGGACCGCGAGGGCGAAGCGATCTCCTGGCATCTGCAGAAGGTGCTGAAACTCGACGAGGCGGCGAAGAACCGCATCGTCTTCAACGAAATTTCCCAGAAGGCGGTGGAGCGCGCCATTCAGGAGCCGCGGACGGTCGATCTCGATCTCGTGGACGCGCAGCAGGCGCGCCGCGTGCTCGACAGACTGGTCGGCTACAAGCTCTCCCCGCTTCTGAACCGCCGCATCCACAGCGGACTGTCCGCGGGACGCGTGCAGTCCGTGGCGCTCAAACTCATCGTGGAGCGCGAGCGGCAGATACAGGCGTTCGTGCCCAGGGAATACTGGGACATCACCGCTTCCCTGCAGGACAAGGGCGCGAAGTTCTCCCCCTTCAAGGCTCTGCTCGCGAAGAAGAAGGGCAAGAAGTACGAGGTCGCCAACAAAGCGGAAGCGGACGAGGTGCTTTCCGAGCTGAAGGAAGGCGAGTACGTCGTCACGAGCGTGAAGAAGTCGGTGAACAAGACGCACGCGCCCGCGCCGTTTACGACGAGCAGCCTTCAGCAGGACGCTTCGAACAAGTTCGGGCTGTCCGCGCCCGAGGTCATGAGCGTGGCGCAGCACCTCTACGAAGGCATCGACACGCCAGAAGAGGGACACATCGCGTTTGTCACCTACATCCGTACCGACTCCACGCGCATCTCTTCGGAGGCGCAGGACGCCGCGAGAAAATTCATCGCGCAAAAGTACGGCGAGGAGTACATTCCCGCCAAGCCCAACGTGTACAGCGCGGGCAAGGGCGCGCAGGATGCGCACGAGGCGATCCGCCCCAACGACATCTCCCGCACGCCCGAATCGGTGAAACACCTCCTCGACAAAAAGCATTTCAACGTCTATAAACTCATCTACGACAGATTTGTCGCCTCTCAGATGGCGGAGGCGCGCTACAACAGCATGCAGATCGCCATCGACAACGGGGATTACGGCTTCAAAGCGGCGGGCAAGACCATGCTCTTTGCGGGATTCACCGCCGCATATCAGGAGGCGAAGAAGGAGGACGACGAGGAGGGCAAGCTCCTGCCCGATCTGAAGGAGGGCGAGAAGCTCGACTGTCTGAACGTCGAACCCAAACAGAAATTCACCAAGCCGCCCCTTCGCTATACGGACGCCTCCCTCGTCAATGAGATGGACGGCAACGGCATCGGCAGACCTTCGACGTACGCCTCCATCATCGCCGTGCTCAACAAGCGCAAGTATGTGAGAAAGGAAGGCAAGTATATGGTCCCCGAGCCCGTTGCGTTCGAGATCACCGACCTTCTCGAACAATATTTCAAGGACGTCATGGACGTCGGCTTCACGGCGGACATGGAGAAGAAGCTGGACGAGATCGAAGAGGGCAACAAGGACTGGCGCAAGATCCTCGCCGATTTTTATCCGCCGTTTGCGGACAAAGTGGCGCGGGCGCAGGAGGAAGGCGTCGAACAGACGGACATCCCCTGCGAAAAGTGCGGCACGCCAATGCTCCGCAAGGGCGGACGGTACGGGAAGTACCTGTTCTGCCCGAACGAAGGGTGCGGCTTTAAGAAGAACGAGACGGAAGTCGAGGTGTCCGAGGTCAAATGTCCGACCTGCGGCGCGCAGATGGTGGTGAAGTCTGGCAGATTCGGCAAGTTCCTCGCCTGCCCCAACTATCCCGCCTGCAAGACGACGATGCCCGTGCCGAGCGGCTCGATGCCCACAGAGACGGGGATCTGCCCCGAGTGCGGCAAAGCCGTCCTGCCCAAAAAATCCAAACGCGGCAAGATCTTTTACGGGTGCTCGAATTATCCCGAGTGCAAGTTTATGAGCTGGGATCTGCCGACGGGCGGGAAGTGTCCGACCTGCGGCGCGTATCTCATCAAGACGCCGCGCGGCGTGATCAAATGCTCTTCCAAGGAGTGCTCTTATCGGGAGCAACGGAAAAAGACGAATGAAAATTGAAATAGTAGGGGCGGGGCTGGCAGGCTGTGAGGCGGCGTATTTACTCGCGAGCCGCGGGGCAGAAGTCACGCTGACCGACTGCAAACCCGCCGCCTTTTCCCCCGCGCATGCGTCCCCGCTCTTTTCCGAGCTGGTCTGTTCGAATTCTCTCAAATCAAACGACGTCTACGGCAACGCGTGCGGACTTCTGAAGGAAGAAATGCGACTGCTCGGCTCGCTCTTTATGGAGGCGGCGGATCGGGCGAAGGTGCCTGCGGGCGGCGCGCTCGCGGTGGACAGGGAGGTCTTTTCCTCCTATATCACCCAAAAGATCAAGGCGGAACCGCGCATCACCCTCCGTTCAGAGACCGTCGAAGACATCCCCGATGCGGACATAGCGGTGATCGCGACGGGACCGCTCACGCAAGGAGCCCTCGCGGAGAAGATCGCCGCTCTTTGCGGAGAACTGCACTTTTACGACGCGTCCGCGCCCATCGTCTCCGAAGAGAGCATCGACAGATCGAAGACGTTTACCGCGGACAGGTACGGCAGGGGGACGAGCGATTATCTCAACTGCCCCATGAACAGGGAGGAGTACGAGGCGTTCGTGGACGCCCTGCTCTCCGCCGAGCGCGCGACGCTGCACGAGTTTGATAAGCGTGAGATCTTCGACGGGTGCATGCCCGTCGAGGTGATGGCTTCCCGCGGGAAGGATACGCTGCGCTACGGCATGCTCAAGCCCGTGGGGCTTTACGACGAAAACGGCAAGCGCCCCTATGCGGTGTTGCAGCTGCGCAAGGAGAACGTCGCGGGGAGCGCATACAATCTGGTCGGATTTCAGACCAACCTCAAGTTTTCCGAGCAAAAGCGCGTGTTCGGGCTCATTCCCGCCTTGAAAAATGCGGAATACCTGCGCTATGGCGTGATGCATCGGAATACCTATCTGCCTGCGGAGCGGCTCAACCGCGATTTTTCGCTGCGGCGGCGCGAAAATCTCTTTTTTGCGGGGCAGATCACGGGCGTGGAGGGATACGTCGAGAGCGCGATGAGCGGACTTTTGGCGGGGATCCACATTCTGCGCCGCGTACAGGGCAGGGAGCCGATCTTCTTTCCCGAGACGACGGTCTGCGGCGCGCTGAGCGCTTACGTCTCTTCGGCGCAGGCGGATTTTCAGCCCATGAATGCAAATTACGGGATCCTCGCCCCCATAGAAGAGCGGGACAAGGCAAAGAAAAGACGGATGTTCGCGGAGCGTTCGCTCGCGGCGATCCGTGCGATAGGAGAACAGTTATGACAGAATTTCACGCAACGACAATTTGCGGCGTCAAGAAGGACGGCGTGATCGCCGTCGCCGGAGACGGACAGGTGACGATGGGCGAAAGCGTCGTATTCAAGAACACGGCGCGCAAGGTGCGCCGCATTTACGGCGGCAAGGTCGTGGTCGGTTTTGCGGGTTCGGTGGCGGACGCCTTCTCGCTCTCCGAAAAATTTGAGGGGATGCTCAACAAGTTTTCGGGCAATCTCATGCGTTCGGCGGTCGAGCTCGCGGAGCTCTGGCGCTCGGACAAGATGGGCAGAAAGCTCGAGGCGCTCATGATCGTCGCGGACAAGGACACCCTTTTGATGCTTTCGGGCACGGGCGAGGTCATCGAGCCCGACGACGGGATTTTGGCGATCGGGAGCGGGGGCAATTATGCGCTCGCGGCGGCGCGCGCCCTCTTGCAGAACACCGATTACGGCGCGGAGGAGATCGCGACCAAGGCGCTCAGGATCGCGAGCGAAATATGCGTTTATACCAACGACAACATTCGATGCGAAGTCGTCGGCAAGGAGGCGGAATAATGGCACTTTCCCCCAAGCAGATCGTACACGAACTCGATAAATACATCGTAGGGCAGAGCGAGGCGAAAAAATCCGTCGCGATCGCCCTCAGAAACAGATATCGGCGCAGCATGCTCTCTCCGGAGCTGCGGGAGGAGATCACACCGCAGAACATCATCATGACGGGCCCCACGGGCGTGGGCAAGACGGAGATCGCGCGGCGGCTCGCCAAGCTCGTCAAGGCGCCGTTCATCAAGGTGGAGGCGACCAAGTACACCGAAGTCGGGTATGTGGGCAAGGACGTCGAGGGCATGGTGCGCGATCTGGTGGAGTGCGCCTATCGCCTGGTCAAAGAGGAGAAGAGCGCGGAAGTTTCGATCAAGGCGCGCGGCAACGCCGAAAAGAAGGTGGTGCGCCTCCTCAAAGAGGCGAAAAAGCAGGACAAAGGGGAGACGGCGGACGAAGTGTTCGAGGCAAACCTGCTGGACGGTCTGCGCGCGGGCAGATTCGATCAGACGCTCATCGAGATGGAAGTGACGGACAATCCCATGGGCATGGAGCTCATGGCGGGCGGCGGCACTTCGATCTCCCTCGGTTCGGTGTTTGGCGACATCTTCCCCAAGAAGAAGAAAAAGCGCAGACTCACCGTCAAAGAGGCGATGGAGATCTGCATCGCCGAGGAGAGCGACAAACTCATCGACAACGACGCGGTGACGGCGGAAGCGCTGCGCCGCGCGGAGAACGAGGGCATCATCTTCATCGACGAGATCGACAAGATCGCGGCGAAGGGCAATGCGGGCGGCGCGGACGTCTCCCGCGAGGGCGTACAGCGTGACATCCTCCCCATCGTCGAGGGCAGCACGGTCATGACCAAATACGGTCCCGTCAAGACGGATTTCATGCTCTTCATCGCGGCGGGCGCCTTCCACGTCTCCAAGGTGGAGGACCTCATTCCCGAATTGCAGGGCAGATTCCCCATCTACGTCGAGCTCAAGAGCCTGACAAAAGAAGATTTTGTGCAGATTCTGACGCTGACAGAAAATTCAATCACCATGCAGTATAAAGTGTTGCTTGCGGTGGACAACATCGATCTTCACTTCACCGACGACGCGATCGAGCGCATCGCGGAGATCGCCGTCGAGATGAACGCGACGAGCGAGGACATCGGCGCGCGCAGGCTGCATACGGTCATGGAAGATTTGCTGGAAGATATTTCTTTCAACGCGGGCGGCGGGGATTATCCCGTCATCCCCGTGGAGATCAATCGCGCTTACGTCGATCAGCACCTGGCGGAAGTCACCGTCTCGCGCGATCTCAAACAGTACGTCTTATAAGGAGGCAGGTATGGTCAACATTCCCAAGGGAACCAAGGACGTATTGCCCGCGGATTCTTACCGCTGGCAGTACATCGAAGGCGCGGCGCGCAAGATCGCGGCGCGCTATGCGCTCAAAGAAGTGCGCACGCCTACCTTCGAACACACCGAACTTTTCAACCGCGGCGTGGGCGACACGACGGACATCGTCAACAAGGAAATGTACACCTTCCTCGACAAGGGCGGCAGAAGCGTCACCCTCAAACCGGAGGGGACGGCGGGCGTCGCGCGCACGTTCATCGAAAACGGCATGGCGGGCGGCGTTCTCCCCGCGAAAATGTACTATCTGACACCCGCGTTCCGCTATGAGCGCCCGCAGGCGGGCAGACTGCGCGAATTCCATCAGTTCGGCGTCGAGTTCTTCGGCGCGAGCGCTCCTGAGGCGGACGCGGAGCTCATCCTGCTCGTCGATTCGTTCCTGCGCGAGCTGGGCATCTCCTCCCTGTCGCTCAGGCTCAATTCGATCGGCTGCAAGCACTGCCGCCCCAAATCCAACGAGGCGCCCAGGGATTATTTCCGCCCGCACCTTTCAGAGCTTTGCGAAACGTGCAGGAGCCGCTTCGAAAAAAATCCACTCCGCATGCTCGATTGCAAGGAGGAGGGCTGCAGACAGATCGCGGCGGGCGCGCCGCGCATCCTCGATTATCTCTGTGATGACTGCGCTTCGCACTTCGAGAGCCTCAAGGCGATGCTGACCGAAAACGGCGTGCGCTACGAGATCGATCCGAACATCGTGCGCGGGCTCGACTACTATTCCAAGACGGTATTCGAATTCGTGTCCACGGCGATCGGCGCGCAGGGCACCGTCTGCGGCGGAGGCAGATACGACACGCTCATTGAAAATCTGGGCGGAAGCCCGACGCCCGCGGTCGGCTTTGCGGTCGGCATCGAGCGGCTCATCCTGCTCATGCAGAATACGGGCGTCCCGTTCGGCGAGGAACCGACGGTCACGGTCTATCTCGCTGGCATGGACGAGCCGTCCAGGAAAAAGGCGTTTGCGATCGCGCAGGAACTGCGGAGAAACGGCATATCCGCGGAGATCGATCTGATGGGGCGCTCCATCAAGGCGCAGTTCAAATATGCGGGCAAGACGGGCGCGAAGTACGTCGCCGTCATCGGCTCGAACGAGCTGGAAAACGGCGTCATGAGCGTGAAAAACATGAGTACATCCACCTCCGAGACGGTCGCGTTCCCGGATGCGGTGAAATACTTCAAATAGGAGGAAACATATGGTAAAACATTGCAATGCGGCGGAATTTGAGGAACTTCTCAGGACGGAGAAGCGTCCGATCGTCGTCGATTTCTGGGCGACCTGGTGCGGACCTTGCAAGATGCTCGGTCCCGTATACGAGAGCGTGGAGAAGGAGCTCGGCGAAAGAGCGGCGTTCGTGAAGATCGATGTGGACGAAAACATCGACCTCGCGCACGAGTACGGCATTTCTTCCATTCCCAACGTGCTCATTTTCAAGGACGGAGAGGTCGTCGACAGTTCGCTCGGGTTTGCCCCGAAGGCGGAGCTCAAGGCGTTCATCGAAAAAAATCTCTGAAAACGATCGAAAAATCCCGAGGTTACTCGGGATTTTTTCATGCAAAACCGCCTGTTTTCTGCGGGACGGCGATCTTGCCGCCCCGCCCTCATTGTTTTTTGCATGCGCCCGCTTTCGCCGCGCATCTTTTTCCCGACGCGCACGGCTTCCGCTGTGCGTTTCATACCATATAGGGGAGGGAAATATGCGCGCTTGGGCGGAAGTGCGGCTGGACAGAGCCGCAAAAAATTTCAGAGAGGTGCGCCGCGCACAGCGGCGGGCAAAGGTTTGCTGCGTCGTCAAGGCGGACGCCTACGGGCACGGGGCGCTCGCGCTCTCGGCGCTCTACGAAAAGCTGGGCGCCGACTGCCTTGCGGTGGCGACCGCGGAGGAAGGAGCCGCTCTGAGGCGGGGCGGGATCTCTCTTCCCGTCCTCGTGCTCGGATACACGCCCCCGCAGGAAGCGGAGACGCTCTTGGGATGCGACTTGCAGCAGACGGTCTTTTCGCTCTCTTATGCCCAGGCGCTCAGCGACGCGGCGAAGCGGGCAGGTTCGCTCCTTCCCGTCCACATCAAACTGGATACGGGCATGGGGCGGCTCGGGTTCGACTGCCGCGCAGGCGCACAGCCGAAGGACGCCCTTTCCGCCTGCTGTTTGCCCGCGCTTTCGCCGCAGGGCGTGTTCACTCATTTCGCTTCTTCTGGCAGGGCGGCGCGGCGGCAGTATGCGCGCTTTTGCGCGGGAGCCGACTTTCTGCGTGCGAACGGATTCGAGCTGACGCGCCACTGCGCGAACAGCGAGTCCTGTTTCGACGAAAATTTGCAGGCGGACATGGTGCGCGCGGGCATCGCGCTCTACGGATTCGGCTGCGGTTCGCCCGTGATGACGTTCAAGGCGTCGATCGCCCAGGTCAAGACGGTGCGGCGGGGGGAACGCATCGGTTACGGCGGAGCTTACCGCGCGCCGCGGAATATGCGGGTGGCTACGGTGTGCGCAGGGTACGCGGACGGGCTGCCGCGCGCAGCGACGGGGTTTCCACTCGCGGTGAGAGGAAATCCTGCGCCGATCGTGGGGCGGGTGTGCATGGATCAGTGCATGCTCGACGTAAGCGGGCTGGACTGCGCGGAGGGGGATGAAGTGACCGTGTTCGGCGACGCCCCCACGGCAGAAGAGCTGGCGCGGCATTGCCATACCATCGTATATGAAGTTTTGTGCGGCGTTTCGGCGCGCGTGCCGCGCCTGTATCTCGGCGGAGAAAACAGTTTTTTCGATTGACAGACGCTGAAAAATGTGTTAAAATAATCGAAATAAAAAACCGAGGTAAAATTATGATCGATTTATCGACGATTCGGGCGACCGATCCCGAACTTTGCGCCGCGCTCGAGGAAGAGCTCGCCCGTCAGCAGGGCAACATCGAACTCATCGCAAGCGAGAACTTTGTCTCTCCCGCCGTGCTCGCCGCGGCAGGCACGCATCTGACCAACAAATATGCGGAGGGATATCCCGCGCATCGCTATTACGGCGGCTGTCAGTTCGTCGATAAGGCGGAGGAACTCGCGCGCGAGCGGCTCAAGCAGCTCTTCGGGTGCGAACACGCGAACGTGCAGCCTCACAGCGGCGCGAGCGCGAACCTCGCCGTCTTCTTTGCGCTGCTGCAGCCGGGCGATACCGTCATGGGCATGAACCTGGCGCACGGCGGACACCTTTCGCACGGTTCTCCCGTCAATATTTCCGGCAAATATTTCCGCATCGTGCCTTACGGCGTGGATGCGCAGACGGAGCGCATCGATTACGACGAGATGGAGCGCATCGCGCTCGAATGCAGACCTAAACTCATCGTCTCGGGCGCGTCCGCTTACTCCCGCGTCATCGATTTCGCGCGCATCCGCGAGATCTGTGACAAAGTCGGCGCCTACATGATGGTGGACATCGCGCACATCGCGGGGCTCGTCGCGGCGGGCGAACATCCCTCGCCCGTGCCCTATGCGGACGTGGTCACCACGACGACGCACAAGACGCTGCGCGGCCCGCGCGGCGGCGTCAGCATGTGCAAGGAGGCGCTCGCCAAGCAGATCGACAAGGCGATCTTCCCCGGCGTGCAGGGCGGACCGCTCATGCACATCATTGCGGCGAAGGCGGTCGCTTTCAAAGAGGCGCTCTCTCCCGAATTCAAGCGCTATCAGCACCAGATCGTATTGAACGCAAGGGCGATGGCGGACGAGTTTGCCTCTCTCGGCGTGCGCATGGTTTCGGGCGGCACGGACAACCATCTCATCTTGCTCAATCTCACCGACACGGGCGTGACGGGCAAGGAGCTGGAGACCATGCTCGACGAGGTGCACATCACGGTCAACAAGAACGCCGTGCCGTTCGATACGCAGAAGCCTTCGATCACGAGCGGCATCCGCGTCGGCACGCCCGCCATGACGACGCGCGGCATGGGCGAGGAGGAGGCGAGAAAGGTCGCGCAGCTCATCGTCCGCGTCATCCGCGAGAAGGAAGCTTCGTTCGACGCCGTCCGCGCAGAAGTCGCTTCGCTCTGCGCCCGCTTCCCGCTCTATCAGAAAGACGTTATGTAAAGCTTGCCCGCTTGCGGCAAAAAATCGTAAAAGAATAACAAATACGCCGTCCGCGGAATACCGCGGACGGCGTATTGTCAGTGGTTGAAATTCGGGCATCGGGATTTACAGGAGAGCCAAAATCAGACTTGCGCCGAACAAAAAAATCAGTCCCCAGATCGACAGCGAAACGATGCCGATGACAAGTCCTGCAATGCCGAGTCCGCGCGGATCGCCGTTTTTTTTTGGCTATGGACATTCCCACGGCGCTCAAAACGACGGCAACGACGGAAACAATGCAGAAATACATGCCGAGCCACAGCGAAAGCAATGATACGACAAACCCCGCGATGCAGAGCCCTTGTCCCGCTTTGTTGCGGGGTTTTTCTCCCTTATTTTGGACGGGAACACCGCAATGCGGGCAGATCGCTGCGCGATTGTCAATTTCTTTACCGAAGTTGTTGCAAAACATCTTTTACCTCCTTAGCATTGTTTACATTGACAATAGTCATAATTATGACTATTGTCAAGCAAATGAGGCAATAATAAAATAAAAATATGATTAGTTATGCTCCGTTTTGGGAGACAATCAAGGCGAGAGGAGAAAGTACTTATACGTTGATCAATAAATATGGGATCAGCAGTGCAACTATTTCCCGTATGAGACAGGGCGGCGGCATCAGTACGGCAAAAATTGACGATCTGTGCAAGATATTGCATTGCCGCGTAGAAGATATCATAGAATACAGAGAAGACGATTAGTTCGTATATTTGCCTGAAATCGCTTGACAGCGTGACAAAAAAGATTTATACTTTCTAAGACAATATTCTTTGGGGCGGGGCGCAATTCCCCACCGGCAGTAAAGTCTGCGAAGAGCGTATGCTCCCGAACGGGTGTGATTCCCGTACCGACGGTATAGTCCGGATGAGAAAAGAAACAATAGGCACTCGTGTAGTCTGTCTGTCGCCCCGCATCGTTTGCGGGGCGGTTTTGTTTTTCTGAAGGGTATTGATCTCTTTCGGAGGTTCTTTTATGCAAGAACAAACAGCAACGCAACAGCAATCGTCGGCAGAACAGAAGCAGAAGCGCAAGGAGAATAAATTTTCCGCAAAGCGCATCGCCAAGATCGCGGTATTCGCCGCGCTCGCGTACGTCGTGAGCCTGCTCGAATTCCCGCTCTTCCCCGCAGTGCCTTTTCTGAAGCTCGACTTCGGCAACGTGTTCATCCTCCTCTCGGCGTTCATCTTCGGACCGGTGGAGGGCATCATCGTCTGCTTCGTCAAAGAGGGGTTCCGCGCCCTGCATTCGGGTACGTTCGGCGTCGGGGAGATCGCGAACATGCTCATCACGAGCGCGTTCATCCTCATCCCTTCGATCACCTATCAGTTCAAGAAGGGATTGCCCGTCGTCATCGGCACGCTCTGCATCGCCTGCCTGGTGCAGGTCGGCATGGGGCTTCTCAGCAACCGCTTCATCAATTTCCCGATCTACGGCGCGGCGGCAGGCTTCGACGGCGTGGCGCTTTTTTATGACGTCTGGTACTGGATCGCCCTCTTCAACCTTATCAAAGGCGTGGCGGTCAGCGCGCTCACCGTCCTTCTCTACAAGCATCTGAAACACCTGCTCGATAAAATCTGAGCGGGCAGAGGAAAAATTCAATCGAAAAAATCATTGCAAAAAATTGCCGTACAGTATATAATAGAGCTGTATGGCAGTTTTTTTATCCAAAAGCGCGGCGGAGACCTTCCGCATCGCGCAAAATTATGCGCGCACCCTGCGCCCCGGCGACGTCGTCCTTCTGAACGGCGAGATGAGCGCGGGCAAGACGGTGTTTGCCAAAGGCGTCGCGAAGGGGCTCGGGATCGAAGAAGAAGTGACCTCTCCGACGTATGCGTATATGAACGATTACGGCGGCAAATTGTACCATTATGACTGCTACCGCATCGACGCGCCGCGCGCGGAGGCGCTCGGGCTCGCAGATT
>CALVME010000025.1 GCA_944342055.1 uncultured Clostridia bacterium | reverse complement strand
CGACGCGAAGTCGGGTCTTTTGGGCGCCTTGCGGCGATCAGGTTTCGAAGGTCTTTGCCGTTTTTTGAAGGAATTCCCGCACGGGCAGATGCTGAGGGCAGATCTGCTCGCACTTGCCGCAGCGAATGCAGTCGCTCGCTCTTCCCTTGCCGCGCGTGTGAGCTTCGTAGCGGCGCTTCCCCTCTTCCCTGTCCTGCCACTGTTCCCGTCCGTTCATATCGGCGAACAGATCGGGTATGGGAATGCGCTTCGGGCATCCCGCGACGCAGTACGCGCAGCCCGTACAGGGAATGACATCCTGCACGCGCATGGACTCTGCCGCCGCCTCCACCGCCGCGCGCTCCTTCTCGTCCAGAGGGCGAAAATCGCGCATGAAGGAAAGGTTATCCCTGAGCTGTTCCAAATTGCTCATGCCCGAAAGCACCATGCGCACGCCTTCCTGCCCTGCGGCGAAACGAATGGCATAGCTCGCGGCGCTCCCGCCGTGCAGACCGCTCAGAATTTTCTCCGCCTCTTTCGGCAGATTGACGAGCCGTCCGCCCTTGACGGGTTCCATCACGACGACGGGCTTGCCGTGTTTGCGGCACACCTCGAGACAGCGTCTGCTCTGGATCTTCGGGTCCTCAAAATCGATGTAGTTGAGCTGAATCTGTACGAGCTCCACTTCCGGCTGTTCCCTCAAGATCATGTCGAGATAGTCTGCGGTGTCGTGGAAGGAAAAGCCGATGTGTCTGATCTTTCCCTCCGCCTTGAGTTCCTTGGCGATCTCATAGGCGCGGCAGCGTTTGTACTTGGGATAATTGTTCCTGCCCTGCGCGTGCATGAAATAGTAATCGAAGTACTCCACCCCGCACGTCTCGAGCTGTTCTTCAAAACATTTTCTGATGTCCTCTTCGCTTTCAAAATAATTTTGAGACAGCTTGTCCGTGATGGTAAACCGATCGCGCGGATAGCGCTTCGCCACGCACTCGCGGAATGCCGCCTCGCTCCGCTCTCCGTGATACCCCTTTGCGGTATCGAAATAACTGAATCCCGCGCCAATGAATTCATCGACCATCTGCTTTACCTGCGCATAGTCGATCTCCTCCCCGATCGTGGGAAGGCGCATGAGCCCGAACCCGAAATTCTTTCCCTTGATAACTTCCATATTCCTCCTGATTTGCCGCAATGCGGCGGATACCGCCGTGACCGCCTCCTTCGGCGATCGGACGCACTCCACTGCCCGTTCCATCGGACAGATATCGTCGCCGCGACGATTGACGATGCGTTTCGTTCTGACCTTAGCGCTGTAGGCGATGCCATAAGTGCGCAACACTTCCTCGCCAGCTTCGCTCAAGACGTCCGCTTCCACCCTGCTCACACCCATAAAGACGTATAAAAGCGCCGCCGCTTTCCCGACGATCTTGTCCGCGGCGGTCGCGCCGACGACGTCGATGCGGCTGTCAATGACATCGAGAAGCGGAGCGATCCCGCTCTTGCGCGAGGCAAACAGCAACTCTTCTCCGCGCGAAAACAAACAGTTGTATGCTCCCCGCTCAGCCATTTTCGGACGCATCCTTTGCGAAAGAAAACAAAGGCGGAATGATCACCCACTGCAACAGGATACCGGGAATACCGAGGAGCAGGGAAGACAAAAGCATGTCCATGCCGATCGGGCTCTGCAAACAATAAAAAGCAAACGCCATTGCCGCAGCCTTGCAAACCCGTCCGCCGATCTGAGCGACGAACAATTTCGCAAGATCGGGCAGCTTACGCTCGGCGAGCGCGCCCGTCAGTGCGCCGTAGACGGCGATCTCGATCGTCATAAATGGCAGCATTTCGGCAGAAGGCATGCCCGTGAGCAAAAAGCTCAAAACGGGGCTCAACGCCCCCACCGCGGCGCCCGTCCACGCGCCCGCCAACAGTCCTGCCAGCAAAACCGAAAAATGCATCGGCAGAAACATTTCGCCGAGCGAGCTCCCCGCCCCGCAAAGTCTGCCGAGCAGATGCATCAGTTGCGGCAAGGCGACCGCGCTCACGATCGAAAGCACGGCGGCAACGCTCCGTTTTCTGATCGTATCGCACGCCAAAACCGCGACGCCCAATCTTTTCATACATTCCTCCACAGTTTCAAAAACGTTTTCCGCTCGCATTATACCATAATCCGACAGAGAATGCAATACGCTCCGAAAAATGTTTGACGAAAAAGCCCGAAGCCAAAAAAAGAACTGCGACGCAAAGGCGGGAAAGCGATCCCGACGCTCCCGACAGGCGGCATACCTCATCATCCGCGGAGAAATACAGAAAGCAAACGGGCGCGGCATCGCCGCACCCGTTCGATTTGCTTTCTATTTCTGATACCCCTTCGGGTTCATGCTCTGCCACTTCCAAAGCGAAGCGCACATCTCGTCGATGCCTAGCTTTGCCTCCCATCCAAGCTCCCTCTTTGCCTTGCTCGCATCCGCATAGCACGCCGCAATGTCGCCCGCTCGCCTGGACTTGATGACGTAAGGGAGGGTCTTGCCGCAGGCTTTCTCGAACGCGTGTACGACGTCGAGCACGCTGTAGCCGACGCCCGTGCCGAGATTATAGACGAATACGCCGCTGTCCTTCAACTTCTCGATGGCGCAGACGTGCCCTTTTGCAAGATCTACGACGTGAATGTAATCTCTGACGCCCGTGCCGTCGGGAGTCGGATAATCGTTGCCGAAGATGCCGATCTCCTTGAGCGCTCCCACCGCGACTTTGGCGATATACGGCATCAGGTTGTTGGGAATGCCCTGCGGGTCTTCTCCGATGCGCCCGCTCTCGTGTGCGCCGACGGGGTTGAAATAACGCAAAAGGACGATCGTCCAATCTTTTTCCGCCTCGTAAAGATCGGACAGAATGCGCTCCTGAAACAGCTTGCTCGTGCCGTAAGGGTTGGTCGTGCCGCCCGTCTTACATTCCTCCGTCAAAGGCAGTTTTTCGGGATTTCCGTACACAGTTGCCGACGAAGAGAATACCAGTTTCCTGCACCCGTATTTCTGCATGGTCTCCACGAGCGCAAGCGTGCCGCCGATGTTGTTGTCATAATACAAAATCGGCTTTGCGCAGGACTCCCCGACCGCCTTCAGTCCCGCAAAATGAATGACCCAGTCGATTTTCTGTTCTTCAAAAATTTTGGAAAGCAGTGCGCGGTCGCGCACGTCGCCCTCATACGCACGGAGCTGTTTCCCTGCGATCTCCTGCACTCTTACGAGGCTTTCGGGCGAAGCGTTGCTGTAATTGTCTATCGTCACTACTTCGTGACCTCGATCGAGCAATTCCACGCAGGTGTGCGAGCCGATGTACCCCGCGCCTCCCGTTACCAAAATACGCATATATCTTCTCCTGTCTTTCTTTTCCTTCAGTATATCACACCGAATATGCAATGTCAAACAGAGGAGCCAAATCCGCCGAAAGCGAAAAAGCGCGTTGCCATAAATGGTTGCGCGCCGCCCGAAAAGGACGGCGCGCGGCAATTCAACTGTGTGCGATCATGCGATCGGCGACGATCAATCCGTCGGCGATCTCGATGACGCGATCGCCGTAAGTTTCCGCAAATTCCCGATCGTGCGAAACGACGATCACAAGCTGCTCCGAAGACAGCTCTTTGAGAAGCGACAAGATCGCGTTGCCCGTCGCGTTGTCCAATGCGCCCGTCGGCTCGTCCGCAAATATGATCTTCGGTTTCTTGATGAGCGCACGAGCGATTGCGACGCGCTGTTTCTGACCTCCCGAAAGCTGCGTCGGATTTCTCGATTCCAACCCTTCCAATTCCACCCGCGCGAGCGCTTCTGCAATGCGACTTGGCGTCGGCTTTTCTCCCTGCAGTTGCAAGGCGAGCCCTATATTTTCTTTGACCGAAAATTCAGCCAGAAGATTGTACTCCTGAAAGACAAACCCGACATAGCGATTGCGATAATCGTCCCAATCGCGCGGCGTAAAATCTTTGGTCGATTTCCCTTCCAGAATGATCTCGCCTTCGGTCGGCGTATCCAGCCCGCCCAAAATGTGCAAAAGCGTACTCTTGCCGCTGCCGCTCTTGCCGAGAATGAAAACCATACCTGTATCACCGATCGTCAAATTGATACCCCTGAGCGCTTCAACGGGTGCGGCGCCCTTCATTATATAGTGTTTTTTCAGATTTTTAACGTCTAACATGTCTCTCTCCTTTTTCTGATTCTATAAATTTACGAAATTATATCTCATTCTCGCGGATATATTCCGTAGGGGTTCGCTTGACCGCCCGATAGATCGGCGCAAACGAAGCAACCAAGGTGATGAATATGCTCACCGCCAACATGGCAAACGGCACCGCAATTTGGAAATTCAACACAGAAACCATAATCGAAAAATAATTTTTCAAAATCTGGTTGACCGCGTAAGACCCCAACTGCACCATGGGCACCGCGAGCACCGCATAAACGACCGCCAGAATAAAGCTTTCCGAAAAGAAGATGCGGAAGATGTCGTTCGGCGTTCCGCCAAGCGCGCGCAGTATGCCGATCTGCTTAAGTCTTTGTCTGATCGAAAACGAAATAAACTGGAAAATCAACGCTGCCGCAAACACTGCCGCACCTACGCTCACCCAAAGAAAGGCTCTTTGGAAAGAAACGATGGTGGGACGGTATTCCTCTACCGACAAAAGCACCAACGATTGCAGCGCATACCTTTCGTTGCTGAAAGACAAAAGCTGCCGTGCCTGAGCTACAGAGCTCGCCTTTGCGCCGATCGCATAATCGCCGAGCTCTCCGAAGCAGAATTCTCTGATATACTCTTCGGAAACATAAATGGTGTCATAAAAATCGAAAGTTACCATGCTTCCGCCGCTCACATGCCTGTACGGGCATTCATAATCCGCCACGCCGACGATCGTCGCCTCGATTCTGCCGCCGGAAGTCGGGTCGGACAAAAGCAAGCGGCAATTCGCCTGAATCAATTCTTCCGCGGAAGCATAATGAGTCAGACAGTTCTCATCGTACACCCACTCCATGCGCTCTTCATCGTACACTTTCGGGGAAGCGATCTCATCGTAATATCCGAAAGAAAGCAATGTATTGAGCATACAGCGGCAGATCATGATCTCGTCTTTCTTCTCCGGCATTCTGCCGATGACCTCTATGCCTGCGTCTTCCAAAATTTCACGGCTTGCATATACCATGCTTTGCGGTGCTCTCCTCAGGCAATCCTCCTCATTTCCATAGGCGCCAAGTGCGACAAAAAAATTTTCCCAACTGAGCAAACCCGTATCGTTTGTAAACGTTCCGAATGCCTTGTCCGTCCCCGAAGAGATCGCCTGCAAATCGGCATCGTCGATTCTTCCCTCTGAATCCGCAAACAAAATGACGTTTTCATACTGGTACAAGCTCTGCACCTTTGCCTCATCTTCGTCGTACAGCGCCATTGTCATGGAAATTCCAAACATCATCAGCGCAAAAACAGCCAAAAATACCACCGAGCAGAGGCGAGCTGGACGCTCGAAAATGCTCCGCAATCCGATTTTAAGGGAAGACGACAGAGGGAACGAAGCGCGCTTCCCTGCTCGCTTCTTTTCGCGCCTGTTTTTTTCGCCTTTCCCGCCGATCGGCGCATTGCCGTTTCGCAGAGGTGACTTTTGCGTCTTTCCGGTCTCTCTCTTCGATATCGGCGCCGACGCTCGCCCTCCTTTCGCACAGGCAACGGCGCTTGCTCGCTTTTTTTTGCCCGTCCGATTGCGTTCCGTCGGGTCGGAAAGCTGGCTCGCGATCGTACGCCTTCCCGCCTTGCGCAGCGGTCCCGCCGTCGCAAGCAGCGGCATGCCTATCATCAGCGCGCCTATTATCAGCACGTTCCAGCCGTTGAAAAATGCTCTCGGAACACCCGTCGAAATATAGGTAAAAAATCTTTCCCACCACAGGCAGAACAGCGTATACGTCGATATCAGCGTCACCGCAAGCGCCGCGCCTGCTATGAGCAGCTGCTCGCTCCATACCACGCGCCGTATGCTATCCTGCCCGCAGCCCAGCGCACGCAAGACGCCGATCTGCCTCTGCTTTTCGTTCAGCGTCGCGCGCGCCAGATGCACGATCAGCACCACCGCAAACACGCCGAACAAGAGCGCCGCCGGCACCAATATAATAAAAAGCTGTGAATCATCTTGCCATAACCTGGCAAATTCCGAATGTTCCCGCAATCCGGCATTCTCTATACTCTTTTCGCTGATATCGACCGTCTCGCCCGCCGCACGCTTTTCCTCCACGAGCGCTCGGATGTAATCGCTTACC
>CALVME010000024.1 GCA_944342055.1 uncultured Clostridia bacterium | reverse complement strand
GACGGGTAGCAAGTAACCAATGCATGGCTGGCAGGCCAACTAAAAAACGCATTTGCGTTACGCCAGTGAACAAGGGCTATGCCCGAAAAATAAAAACCACGTGCTTTGCACGTGGATGATTATTTTGGCTTTTCAGGCAGGGCGGCTTCTTGGGCGGCGCACAGGTTTTTTCAGGACGGGCGAGAGAGAAACATTCTGTGCAGATGTTTCGACGCCGCGGCGGCAGAGCCTGCGGATTTTTTCGGGGACGCGAAAAGAAATTTTGTCCCAATTTATCAAAAAAAGAAAAAAAGAACAAAAAATAGAACATTTTTTGATTTTTGTATTGTCAAACGAAGACGCATATGATAATATAAGCACAATAAAGCAAAATTGCGTGCGGCGGCATGCCAAAACGGCGCAGAAGTCGCGGAGAAGGGGGGGATGTATCCGCAAACCCGAAGCGCCGATTTGTCGGAACGGAAATCGGCAAAGGAGGCCGCTTGCCGCGGGGGGCGCAAAATCCGCAGGAGGTCGCATTATGGGAAAACCGAAGAAACTGAGGCGGCTCATCAAAGCCGTAAAAATGGGCAAGCCGTATGCCCTGTATCGATTGGGGCTTCTCTACTATGAGGGAAAAATGGTCGCGGAAGACGTCGAGACTGCCGTGACGCTGATCGAGGCGGCGGGTATCGCAGGTTATCAGCCCGCGATCGAATGGATGGAAGATTATAAATTCGACGACGACGCATTGACGCAGGCATATTCCTGAACGCCCGCCTCGATGTGCAGGGCGGGCGAGGCGAGAAAAAACGATTTGAGGTGAAGCGATATGTTGACCGACAGCGAAGTGTTGCAACTTGAAAACATTTTGGTAAGGGACAATCGGGAGACCGATTGTATCTGCATTGCCGACCAGTACATCGGGCGGGGAAATACGAATACGAGCAACATGGACGGCAAAGAGGGGCTGGAGTATTTCCCCCTTTCGGAATTTGCGGGGAAGAAGATCGCCTATGTAGATCTGACAGAATTGGCCGAGGGATACACATCCTATCGCGTGGCGATCGCCGCCGTCGTGGAGGATGTGCTGTATCTCGTGGAAAAGTCGGAAAAAGACGGCACAGCGAAGACGGAAGTCACCCGAATGCGGAAGGATTGGTGTTTCTGGAAGCGGATCGGGATCGCTTACGATACGGAACGGGAATATGAGATCAGTCTGCAGAAGCTCCCCTGAAGCAGGGTCAGGCGAGCGGGGAGACCGGAGGGAAGACGATGCATTTTTATGTTTGTAAGGTGTGCCGCGGCAGGAACGTGAAACTCCTGTCGGGCGGCGAAACGTTCGGAAAGAGGAAGGAGAAATACGTCTGCCTCGATTGCGGCTTTTCGTGGGAGGCGGACGGAGAGGACGCCGTTTTGGAGGCGCTCTCGCAGCAGCTGAAGGAAGAAAACGGGGCACTCTGCGTGCATTTTCACGCCGAGGCGAAGGGCGTTCAGGCGGAGCATACGCTGGAAGTGCCTTTTTGCGACGGCGAATACGATCTGACCGCCATAGAGAGCGGCGCGACCTGCCGTTTCCGTTCCTTGAAGATACACAAACATTGGCTGTATCTGGACGGCGAAGAGATTTCGCTGGCTTCTCTGCCCGCAGAGACGGTCAGGGAGTTCATCGCCTGCGACGAGAGCCGCGTCGGCTGGACGGAAACCGTAAAGGTGACCGTGTCCTTGAAAAAAGAAAAGGGGGAAAAGCGAGGAATATGAAGCCCGAAGCAGCGTTGAAACTTCCGAAGAAAATGTGCGGGGAATATACAAGTCGGGAGATCGAAGAGGCGCTGGCGCGCTGGAAGGAAGAATACGCCGCGATCGCGGCAGAATTTCCGGAAAAGCAAAAGTTGTGTCAGTTTTTCATCGCCAGGGCGGAGCGAGCGGCAGACTATGCGGACAGCCGCTGCCGACGTCGGGAAGGAGGAACAAATTCGGTCGATGAGGAATTCCGCCCGCATATGGCGGAAGAGGAGGCAAAGGAAAACGAAAGCCTGAACGGGGATTTTCCGTTGGGCAACGATTTCGACGCCGAATTTGCCGTGAATTATTTTTCGGTGGCTCAGCTCGCACGCATCCATTGCGGGCTTGCGGATACGCTCGAGATCGAAGAATATTGCGAGCCGAATTATTCCGTGCTGATGAAAAAGGGCATGCTTGCGGAGCTTAAGGGAGATTGGGCGGAGGCGGAGCGGTGTTACGAGGGCGTTCCCTTCGGCAATGCCGCGATCGGGCGCGGCGACTATTGCCGCAAGCGAAGAGAGCGGGAAAGCCGATAAGATCGCTTCGGAAAAAACGAATGCGCGGAAGAAAACACAGTGAGGAGCGACGTTGTCGCGGAGGGGATTTATGGATTTGACGGTGGAAGAATACAGAAAGCAGGCGGAAGCGGGCGATCTGGACAGCATCAAACATATTGCGCGCTGTTATGAGAAAGGAAACGGAGTAAAGGTCGATCGGAAAGAGTTTTTCAAATGGTGCCAAAAGGCGGCAATGATGAGCGACGCTGAGATGCAGTGCGAGGTCGGTCAGTGTTATCATTTCGGGATCGGCGTCAGAAAAGACGAAAAAAAGGCGTTTGCGTGGTTCGAGCGCGCCGCTCGTCAGGGCTATGCGCAGGGACAGCTATTATTGGGGCAGATGTATGGGTACGGTTGGGGTGTCCGACAGAACTACGAACAGGCGTTGAACTGGTATCTGCTCGCGGCAGAGCAGGGGAATCCGGAAGCGATGGAAAATGTCGCCGATGCGTACCTGTATGGCAAAGGCGTGGAGGCAGACGGCATCCGCGCCATCGAATGGTTTGAAAAGGCGGCGGAATACGACGAGATCAGCTCTATGTACATGCTGGAGCAGGTCTGTGCGGAACAGGTGGATCGCAAGTTCGGCAAAGAGATCGACATGGCAAAATACGCCGCTCTCTGGACAAAGTTTTATGAGGGAGGTTCCTCAGAGGCGGGTCTGGTGCTTGCAGACCTCTTCCGAATGGGATTGGGCGTGCGGCAGGACGACGAGACGGCGGTCCGGATGTACGAAGAGGCAATGTCGGTCGACTATCTGGAATTGTACCACAAGGAGCTGATTCAGGAGGCGAAGAGCGGGAAAGAGCCGTATGCCTATCTGTTGGGCGTGCTTTATCTGCACAAAGATTCTGTATTGCACGGTCAG
Organism: uncultured Clostridia bacterium; assembly: GCA_944342055.1. Lineage (GTDB taxonomy): Bacteria > Bacillota > Clostridia > Christensenellales > Borkfalkiaceae > RGIG8762. Next base: position 3,664 of record CALVME010000024.1, on the reverse strand, counting down.
GGCGACGGGATCAAATATCTGAAACGGGCGGCAAAACAAGGCAATGCGAAGGCGAAGTCTTTTCTGGCGGGGTGTTATGCCGCCGCAAACGGGATAAAACAAGACGATAAAAAGGCGTTCGATCTGTATTTGCAAGCCGCGGAACAGGGACTCGCCGAAGCGCAGTACGAAATCGGCAGGATGTATTTGCAGGGCTTAGGTACAGAGCAGAATTTCGAGCGGGCGTATTTCTGGATGAGCAAAAGCGCCGACAAGGGGTATGTATGGGCGGAATATGCGCTGGGTCTCATCTACGACAACGGCTGGGGCGTAAATCGCGACGTCAGACGCGCTGCGAAGCTGTTTCGGGAAGCGGCGCTGAAGGGCGACAAAGATGCGATGACAGAAATGGCGGTCTGCTACGAAGAGGGAAAGGGCGTTCGGCGAAATCTGAAAGAGGCTGTCGCCATTTATCGGATCGCCGCGGAAAAGGGGAGCCAAAAGGCGCAGCGCCGCCTGGCAAAATGCATCCTGGACGGGCGCGGTACGCCTCGCGACGAAGAGGAAGGCGTGCGCCGTCTGCGGGAAGCGGCAGATAGCGATCTGGAGGCGATGACGGAGCTCGGCACATGCTATTACCTCGGCACAGGCGTAAAACAGAGCGACAAAATGGCGCTTCGGCTTTGGAAGCGCGCGGCGCAACAGGAAGACGCAAAGGCGCAGTATGCGCTCAGCCGCTACGCAAAAAGAACGAAAAAAACGAAAGAGGCGTTCAGTTGGCTGAAAAAAGCAGCCGAAAACGGACTGGCAGAGGCGCAATATGAACTTGGCAGCTTGCTTCTGAACGATCTCAAAGCCAATGAAGACGAAGCGATCGATTGGATAGAGCGGGCGGCAAAACAGGGCTCTGCGGACGCGATGTATCAGCTGTATGTCAGCTATCATTACGGGATCCATGTCGAGAAGGACGAAGCCAAAGGCGATCGCTTACTTTTGGCGGCGGCAGAGGCGGGGGAAAGACAGGCGCAGACGGCTTTGGGATGCTCTTGTATCGATCGGCGTTGCTGTGCGAAAAGGCTCGAAAGAGATCAGTGCCGTCAATGTCGGAAGACGTGGAACGGAACGCGGAAAAAATGTTTGCCGGAATATTGGCTTCGCAAAGCGGCAGAGTCCGGTTTTTTGAATGCGCAATATCAATTGGGCAAATTTTACATGGACTATTGCTGCAATTATAAAAAATACACATACGCTTCTCTCAAATGGCTGCGACGCGCCGCTTACGGAGGACATACTTCGGCACAGTTGGAACTGGCGGAGTATTACAGCGACAGGGAAGACAGCTCGGAAGCGGATTACGGCGAGATCTATCGCTGGTCAAAAATGGCGAGCGATGCCGGGAATTTGGTCGGAACGTATAATCTTGCGCTTTGTTATCTGAAAGGATTTGCGGTACAAGAGGATATCGACAAAGCCATTTCCTTGTTGGAAGCATCAGGCAAATATTGCCTCGAGGCGCAAAAATTCCTCGGGTCGCTTTTTTACTTCGGAAATTACGGCGTGGAACCCGATGGAGCGAGGGCTTTCTATTGGTTTGAAAGAGCGTCCGAAGAAGATGCCGAAGCGATGAGAATGTTAGGGCTATGTTACGAAGAAGGAAAGGGTTGCGCCGTTGACCTTTACAAAGCGGGGTCGTGTTATCGGAAAGCCGCCAACGAAGGGGATACCGTAGCCATGATTTCGTTGGGGGTGTTGTATTTCAACGGAGACGGGTACCCATTCGACCGAAAAGAAGCGTTTCGCTGGTTCAAGAAGGCAGACGATTGCGGAGCTGTATCGGCAAAATATTATCTGGGCATGTATTATTATTGCGGAGACGGATATTCTGCGTCCGACGTGCGGATGGCGGCGAGGTGCCTGGCAGATTCTGTCCTGGAAAAGGACTATGAAGGCGATGATCATGTGAAGACATTTTTGGAGGCTTGTAATCAAATGCAAGAGGCCGATTTTTGCGGAGAAACGTCGACGCTTTCCTATCTGCAGATGCTTGCAGACGAAGGATATGTGGTGGCGAAGAGACTGACGGAGCGGTGCAAGGCTTTGGGTTACATAAAATAGACCGCTTTCGCGTTTTGACGGGCCGCGTCTGCAGATTTGCGGCAGACGGGCGGTTCGGCGCGATCGGAAAGGAGAAAAAAGCATGGCAAGAGCGATCAGAATCACATTGAAACGGGCGGAAAAAGGGTATGACGTGGCGGCGAGCAAGCTGTTCGGCGCGCCTCTCGTGCCGCTCGGTTGGGAGGATAAGTTCGCGGAAGACATCCTCTTTTTCGGACAGATACGGCTCTCCGACATCGCCGCGCTCGATACGGAGAACAAACTGCCGCACACGGGGTATCTGTATCTCTTTCTGGACACGGAAATGTATCCCTATATGGCGTGGGCGGAGTACTATGACGGCGAGCCGAATCTGGTGATCGACGATTTCAACGAGGCGGAACCGCAGTTTTCCCACCTGAACCAGGCGTTTCTGATGTCGTTTTCGGCGGAAGAGGGCGACTGCGACGGCACAAAACTGTTCGGGAAGCCCTCTTTCGGCGAGCACGAGGGGGAACTATTGTTGCAGTTCGACCCGCTGGACAACGACACGGGCTTTCTCAACGAAGTGGACGGCTATGCCTATTTCTTCTTCGGAAAGGGCAGAAAGCGCATCGACGGGATAGAGTTTTTCATCGATCATACTTAAAAGTGCAAGGAGGGAAGCATGAGCTATACGCAACAGGAAATCGACAGATTGATACAGTTGAAAGACGAGATAGAGGGGCGCAAGGAGCACGCCTATGCGGCGCCGACCTATTTGGATTCTCCCGCTCTGGCGGAAATGTCTGCGATCGTAGCGGGAAACACGGAAGAGAGCGAGGACGTGCTGGAAGACAAGATCACCGTTTTGGACTATCTGACCGATTGTTACGATGACATGGGGCGCACGGGTATTTCGGTAAAGCTCTATGGGCAGCTCTTAGAAGCGTATGCGCAGCTGGCGCAGAAGAGGGAGCTTTCCGAGGAGGAGAAGGAAAATCTGAAAAATACCTTTTATTGCGCCGTTCTGGCGCGGAACCGCTACATAAAGGACGATTGCGAAGATCTGGTGCAATTTGTGTCGCAGCTGATCGGGGACGAGAAGGTGAAACATTGCAAAAAAGCGGCGGAAGAGCGCATTCGGGTGCTGCCCAAACTCGATCCCGTGGAGCTGACGGATGAGTACCTCGCCGTGATCGACGAGGCGGAGAGAAAGGTCGACGAACGGTGCGAGACGAAAATCTGTCATGAGTACTGGATGCGGAAGGAGAGCGTTCTGCGGGAATACGGCATCGAATGGAGGTCGCCCGCGTCTTTGAATCCGAAGATCATGTTCGACTGAGAAACAGAAGACGGGAGAAAGCCGTTACATGCGGGCTCGGGCGAGAAAACGACAGAGGGAGAAAAAATATGAAGCTGATTTTGCGCTATTTTTCGGACGGCTGAAGAGATTCGGCGCCGCTTTCGCGGCGCCGTTTGTCCTGATGATGCTCATGGCGGGATTGAGCGCAATCGTCCCGTATCTGTTTCGGCTGTTCGTGGGCGAACTGTCGGACGAGCTCGGCTTTTTTCTCTTGGGCGTCGCGCTGTTCGCCCTGTATCTCTTCTT
>CALVME010000023.1 GCA_944342055.1 uncultured Clostridia bacterium | reverse complement strand
CGTAAGCGCACGGTATCCCCGCAGGGACGGTGTCAGCGATTTTACCATAATGAAACTCCTGTTTTTTTGTTATTATCGTTATCTTGATATCGATACATTATAACGATTTTGTACTGTAAAGTCAATCGTATCTCTGTGAAAACACCATGAAAACTATCATTCCCTGTAGATCGACAGCAAAAAGGAATATTCCGCAAGTTTTTTCCCGCGTTCGCGCTCGTCCGGCAAAAAGCGTGCGACGAAGCGGTGAAAGCCTTCGCCGTGATTTCGGAAATTGCAGTGCGCCAGCTCGTGTACGATGAGGTAATCGCACAGCTCGGGCGGCAGCATCATCGCCGCGCGGTTGAACCGAAGGTTGCACTCCGCGTCACAGGTACCCCAGAGCGTCTTTGCGTATTGAAAGGAGATCGTGCCGCACACAACGCCCATCCGCTCCTTCCACTGTGCCACCCTCTGAAGAAACGCCTCGCCGCACAGCGCCTCGACCGCGCGCGGCACGCCTCTCTTGTTTCGGACAAAGACGCCCTCTCCGCCCCTGACAAAAGTGAGCGGGCGCTCCTTACCGAAGAGAAGCACGGTTTGACAATGCATGACTTCGGGAAACCTGTCTTCCCAAGCCTCGGCGCGGCGCAGGCGAGTCAGCAAAAACCGCCTGTGGCGATCCAGAAACTTAAAAATCTGTTCGTCCGACACGTCTTGCCCCGCGTACACCGTCACGTTTTTTTCTGCGCTGACGCGCAGGCTTCCACTTGCGTCCCACACCCGACGGACGGGATAACCGTTCCAATACCACATATCGATTCCATTATAGAAAAAAAGTAGCGCAAAGTCAAGTGCAAAATCCTTGACAAGCGCCGCAAAAAGCGATATACTGTGATCGATATGCAGGCGTCGCCTAGCGGTATGGCGTCAGCTTCCCAAGCTGATTTCGGCGGGTCCGACTCCCGTCGCCTGCTCCAGAAAAAAATCTGTTCCGAATCTCGGAACAGATTTTTTATTTTTCAGTCTTTGAGCGGCGTGCTCGCCGCCGTGAGCAGATACACCCTCCGCGCCCCCGCCGCGAGCAACACGCGGGTCAGCTCGTCCGCCGTCGAGCCCGTCGTCATGACGTCGTCGATCAAAAGAAAGTTCTTGCCGCGGCAGCTTTTCCTGTCGCTCACCGCATAAATCCCGCGGACGTTTTTGCGCCGTTCGGATTTGGACAACCCCTTCTGCTCCTTGCCTTCCCGCCTCTTGACGAGCAGAGCCGAATCGCACGGAATGCCGCTGCGTTCCGAAAGATAATCGGCGAGCAGTTCTGCCTGGTTATAGCCGCGCCGACGGAGAGCGCGCTCCGTCACGGGTACGGGCAAGAGCGCGTCGATATGCGGAAACGACGCAACGAGCGGCACCATCTCGCGCCCGAAGAGTACGGAAAGATAGCGTTTGCCGCGCTTCATGCCGAGAAGGAGTCTTCGTATCTCTCCCTCGTACACGAAGGGAGAGCGGGCGCGCGCATAGATCGGCGCATGCGCCTTGCATTCAAGGCAGATGCCCGCGCCCTCAAAGGTCTTTCTCCCGCAGAGCGGGCAGACGTACTTGCCGACGTAAGGCAGCTTCGCGCGGCAGGCTTCGCAGAAATAAGAATCGTCGAACACCTCGCGCTTGCACAGCTCGCAGCGATAATTCCGATAAAAATTTTCAAACTGTGCCTTTTTCCGGAGTTTGAGCGACCTTATCCACATTTCATTTCTCCAAAATGCGGCGGATCGCCTTGCTCAGTTCGACAAACGGAATGACCGAAAGGGCGAGCGCCATCGCGATCGCATATTCCGCCGCGCTGATCGCTTCGAATTCGAACGCATTTTTCAGGAAAGGAATGTAGATGACGGCCGCCGTAAGCAAGAGCGAAATCGCCATCGCGCCCCACAGCCATACGTTCTGCCGTCTGGTGGAAAAAATGGACTTCCTCTGCAGGCGCACGTTGAACGCATGGAAGATCTCCATCATCGACATGGTCAGAAACGCCATCGTCATGCCGTCCGCGCTCTCGATCGACCAATCCCAGACACCCGTCTCGATGTAGTGCCCGAGGAAATAGGAGAGGAGCGTGATGATCGCGATGTAAAAGCCGTGCAGAAAGATATCCGCACCCATGCCGTGCGCAAAGATCCCTTCCTTGCTGTCGCGCGGGGCGCGGCGCATGAGATCGTCCTCGCCCTGTTCCATGCCGAGCGCGAGCGCGGGGAACGTGTCCGTGATGAGGTTGATCCACAAGAGGTGCATCGGGCGGAGCAGCGTAAAGCCGAACAGCGTCGCGACGAACACCGCCACGACCTCGGAGAGGTTGGACGAGAGCAAAAACTGAATCGCCTTTCGTATGTTGTCGTAAATGCGCCTGCCTTCCCCCACCGCCGCGACGATGGTCGCAAAGTTGTCGTCCGCGAGCACCATGTCCGCGGCGTTTTTGGTGACGTCCGTCCCCGCAATGCCCATGCCCACACCGATGTCCGCACTCTTGATGGAGGGCGCGTCGTTGACGCCGTCCCCCGTCATCGCGGTGATCTTGCCCTTTGCCCTCCAGCCGTTGACGATACGCACCTTGTGTTCGGGCTGCACGCGGGCGTAGACGGAATATTTCTCGATCTTTTCCGCAAATTCCTTGTCGTTCATGGCGCCGATCGCCGCGCCCGTCGTCGCCTCCGACGCGTCGGAGATGATGCCGAGCTCCTTCGCGATCGCCGCGGCGGTATCGATGTGGTCGCCCGTGATCATGATGGGGCGAATGCCCGCCGAGCGGCATTCGAGGATCGCCGCCTTGACCTCGGGACGGACGGGGTCGATCATGCCCGTAAGCCCCACGAACACGAGATCGTGCTCGAGCGAAGCGGGCTCGCAATCCTTCGGCGCTTCCTCGAGCCTGCGATACGCAAGTGCGAGCACGCGCAGCGCCCTGTCCGCCATGCCCTTGTTGCGGGCGAGGATCTCCTCTCGCTTCCGCTCCGTCATGGGCTGCTCTCTGCCGCCCGACCAGAATGCCGTACAGCGCTTCAAGATCTCGTCGGGCGCACCCTTCGTGTATTGCACGATGCGCTCGCCCTGCTTGTGCACCGTGGACATCATCTTGCGCATGCTGTCAAAGGGCGCCTCCGCGACGCGCACCTCCTTCTTCGACATCTCCCCCTTATCGAGCCCGAGTTTATAGGCATAGTTGACGAGCGCGCACTCCGTCGGCTCGCCCTTCGCCTGTTTGTTTTCGTCCAACACCGCGTCGGAACACTGCGCCATGCCCCGCGCGAGCAGCGTCTCGTCGTCCCCGTAATGTTCCACGACGGTCATCTTGTTCTGCGTGAGCGTACCCGTCTTGTCCGAACAGATGATCTGCGTGCAGCCGAGCGTCTCCACGGCGGTCAGCTTGCGGATGACCGCATTTTTCTTGGACATCTTCGTCACGCCCATCGAAAGCACGATGGTCACAACCGTCGCAAGCCCCTCGGGAATCGCGGCGACCGCCAGGCTCACGGCGACGATAAAGCTCTCCAGCACGACCTCGGCGTGAAAATCTCCCTCTTTGATGAGTTTGAACGCAAAGATGAACACACAGATGCCCAACACGAGGAAGCTGAGTATCTTGGAGAGCGAAGCGAGCTTCTTTTGCAGAGGCGTCTCGTCGTCTTCCGCCTTGGCAAGCACGTCCGCGATCTTGCCCATTTCAGTCTCCATGCCCGTGCCGACCACGACCGCTTTTCCCCTGCCGTAGACGACCGTAGTCCCCATATACGCCATGTTTTTGCGATCGCCGAGCGGGATCTCGAGCCCGGCAAGTTTTTCGGCGGTCTTGTTGGAGGGTACGGACTCTCCCGTCAGCGCCGCCTCTTCGATCTTGAGGCTCGCCGCCTCGACGATGCGGCAATCGGCGGGAACGGCGTCCCCCGCTTCCAGGATCACGACGTCGCCCACCACGACTTCCCGGCTCTTCACCGTGCGGAGCGCACCGTCGCGCAAGACTTTGCACGTCGCCGCCGTCATCTCCTGCAATGCCGCGATCGCCTCTTCCGCCTTGCTCTCCTGCACCACGCCCAGAACCGCGTTCAGAAGCACGACCGCAACGATGATGATACACTCGGCAAAGGACTCCTCTCCGCCCTTGGCGCGCTCGATGAGCACGGTCACGAAATTGACCGCGGCGGCAGCGAGGAGCACTAAGATCATCGGGTTTGCGAGCTGTTCGAAGAACCGCGCAAGGACGGATTTTTTCTTGCCCTCTTTGAGCTTGTTCGGCCCGTTTTTGGCGAGACGCACCTCTGCCTCCGCCTGCGAAAGTCCCTCTTCGCAGGACAATACGTCCCGATATACCTCCTCCTTGTCGTGCAGATAGTGTTTCGTATCCATATTGACTCCTTTTAAGTAAAAAGGCTCACGCACGCTTCTTCCGTGCATGAGTCTCATTATTTCAAACGGTTCCGGACAAAATGTCGGCTGACGGTTCCGTTACGCCCTTCGGCGCAAATTACTCCCTCATTCATTTTATGTCGTTGCAAGGAAATCATACCATACAATGTCGGGCTTGTCAATATTTCTCTCAAAAAATATCTTTCCGCTTCTGACTCGGTCTCGCTTCCGCGCGCAGGGAACTTTGTTCCCGCATGCTTTCTGCATGGCAGCGGCACGGGAAATCGCTTCGGACGCACAAAAAAATCGTCCCGCGCGGGGACGACCTTTTATTCTTTGGATTCGCTCTCTTCGAGCTGAGCTTCGGTATCCGCCTTGTCCGCACTCTCCGTCTTCGCCATGTATTTGACGAAGCAGAACGAAGCGGCAAAGCCGACGGCGAGGAAAATTGCCGCAAATACCCAGAGGAGCGGGCTCATCCACTCTCCGAGCGTGGCGAGCGTCATGCCGACGTCCTTGCAGCTCGCAAGATAGACGGCGGGCACGGAGCCGATGATAAAGCCGACGATCGCGATATACGTCCCCTTCGGATACTTGCGAAGGAGGGTCTTCATGATGAGGGAAATGAGGAAGAATCCCACGACAATGCCGAGCCCGACGCAGACGATGACGGTCAGAGAATGGAAGACCATGTCTCCCTTTAAAAGGTGATCGGTCAGCATGCCGAGGATGGGATTGTAATAGCCCAGAATGAGCAGCAGCATCGAGCCGGAAATGCCGGGGACGACCAGCGCCGCCGCGCCGAGCAGACCGACGAGGAACAACAGCACATAGCCGATGAAGTCCACATTCATGAGATCGACTTCCTTGCCTGCGGGGATGAATCCGATCGCCGCCGTGATCACGAGCGGAAGCACAAACGCCGCGACGTTGCCCGCAGACCACTTGCCTTTGATGTGCGAGGTGATCGAAGGCAGACCTCCGAGCGCCAGTCCGATGAACAGACTCGCCACGACGATGGGATAGCGGGAAAGCCCCCAGCGAAGGGGAAAGAGCAGCGCGCCCGCGCCGATCAGCATGCCCAGAAGGATGGGAATGAGGAAGGCGAGGCTCTTGCCGAAATGCTTTAAAATGCCCGTGATCGCCTCCAGAAGCTCATCGTAAATGCCGAGGATCGCGGCGACCGAGCCGCCGGAAAACCCGGGGATGATAAAGGCGACGCCGATGGGAATGCCCTTGACGATATGCGTCAGAAAGGTGAGAATGCTTTTTTGTTTTTGTGGTTCCATACGCTTCCTTATGATGACAAAAATTATCCGCCCGTCGGCTCCGACGGGCGGACGCATCCTCTGCATTATACAATAGTCCGCACAGCTTGTCAAACGTCTGCCGCACCTATTTTCCGAAACGCGCCAGCCAACCGACGTCCGTCTGCCAGTCGTCTATGCGGTTTCTGCGCTGTTGCAGGCGGTTTGCCTCGGCAAGAGCGGCATGAAACTCCGACTGCGTGCAGCCGTTCACGCGCATGAAATGCTCCATCGCCTCGTCTCCGCCGCCCGTCAGCTGCGTGCGCGCAATGTGGACGACGCTGTGACAGGCATGACAGAGCGCGACCACCGTCTCCAGCTTCTGTATGTGCCTCTCCTCGTCGTAACTCCAGCGCTCGTGCGCCTCGAGCCGTCCCGCCGCCCCGCAGACCATGCACCGCCCCTTGGCGCGGGCATATGCGTCGCGCCGCACGACGTCCCACAGTTTCGGCGGCAGAATGCTCCTTAAATTGGAATACCAGCAGCCGTCCGGCACCAATTCGATCTCGAGTTTCATGCCCTGTCGCTCATATAGTTTCTGACGGCGTTCACGAGCGCCGCGATCGAGCTCGCGATGATATCTTCGTGGATGCCTGCGCCCCAGTACGTCTTTTCGTTCGCGTCGATGCCGACGTAGGAGATCGCCTGCGAAGACGTACCCTTTGCGAGCGCGTGCTCTTCGTAACTCGTAAGGAGATACGTCAAAGAGAAATGCTGTTTGAGCGCATTGGACACCGCGTCAAGCCGTCCGTTGCCCTTCGCGGTCACCACCGTCGTCTTGTCTCCCTCCACGACAGTCACGTCCGCCTCGATGCCGTTGATCTGGCGGAAATGACACTCGGGAACGGAGAACGAGCCCTCCTGCGGCATAAACTCCCGCTCAAACACCGCGTAAACCTCAGGCGCCTTCAGTTCCTTATGCGCATGATCGGAGACGCGCTTCGCCGCATACCCCATCGCCTCTTTCATGCGGCGCGGCAGATTGAGCCCGTAAGCGTGCTGCAATACATACCCGACGCCGCCCTTGCCCGACTGGCTGTTGATGCGGATGACGTCGCTGTCATACTCCCGCCCGACGTCCTGCGGATCGATGGGAAGATAGGGAACCGTCCACTTTTCGCAGGATTTCTCCTTGTGCCAGTCCATACCCTTGGCGATCGCGTCCTGATGCGAACCCGAGAACGCCGCAAACACCAACTCGCCCGCATACGGCTGACGGGGAGAGACGGGCATATCCGTAAACGTCTTATAGAGAGACGTGATGTAGGGCATATTCGAAAAATTGAGCTTCGGATCGACGCCCTGAGAGAGCATGTTCATGGCGAGCGTGACGATATCCACGTTGCCCGTGCGTTCGCCGTTGCCAAAAAGGGTGCCTTCGACGCGCTCTCCCCCCGCGAGGATGCCGAATTCCGCGTCCGCGACGCCGCACCCCCTGTCGTTGTGCGGGTGCAGGGACAAGACGACGTTCCCGCGGTAATGCAGGCGCTTGCTGACATATTCCACCTGCTGCGCATAGACGTGCGGCATGGAATTCTCCACCGTGACGGGGAGATTGATGATCGCCTTTCTCTCCGCGGTCGGCTGCCATACGTCGAGCACCGCGTTGCAGACCTCGAGCGCATATTCGGGTTCCGTCCCCGTAAAGCTCTCGGGGGAATACTCGAAGCGGTAATCCGCGCCCGCTTCCTCCGTCAGCTGCCGCAGAAGCTTTGCCCCCGCGACGGCGATCTCCTTGATCTCCTCTCTGCTCTTCTTGAACACTTGCTCTCTCTGCGCCACGGAAGTGGAATTATAGACGTGAACGATGACGTTTTTCGCGCCGCGCACCGCCTCGAACGTCTTGCGGATGATGTGCTCGCGCGCCTGCGTCAGCACCTGCACGGTCACGTCGTCCGGGATGAGATTCTCCTCGATGAGGGTGCGGAGAAACTCATACTCCGTATCGCTCGCGGCGGGAAATCCGACCTCGATCTCCTTGAAACCGATCTCCGTCAGAAGCTTGAAAAATTCCACCTTCTGCTTGAGGCTCATCGGCTCGACGAGCGCCTGATTTCCGTCGCGCAGGTCGACGCTGCACCAGATCGGCGCCTGTTCCACGGCGTCCTTTTCCGCCCAGTCCATGCTCCGCTCAGGCGGAAGGAAATACTGCTTTTCATACTTTTTGTACTGTTCCATAACTTTCTCCTCTCATCAAAAATGACAAATGCCCGACGTCTCTTTCTGAAAGAGACGCCGGGCACAGCGCGTTACCACTCTTCTTCACGGCTTTCGCCGCACACTCTGCGAATGCAAACACATTCTCCTTTGCGATAACGGTAAGGCTCCGTTCCGCACTACTCTCGTTCACGCGGACTGCTCTGCGACGAGTTCGCCGCGCCCCATCGACCGCCTCGCACCCAACGACGGCTCTCTGCACCAAGGCACACGGTTACTGTTTCGCTTCCTCGCATTTGTTACAGTATATCATACTTTTTTGAATTATGCAAGCGTTTTTGTCAAAGAAAAAAAGCTGTTCCGAAGAACAGCTTTTTGTTTCCGATCGCATTATTCAGCGGGCTGCTGAGCTGCTACCTGCTCGTTGTAAAGAGCAAGAACTTCGTCGTCCGTAAGCGCATAGGAGATGACAACGTCGTCAACGCCTTCTACCGCGCCGCCGCAAAGCGTCGTGCCCTGTGCTACGCCCTCTACCGTCGTAGGAGCTGCCGTGAACGAGCCGAGGAGAACGTCTACATAGTCGCCCATCGACGTGCCGTCGGTGCCTTCGAATACGAGATCAGCGCCATAGAGATAGCCGAGCTGTCCGTTGCGATAGAAGGAAATGCCTCTTGCATCGAACGTTACGGTGACATAGATCCACGTATCTCTGTTCTGAGCATCCATGGGGCCGCCTTCAGCGCACATCAGATCGTAGTTGGCAAGATCGTTGTTGATCGCGGGACCTGCCGTTACCTTCAAGCCGTTCTCATCCGTTTTGGAAGGAAAGAAGTTCGTCCCGTAAAGACCGAACGGGTCGACGTTTCCGCAGGAAACGCCTACGAATACGTTGGCTTCCGTAATGTCGTCATAAGCATACGTGAAGAGGAACTGATTCCAGTCGCTCGTCGCATTGTAGATCCAAGCGCTGACAGAGAAACCGGTCTCCGTCGTAACGGTGCTGAATCCGGGAAGGACGAGTCCGCCGACCGTCGCGTTCCAAGCCTGGGAAGCGCTCGTTCCGTCCGTTCTGACGCCGGAGAGCTCGCTCGTGAGCGTAGCGTTCAAAGTCTCGTCTGCCTTGCCGTCTGCGCCGTAGCCCTTTACGGTCAGGTTGGTTACTTCGTCAGCGTTGCCCTTCATATCGTTGAAATCGTAAGTAGCCAGTACTTTGTTTGCGATGCTGGTCGTCTGTACCGCAGAGGTAGAGCCGCCGCAACCTGCAAGCAGGGTGAGGGAGCTTACCGCAGCAAGCGTCAGCGCACCTGCAGCCATCAACTTCTTCAGATTCTTCATAAATTCCTCCAAAAGATACAAAAAATTCTGTTCGGGTTGTCCGAACTTCCATTAGCTGTATTATATTCCTTTTTTGTATCAATGTCAATATCTTTTTCAAGTTTTGTAATAAATTTTTTCATTTTTTGTCACTTCAGGGTACCAGATCGTACTTTTCCCGAAACAGAGAGGATTGCAGGTAGACGTCGGGGACCTTGCCGACGAGCACGCTTTCGCAGATGAGCACCTGCGTGGTCGAGGCGATCGTCGTGGTCGTCGTCGGCAGAATCAGGCTGATGTTGGCGACGACCTCGAGATAGATGCTGTGCAGCGTCTGGTTGATGCCCGATGACGTGAATTCCGACAAAAAGCGCGTCTGCACGTTGGAAACGGGGATGATCTTCACATTGATTTTAGGTCCGAAACCTGCGAGCGCCTCAATCCCCGTCAGCGCGCCGAGCGGGATCATCACCCCTTCTTCGCTCATCTTGCTCAGATTTTCCTGCGACATGTATGCGGTGTCGCGCGCGATGCGGTTGATCTGAAACACATTGGACGTGATCGCCGCAATGTCGCCGTTCCTGTCGCGCTCCACGTTCACGAGGTCTTCATAGCGCAGATCGTCGGAAAGCGTGTAGTAGATCGCGTCGTTGACGGCGATCGTGGTGATCGAGCGGATGGTCGCCTCCGAGATGGCGATGAGCACCCGCGTGGTATTGCGCTGAAAGAAAAACGACAGCGCGATCAGCGCTGCCGCCAACAAAAGCGCGAGTTTTTTCCGTCTCTTCTTTCTTCTCATCGCCATACAATATGCGGCAATGAGACAAAAAATCACACGCTTTCCAAAAAGGAAACGATCTTTTCCATCACGGCGGCGTCTTCTTCGGTCGCCTTTATGTAGTCGATCGAACCGAAGAAACGCTCCGCCTCCTCCCTGTTCGCGCCCTTTTTCGGGGCAGATGCGAACAGCTTGCAAAGATATGCGTCCGCCTCCTTCGTGCTGTAAGGATTGTGACGTTTTCCCTCGCAGAAGCATGCTTTCACGTTTGCAAAACCCGCCTTTGCAATGGAAACCGAGAGCGGGACGATCTTGTCCGCCGTGCCGTGCAGCGCAAGGACGGGCACGTCGCTTTCCTTCGCCGCCAAATCCCCTTTTTTGCCGAAACGCAGGAAGAGATAGATCTTGATCCAGGGATACATCCATTTCCCGAGCAGTGCGGCATACACCTTTGCGGGGCGCACAAATCCCGAAATTTCCACGACGGCGCGCGCGCCGCTCGCCTTTGCAGCCGCCGTGACGGTGTACCCGCCCCAGCTGTGTCCGACGAGATAAAGCGGCTTTTCGCCGAACGTCTCCCGAATATAATTCAATCCGTTCAAAAAATGCGGAACGGAGACGTGCATGCCTCCGATCTTGTTTCCGTCCGAGCGCACGCAGCCGGGAAAATCGAAGGCGCACACTTCGTATCCGCGCCCGCAAAAATACGCGATCTCCGTGAGGTACGCCTCGTGTCCCGCGCCGATGCCGTGCGCAAAGACGATGCGCTTGCCGTTGTCCTCCGCGCCCGTATAGCGAAAACCGCGCAACATGACCCCGTCCGAAACGAAGGAAAACGGCTCCGCCTTGAGCCCTTCGAACTCCTCGACCGCCCTGTCCCTAACCCCGGGAACGGTGCGGTCGGCGCGGTGTGCAAACATCTTTCGATAAATCGCATGAAACACGATCAGGATCAATGCGTTCAAGGCGATAAAGACGCCGACCACAATTCCGAAAACCAGCATAAATCCTCCCTTTCGGGAAATTATAGCACGGGCCGCGCCGCATGTCAAGGTCAATTGGGCTTGGTGCGCGAACGGAACACGAGCGCCATCAAAAAGGAAAAGGACACGGCGGCGGTGACGCCCGCGCTCGCGGCGGACAATGCACCCGTGATCGCGCCGAACAAGCCCTTTTGCGCGCCCTGCATCGCGCCTTTGGCGAGCAAATACCCAAACCCCGAGATCGGCACCGTCGCGCCGGCGCCGCCAAATTCCACGAGCGGTTGATACAGTCCGAGCGCCGTCAGCGCCACGCCCGTCAGCATGGTGTAGACGAGGATTTTTCCCGAAGTCAGATCGGTGTAATTGATGATGATCTGCGCGATCATGCAAATGAGCCCGCCGACCAGAAACGCCCGCACGAACTGGGCAAATATCTCGACATATGCGTCAAACATCATATCACCTCCACCGCGACGGCGTGACAAATGCAGGGGATGCTTTCCCCTTGTCCCGACGTAACCGTAGAAAGGAGCGCCCCCGTCGCCGCAAACAAGACGCTGCGGATGCCGCCGTTTTTGCGTTTGTCATAGAGATAGGAATTGAACACCACGGCGGAACAGCCCGCGCCGCTCCCACCCTGAAATTCGTCCTCGATGACGCGATAGACGATTTCGCCGCAGTCGACGTGGTTCTTGCCGATGTCGTATCCCTTCTCCCAGGTCAGATCTTTGAGAATTCTGCTCCCGAGCGCCCCGAGGTCGCCCGTGACGATCAGATCGTAATCGGCGGGAGACCGCCCCGTCTCCCGAAAATGCGTGATGAGCGTATCACGCGCGGCGGGCGCCATCGCCGCCCCCATGTTGTTGACGTCCGTGATGCCGTAATCGACGACTTTGCCGAAGGTAGCGCAAGTGAGCGCGACGCTGCCGCCCTCTTTGGAGATGACCGCGCCGCCCGCTCCCGTCACCGTCCATTGCGCCTGCGGCGGGCGCGTACAGCCGAGCTCAAGGGGATAGCGATACTGCCGCTCCGCCGTGGAGAAGTGCGACCCCGTCGCCGCCACAACGTTGGAAAAATACCCGCCGTCCACCATGGCTCCGCCGATCGCAAACGCCTCTGCCATCGTGGAGCAGGCGCCGTACACGCCGAGAAAGGGAATGTTGAAATCCCGCGCGGCGAAGGACGCGGAGATGATCTGGTTCAAAAGATCGCCCGAGATGAGCGCGTCGATCTCGTCGTGCTCTTTCCCCGCGTTTTCGATGGCGTGCTCGATGGCGTAAGTCAGCATCTTGCACTCCGCCTTTTCAAAGGTATCTTCCCCGAACCTGTCGTCCGCGAGTTGTTTGTCTACGTATTTGCCGACGATGCCCGCGCATTCCTTCGGCCCTGCGATCGTCGCCGTAGCAACGATGCGCGGTCGGTTGTGGAAAAAAATAGTGTGTTTTGCCATAAAAAACCTGTCTGCACTTAATTTGCACAGACAGGCCTCTTTCTATTCTCTTTCGCGCTGCGCCTTTTTCGCTCCCGCGCCGTTGCGTTTCCGCCCGCTCCGCCCTCGCTTCGTTTCCCGCTTTATCGGCATTTCGAGCGCGGCTCCGCTTACGTCCGATCGGGGCAGGCGGAGCGCCGACTCAACGCTGTGCCTCCAGCAAGAAAATTTTGACCTCGAAGGGAAAAAAGCGAAGCATGCCGAGCGTACGCTCCCCCGTCTCCGCGTTCCGAAGCGGGCGCAACGCTTCCCCGCACACCAAATAATCGGCATAATTGAGGAGGAACAGGTATTTGCCCCGCACGGCGAGCTCCACCTCCTGCGGGAGCTTTACGACGTCCCCGTACGGGTCGGAGAGCCGATACTTTTCCAGCAAATGCCGCACGACGTCGGCGCCCAGCGTGCTGCCGTACAGCACGACCGTCCCCTTGCCGTAGTTCCGTTCCGTCGCCGCGCACTCGCGGTTGAATGCGACGCCGTCGTGATAACCGATCGACTTTGCCTCTTTCGGCTCGAGCAGCTCGCGGAACGCCTCCGCCGAATATGTTTCTTTCATGCAGATCCCGCCGCCGTCGGGATTGACGAACGTGGATTCCCTCACTTCCGCCCCGACGAAGGGAAGCAGCCCCGGCAGAATGCGCCCCACGGGGCATTTACCGTACTCGTCCTTGTATCCGACGCGGCAACCGAGCACGAGGATGCCTCCCTCCTTGACGTAGCTCTCCAGGCGATCGGCGATCTCCCGCGTCATGATGGCGGGATGCGGATAAAAGAGCAGGGAATAG
>CALVME010000022.1 GCA_944342055.1 uncultured Clostridia bacterium | reverse complement strand
GCGCTATAAGGAACTGCAGGACATCATCGCCATTCTCGGTATGGACGAACTCAATCCCGAAGACAAGCTGCTCGTTTACCGCGCGAGAAAGTTGCAGAGATTCTTCTCTCAGCCGTTCTCGGTCGCAAGCGTCTACACAGGCATGGAGGGAAAATACGTCCCGCTTGCCAAGACGATCGAGAGTTGCAACGCCATTCTCGACGGAAAGTGCGACGACATTCCCGAGAGCGAGTTCTATTTTATCGGCGATCTGAGCGATATCAAGGGGTACGCGCAATGACCTTCCGTTTGAGAATGATGCGCCCTGACAAGGAGTTCTTTTCGGGCGAAGTGGAGAGCCTGGAAATCTCTGTTCCCGAGGGAAGAGAGACCATTCTGGCGGGGCATATGCCCATGTTTTTGAATCTGACGACCGATCTTTGCAGTTTCCGCCTTGCGGACGGGACGGTGAAGACGTTTGCCGTCGGGGAAGGCATGCTCTCGATTTTTCGGGACGAGACGGTTTTGCAGAGCGACTTCCTCGCGTGGGAAGACCGCATGAGCGCGGCGATCGCGCGCAGAAAATCGTTCATGGAAGCGGAAAAAGAGCGCAGAAAGAGCAGTTTCCTGGAATACAAACTGAACAAGATCGAGATGGCGAAGACGTTCATCAAGTTGCAGAACAAGCATCCGAAGGAAGTGGATTGATGAAGATCGAGAACGAATATTTGCGCGTCGAGGCGAAGGAAATCGGCGGCGAACTGCAGAGCATTTACGGAAAGAAGGAGGGGGTCGAATACCTCTGGCAGGGCGATCCCGCCTACTGGACGGGCAGGGCGTATCACTTGTTTCCCATCATCGGGAGACTGTATGAGGGCAAATACGAGGTGTACGGCGAGACCTATGAAATGGCGCCGCACGGTCTTGTGAGAAAGCGTCCGCTCGAAGCAAAACAAATCGCGGAAGACGAAATGTCTTTCACCCTCGTCTCGGACGAGAGCACGCTCGAAAGTTATCCGTTCCCGTTCGTCTACACCGTGCATTATCTTCTGCAGGGTAAAAAGCTCGTGCAGACGATCAGTGTGGAGAACAAGGGAGACCGCACGATGTATTTTGCGATCGGCGGACACCCCGGCTTCAACATTCCCTTCGATGGCGGCGTGTTTGAGGATTACGGCGTGAGGTTCCCTTGCGCGGGCGAAGTGCGTCAATGCACGTTTACGCAAAATATCCTGATGAGCGGAGAAAAAAAAGAGTACCCGCTGACGGACAAGACGCTTCCGCTTTCGCACGATCTGTTCGGACTGGATGCGGTCGTGCTCGAAGGTACGGGCGGCAAGGCGATCATCTCCAAAAAGGGCGGCAAGCATTCGGTTTGCGTCGAGTATCCCGACATGCCGTATCTCGGCGTCTGGCACAAGCCGCAGTCGGATGCGCCGTACGTCTGCCTGGAGCCCTGGTCGGCGCTCCCCGCGCGCGACGGCGTAAAGGAAGATTTTTCAAAAAAATCGGACATGACGAAGCTGGAAGCGGGGAAGACGCATACGCTCGTCTGGAGCATCGAAATCGGATGACGATGAAAAAACGGGAGGAAGCTCCCGTTTTTTCATGTGGCTGCCGGCGTAAAAAAAGGAGACGAAAACGCCTCCTTTTTTTCGCGTTGTCTATACGTTTAAGCGGAAGAGGACGACGTCGCCGTCTTTGATGACGTAGTCCTTTCCTTCGGAGCGCACTTTTCCCTTTTCTCTCGCGCCCGTCAGTCCGCCGCATTCGAGCAGCGTCTCCCAGTCCACGACTTCCGCGCGGATGAATCCTCGCTCGAAATCGGAATGAATCTTTCCCGCCGCCTGCGGCGCTTTGGTGCCTTCCGTGATCGTCCATGCCCTCGTTTCCTTTTCGCCTGCGGTCAGGTAAGAGATGAGCCCGAGCAGGGCATAGGACTTTTTGACGAGGCGGTCAAGCCCGCTCTCTTTCAGACCGAATTCAGCCAAAAAGAGCTGCTGATCTTCGGGGGAAAGGAGAGACAGTTCCTCTTCCGTCTTGGCGCAGATGACGAGGACGGAAGAACTTTCCGCGGCAGCAAACTCTTTGACCGCCTTTACGAAGGGGATGGCGTCCTCGTCTTTGCCCATGTCCGATTCGGCGATGTTTGCGGCGTACAGGACGGGTTTTGCGGAGAGCAGGAAGAGGCTGTCGAGCAGTTGCTTTTCGTCTTCGTCGACTTCGAGGCGGCGTGCGGGAAGCTCTTGTTCGAGATGCTTCATCAGCTTTTCCAAAAAGGCAAACTCCGCCGCGGCTTCCTTGTTTGAGCCGCCCTTTGCGACGTTGCGGATGCGGTCCATGCGCTTTTGCACGGTCTCCATGTCCGCGAGAATGAGTTCGAGCCCGATGGTGCGTATGTCGTCTACGGGGTCTATCTTGTTGTTGACGTGGATGACGTTGCCGTCTTCGAAACAGCGCACGACGTGAACGATCGCGTCGCATTCGCGGATGTTGGCGAGGAACTGATTTCCGAGGCCTTCTCCGTGGGACGCGCCTTTGACGAGTCCCGCGATGTCGACGAATTCGATGACGGCGGGCGTGACCTTTTTGCTTTGGTAGAGCGCGGCGAGTTTGTC
>CALVME010000021.1 GCA_944342055.1 uncultured Clostridia bacterium | reverse complement strand
TTCTTCTCGCATCGAGGTTGCGTTTTGTAATACCTTCTTTGCTTATTAACCAAAAATTAGCTCTTATTGCCTTTGTACTTTACCTTCATTTCTGATTATTGTTTCGCTATGCAGTTGTCAGTCTTCGCGTTTCTCTTTTCAAAGAGGCTTCCTCGATCGGAAGCTTTACCATAATAGCACTTGCCCTTTCAGAAGTCAAGCGTTTTTCAAAAATATTTTGAATTTTTTTTGTATTTTTTCAAAATATTTTTCTGTGATCGATCAATGGCATCCCGAGCAATTCTTGCAGTTGCCCGAGCAATGTTTCACGGGTTTTCCCGTCTGCGAATACATGGTCCCGCTGTAAAGGCGGGCGGCTTCCTGCCCGCACTTGGGGCACATGACTTTGTCGTCGTATTTTTTTACGATGCGATCGAATGCGATGTTGCACCGAGCGCAATGATATTGCAAGAGCGGCATTTACTTTTTCCTCTGGCGTTTTTGTTTTCTGGAAGCCTTGTCGATCCTGCCCGTCGCGGAAAATTTGAACATGAGCACCGCGGCGACCGCCGTCCCGACAAGGGATAAAATTGTCACGAGCCACCACGCCCACGTTCCGCTTTCGTACTGGAACGGCACTTCCATGTTCATGCCCCAAAGTCCCGCGACCAAAGTCGGGATGGCGACGACCACCGTCAAGATCGTGAGCAGCCGCATGACGTTGTTCGCGCTGTTGGAGATGACGGAGGAGAACGCTTCCATTGTGACGGTCAGGATGTCGCGATAGATGTTACAAGTCTCGATCGCCTGTTTCGTCTCGATGACGACGTCTTCGAACAGATCCTGATACGCCTCGTTCTGCCGTACCGCCGGCATTTTTTCCGCCCGAATGTGCACGTTCATGTTGGAATTGAGCGAAGTGGAGAAGTAAACGAGGGAGTTTTGCAGATCCAGAAGGCGCATGAGGTCTTTGTTCTTCATGGACTTTTGCAGCTCTTCCTGAATGCGCGAGGACATTTTGTCGATCTGCCTGAGCGAGAAAAGGAAGCGCTTGGCGTTTTCCAGCATGAACTGCAGGACGAAGCCGACGGGTTTTGTCGTGTCGATCTTCGTGCGCTTGGACATAAAGTCTTTCAATATGGGATTGCCGCGCAGGGACACCGTCACCACGCATTTCTCGTTGTACAGGATGCCGAGCGGGATGGTCAGATACATGTCTCCGCCGTCCGTATCCATAAGGAGAGGCGTGTCGAGGATGAACAGATTGCAGCCGTCGTCCGATTCCACGCGGGCGCGCTCCTCTTCGTCGAGCGCCGCCTTGACCATTTCGTCGGGCAGTCCCGACGCCGCGCAGACGTCTTCCACCTCGTCGTCGCTCGGATTGACCAAGTCAATCCAGCAACCCTCCGCAAATGCGTCGATCTGCCTGATTTGATTTTTCTGATCTGTCTGAAAAAACTTCGTCATATGATTCCCTCCCGATCTCAGGGCGCCCTCTTCGGGCAAATAAAAAAGCACGCAGGAGACGCCCCTGCGTGCTTTGACCTGTTCACGAGGGGATCTTCCTTATCTGCTACTGCTACCTGGCACGTTATCCATGGTTACGCTCCTTTTTTCGATCCTCTCTATTATATCCCGTTCTTGCTTTTTTTGCAACCGTTTTTTCGGTCAAATGACGGCGTTTCCCTCCAAAAACGAAGAAAAATGTCCTCGGACGTCCACGCCCGTCCGTTCAAAACAGGAAATGAGCGCTTCCGGAGATGCGATCTTGCCCGAATATTTTCTGTGATATTCCTGCAACCCCGACATAAACCGCTTCTCGCCGATGGCTTCCCGCAGACTGTCGAAGAGCAGGATCCCCTGGTTGTACACGAGGTTGGAATACTCGTACTCGCTCATGAACGCCGAAAGCGGGCGATCCATGGCGGTGTCCGTCTTGCCAAAGAGCTGGCTGTAAATGCCCGTATAGGCGCGGATCGCCTTGCGCGCCGAGGTCACGACGCCCGAACGCGTATAACCGTAATCGTGAGACTCGAAAAAGAGTACGCAGGCATACTCCGCAAGCCCTTCGTCCATCCAGGCATGGTTGACCTGATCGTTGCCCACCGCCGCATACCACCACTGATGCGCATTTTCATGCACGATCGTATAGAGCGCGGACTCTTCCGCCAAATTGCGGTTGATCATGGTGAGCGCAGGGTATTCCATCCCTCCGAAACAAAAATCCGTCTGCGCCACGGAGAGCGTCTCGTAAGGATAGGCGCCGAACTGCTCGGAAAAATAGGAGAAGCTCTCCCTGATGAGAGACAGATGCGCCTGCGCGTCCTCGTCCTGCGTATAATAATAGGAAATCTGCACGCCGTTCACCGTCGCCTGCAACACCGAAAACGAGTCGCTGAGCACGGCGGCAAAGTCTCTGGCATGTTCGAGCCTGAGCGTGACCGTCTTCTTGTCCCCCTGCACGGAGACCGCCTCTTCCCTGCCGCTCGAAGCGAGCGTGTACGTCTTGGGGAAGGTGAGTTTTACCTCGTAAGAAGCGCACTCGCTGTAAAACGGATCGCCCACGTTATAATAGTTGCACGCCTGCCATCCCCCGTCGTAGACGCAGAGAACGGGATAGAAATTGCCGAGATTGACGCAGGTCTCCCCGATGCCGAGACGGTGATTGACCTTTGCGAGCGTCGTCGAAAAATCGATGGCGAGCCGCACCGTCTCCCCTCGCCCGATGTGCCCCGTCCTGACGACAAGCAGATTTTCGTCCTCGCCGCCCACTTCCCAGCTCTCCGCCCCGTCCACGGAGGCGATCTTCATGCCGCCGTAGCTGAGTTTATCATAATAGGCGCTGTGATAAGCGGCAGAGAGCGGCTGATATTTCGCACCCTCGCGATAGGCGTTTCCGTAGAGGTTGAACGCGAGCTCGTCGAGTTCCTCCCCCGTGTCGTTGCGATACGTCAGATCGAGCGTCGCGGAAAGCGTCCCCGTCTCCGGATCGTACTCCCCCTCGATGCGATAAAGCGTCCCCTCTTCCCTTGCGGCACAGCCGCAGAAGAGCGCGGAAAATAAAACAAGAATGCCGATACAGGCAAACAAACGGCGCACAGACAGCTCCTCCTTTCTTCAGGCTAAGCTATCTTATGCGCCGTCTGTTTGAAATATGATACAAGCTTGCGCGCCGCGCGCCCGTTTACTTCTCCTCGAAGGGCAGATACGCCTCGGGATCGACGAGCTCGCCGTCCGCATAGATCTCCAGGTGCAGATGCGCGCCGTCCTTGTACTCCTCTCCGTTCGCCTCGGAGACTGTGGCGATGACGTCGCCCTGCTCCACTTTGTCTCCCGCCTTAAGCCCGCTCTCCGCGGTCACAAAGCTGTAAACGCTCTTCACGCCGTCTTCATGGACGATGGTGATCTGCCCGCCGCGCAGGACGTCCTCCACATAGACGCTCTCCACTGTGCCGTCCGCGATCGCGCAGACGGACGCGCCTTCCTCCGCCTTGAAGTCGATGCCCTCATGCTCGTAGTAAGCGTTCAGCGTCTGATTGTAATAAAAACCATAGGTATGCAGCACTTCCGCCGCTTCAATCGGGAAAATAAAGTCGTCCTGCACCGACGCGACGGGACCGTTCGGATCTTCGTTCGGATCGTTCGTGGGGTTGTTGAGTTCGGGATCGTTCGTCGGCTTCTCCAGGAACGGATCGTCTTTGGAAAGAAGCAAAATGGTCGTCACAAGCGAAGCGGCGAGGACGATCACCCCCACCCCGACGGCGAGATAATACCAGAATTTCTTTCCGAGTTTTGAGTTCGTTGACTTAGTTTTCATAAAAACCTCCTGAAATGTATGTAAATTTTTGCCGCATTCGGCAAAATTTATACGGCTTTTCTGAAAAATTTTCGCGCTCAATATCCCCCGAAGATGACGGGCGTCCCCGCGACGGTCTGCGCCGCGCTCTCGGCGACGTGCAGATTGATTTCGCTGCCGCATAGCGCGATGCCCTCCCCGAGCATCGGGCTGTAACAATAATAGCTCATAACGTCGCCGACCCGCTCCGTAAAGCGCACCTCTGCGCGGTAGCGGGAGAGGATCTCCTGCGCGCATTGCCCGGAATACGTCGCGCTCTCCCCGACGCAATCGGTCAAAAACAGCTTTTTCCAGCTCTCCGCTCCGTCCACGCGCACCATCTGCGCGGACGAGCTCTTGGAATTGAGATAAAACGTGTACGTTTCGCCGCCCTCAAAGACGGTCGTCCCGGTGAGATATACGGGTGCAAGCGAGACCGCCAGGCATCCCAGAAACAACAATACGATCTTACAAAAACGCATAAAAAAACTCCCTTGCCTCACAGCAAGGGAGTTATTGCCTCAATGTCTTCGCTTTATGCGTCACCAGGGCAAAATTTCTCCGCCCAGAATGTGGATGTGCAGGTGATGCACCGTCTGCCCCGCGTCCTCGCCCTGATTGATGACCAGGCGATAGCCGTTCTCCAGTCCGAGCTCCTTCTGCAATGCAGGAATTTTGCTCAGGCAATGTTTCACGGTCTCCGCGCGCTTTTCGTCCATTTCGGACAGGAGCGCGAAGTGCTCCTTCGGGATGCAGAGATAGTGCTTGTTTGCCTTGGGTTCGATGTCCTTGATGACGATCATCTCGTCGTCTTCGTACATTTTGGTCGAGGGAATCTCCCCCGCGACGATCTTACAGAATACGCACATGGTTGTTTCTCCTTTTTTATTCGATTCTTACGGCGCGCACGCCGCCTTCGTACAGAGATTCCGCGCGGACGCGCACCATGCCGGAGGCGTCCCCCGCCAGATACGCGCGCACATAGTTTTCGGTATAGCCGACGGTATCGCCGCCCTCCCTCTCTTCGCACAGAAGCGTCAGTGTCCTGCCCAGCTGAGCGCGCAGGTAGCGCTGTTTCGCCGCTTCCGCTTCGCACAGGAGCCTATGCAGCCGCTCCCGCTTGACTTCGGCGGGCAGGTCCTTCAGCTTCGCCGCATTCGTCCCCTCGCGGGGGGAATACGCGAAGCAATGCACCTGGGAAAATCCCGCCTCGCTTATGATCGACAGCGATTCTTCAAAGTTCTTCTCCGTCTCCGTGGGGAAGCCTGCGATGAGATCGGTCGTGATCGCCGCGTTCGGAAACGCCGAGCGGATCATGGCGCATCTCGCGAGGTAGTCCTCCCGCGTGTAGTGCCGATTCATGGCGCGGAGCACCTCGCTCGAGCCGCTCTGCAGCGAGAGGTGAAACTGCGGCGCAAAGTTTCTGACCTTTTGGCACGCTTTCAGGAACGCCTCGTCCACCACGCCCACTTCCAGAGACCCGAAACGGATGCGCGCAGGGCTGTCGGCGATCGCCTCCGTCAATGCGGCGAGCCCGCGCTCGCCGTCCCGATAGGACGAAAGATCGATCCCCGTCAGCACGATCTCCTCGGAAGGGCAGGACAAAATTTCGTGCACGCACTCCGCAAACGACTTGGAACGCGTCCTGCCGCGCAAATACGGGATGATGCAGTAAGAGCAGAAATGGTTGCACCCGTCCTGTACCTTGACATAGGCGCGCGTCCTGAACTGTTTGGGATCGGGCAGCTGCTCGAACGTCTTGTCGTCCGCGGAGATCTCGCAGCCGCAGTCGGACAGCGCGGAGAGGACGAGGTCCTTGCGCTTCGCCCCCGTGACGAGGCGCACGCCCTTTTTGAGAAAGGCATCCGCATCCTTTTCCGCGGCGCAGCCGCAGACGACGACGGGGGCGTCGGGATTGTACCGCCGCACCCGCGCGACGAGCTGGCGGGATTTCGCCTCCGCCTCCTTGGTGACGGCGCAGGTGTTGAGAATGTAGAGATCGGCGTAGCCGAGCTCGGAGGAAACTTCATAGCCCATCTCTTCGAGCCCTGCGGAGAGCGAAGCGCTCTCACAGTCGTTGACCTTACAGCCGAGCGTAAAGACAATCGCTTTCATCGGAGTTCCCCCAAGGCGAATTGCACGACGGACGTGAGTGCGACCGCGGCGGTCTCCGCGCGCAAGATGCGCCTGCCCAGCGAGACGCCGGCGAACCCCTTCGCCCGCGCGAGCGCGAATTCTTCCTCCGAAAAACCGCCTTCGCTCCCGACGACGATCGCACAGGAGCCGCGGAGCGCGGCAAGGTCGACTTCGGACCCCCCACAGAATTCGCAGGCGAAGAGCTTGTTCTCCTCCGTCGCCGCGTCGAGCGCGCTCTCCAGATCGGGATAGCTGACGACTGCGGGCGCGATCGAGCGTAGGCACTGCTTCGCCGCCTCCTTAGAGACCTTGTTGAGCCGCGCGAGCTTGTTCTCGTTCAGATAGGCGGAGGAATACGCGGACGCAAACACGCCGATGCGCGTCACGCCGAGCTCCACCGCCTTTTGCACGATGTATTCGTTCTTGTCCGCGCTCTTCAGAAAGCCGAAGAGCAGGAACACCTGCGTCTTGGGTTCCCGCGTTCCCGGCTCCCTGCCGAGCACGTGCACGCTCATCTGTTTTTTGTCTGCCTTTGTGACGATGCCGCGGTACTCGTAACCGGAATTGTCGAGCAGGACGATCTCCGTCCCCTCGCCGACGCGCAGGACGTCCCTGGCGTGGCGGAATTCTTCGCCTTCGAGCACGACGTCCTCCGCCGCCTCGTCGATGAAAAAACGATGCGGCATACTCAGCTCCGACGCAGGACGAGGGCGTACCACTCGCCCTTGCGCTCCTCGCGCATCAACTCCATGCCGACGGCGGCAAACGCCTCTTTGACCATGGCGAGTCGGCTTTCGATGATGCCGCTCAGAATGAGCACGCCGCCGCGCCTGAGATTTTTGGGCATGGACGGCGCGAGGCGCACCAGAATTTCTCCCGTGATGTTCGCGAACATCACGTCGCCCACGATCTCCGCTTCCGCCAGCAGATCGGAGTGAGCGACGACCGTCCTCTCGTCCGTGCCGTTGAGCTTCGCGTTGTGGTTTGCGGAGCTGACCGCGATCGGATCGATGTCCGTAAGATACGCCTTCTTCGCGCCGAGCTTGATCGCGGAGATGCCGAGGATGCCGCTTCCGCATCCCACGTCGATGCAGACGGAGTCGGGCGTGACGTAATCCTGCATGAGCTCCACGCAGAGGGAGGTCGTCTCGTGCTCGCCAGTCCCGAACGCCATATTGGAGTCGAGCAGGACGATCTTCTCCTCCGCGGCAGGCTCGTAGGCGATCCACTCAGGCACGACGACGATCCTGCCCAGGCGGATGGGGCGGAAATGCTTCTTCCAGATATCGATCCAGGCGTCTCCGTCCACTTCACGCTGCGTCGCTTCGAGGGAACCGAAGGGGATCTCTCCGCAGCTCCGCTCCTTCATTGCGGCGAGCTCCGCCTCGATGGCGGGAACGTCCGACTTTGCTGCCTCGGGGTCGAGGTAGCACTTGACGAGCGCCTCCGTGCCGATCTTGTCGGCGAGGTCGTCCTCCATATAGTCCCAGTAGAGGGAATCTTTGTCGCGGCAGAGCGCCACGATGTCGTTCACGTCCGAGATGGCGACGCCGAACGTCGTGTAGTTCCAAAGGATATCTGCGACGAGCTCGCTGCCCTCGCTCGTCGTATGAATGGTAAGTTCGATGCTTTTCATGCGTCTATTATAACAAACCTCGCCAAAAAATGCAATCCGATTGGAGGGAATGGAGGCGCGCCGTCCGCCTTTTTCTCGCGCGGTCGCGCCGAAACAGGCTTCGCATCCCTTACATCTCCCCTCGCTTCTCTCTCGCAAAACTATGATGGCTGTATCTGCAATTTTTGTCCGTTGCCCCCCCTGCTTCCGCGCAAGCTGATTCGGATTTTTTCGCCCGTTTGGATGCGGCTCTGCCATGCGCTCCGTCTTGCGCCCGCCCGTATGAAAAAGCTCGCCTTCAACGAACAACACAGCTTCTCTCCGCGCTTCCCTCGCACTTCCTTCGCCCTTTTCTGACGAAGCCGTGCGGTCTCGCCTGCCGCACGGCTTCGATCGCGCAAATGTGCATACTTTAGGCAAAAAAAAGACCTCGGTTTACCGCAATTCCGATAGGGAATTTTGGTAAAGGGCGCCCTTTGAAAAAGAGAGCAGGCGTGGCGTGAAAGCCACGCCTTTTCTCATGTCTTATGTTATGCCCGCATCAGCGGGCTGTTTTTAACA
>CALVME010000020.1 GCA_944342055.1 uncultured Clostridia bacterium | reverse complement strand
AATACATTGACTATTGGAACAATGAGAGAATCTCTCTCAAACTAAAAGGAATGAGTCCGGTTGGGTACCGAACTCATTGCCAAGCAATTTAATTTAATTTTTTGTCCAAACTTTGGGGTTCACTTCATTTAGTGGGGGATCTTTACTTGAAGCCTGCGGATCGTCCGCAGGCGACGAGAGGTTCCGACGATGCATTTTGAAAAATGCCTTCGCTTGCGAGAAAGGCTGACCTGCCGATCAGGAAAATGCAATCGGAGGATGTCAATGAAAGGCGTATCCGACATCGCAGTCACTTTCACACATACAAAATAAAGTACATTCGTATCATCTTTTATTTTTGCACCAAAATATAGGCGAAGCCTGTTATGCGATGAGAGCGGAAGGGAGATGTGTGCCGTGCTTCGGAGGTCGTGCCGACGCAACGATGAGAAATCACGGAAGCCAAGTGTGTCCCGACCCATATGCCAATATCGTTCCGCCCGATGAGCGCGGCAAGGCGCAGTCGTTTTGCAAGAAAAGAGCGACCTTATGACAAATCATAGATGAGGCGACGTGAAATCCGCATACAGGACGGGCGGTCGTTGCGTCGGGGCGAAGATTCGGATACGGCATGAAAAATGCGAACGCGATCAAAGAGTACATAGCCGCACAATCAAAACAGCACGCAGAGACGAACAGATGAACAGAGATGCTTTGGCTGACCGGAGCGAAGCAAGGATTTGTCGCTTGTCTGCCGCGTCGCGTATGCGAGCCGTGACGGGCTGAAGTCGAATCATCGGCAGGTATGGATTTCCGCTGCGATTCGTCCGATCGATAACTTTTTTTCAACTTTTTTTCTGTAATTTTTTGCCGATATGTCTTTTTTCTTTCAAAATGTGTGCTTTTTTTGTCATCACTTAGCGCAAATGCGCTTTTGGTTTAAAATTATTTTAGAAAAGAATGCCGTTTACTTGACAATCAAGGGTATTTCATATTAAAATTATCGCAAGGACATGCGGAACGCATTGCTGCCTGCCCGAATTGACAAACGACAGCAAAAGAGGATTTTTGATCATGCATACTGAGCTTAACGCCGAAGAACATACCGTTTCTTTCGCAAAGAAAGGCGCACGTTATCAGTGCTATCTGTTTGCAAAACGCACGTTTGACATCCTTGCTTCCGGCACGGCGCTTATCGTCCTCTCGCCGCTTATTTTGATCGTCTTGCTCGCAAAATGGCTGGAAGATTTCGGAAATCCTACTTATACGTCTCTGCGCGTCGGCAAAAACAACAAAGACGGCACGCGCGGCAAGAATTTCAAATTTCATAAAATCCGCTCCATGTGCAAGAACGCGGAGCAAATGAAGCAGGAACTCATCGAAAAGGGGCTGAACGAGGCGGATTTTCCCGCTTTCAAGATGAAAAACGATCCGCGCATCACCAAAGTCGGAAAATTTCTCCGCAAGACCAGTCTGGACGAACTTTTGCAGCTTTGGGACGTGTTCCGCGGCAAGCTGAGCGTCGTCGGACCGAGATCTCCGCTTCCGGACGAGGTGGACGCTTATACTCCCTACCAGATGCATCGGCTCGACGTCAAAGGCGGGCTTTTGTGCCTTTGGCAAATCCGGAAAAACAGAAATTCTCTCTCTTTCGACGAGTGGGTCAATCTGGACATAGAATACATTCGGAAACAGAGCTTTTGGCTTGACTTGAAGATCATATTCAAGGGAGCTTATATGGTGATTTTTGACAGAAGCGGCGAGTGAACGAGAGTCGGCGTCGCGTCGCATTGTAAGGAAGGAACGATCGATTTTCATACACACATTTTGCCCGGCATCGACGACGGCAGCGAGAGCGTGCGAATGCAACGTCTGTACCTGCGCGGATTCCGATTTGAGAAAATTGAGAGCCCTCGCGATTGAGGGCACTCCCTATATTCTGACGGAGCTGTCTTTCGAGAAAGAATGGGAGCCGCGGCTCTTTGACAGGCTCGACGGGTCGCTGCAGAACGAGCTGATACCCGTCATCGCGCATGCGGGGCTGTATCCCGCCGTCAGAAAAAACCCGCGTTGCTTACAAATCTGATCGAAAGGGGATGTGCGATCCAGATCAATTGCGATTCGCTGATCGCGAACGATCCCCTCGTCTATGCCATCGTCGAACACGGACAGGCGCACTGTCTCGGCTCGGATTCCCATAATATGACAAATCGCAGACCTCGTTACGGGGAAGCGGTCGAACGATTGCGCGAGCGGTTCGGGGCAGGCGCTTGCGAGTCGTTGCAAAAGTGCATGGAGTCGTTTTTGCGGGGAGAGATCAGGCGCTTCGATTGCGGCAAGGCGATCCGCCGTACGCTTTGGGGAGCGTATCTCTGAGTGCAAGCGGCAAAACAGACAAAAAATTTTTCGAGGAAAGAGCGTTCTGCGTATTTGTCGATCGTTTTTTCGTCGTATAAAGCGGAAATTGAATTTATAGCCGAAGGAGAAGAGGCATTTTATGAAGGGTATCGTATTGGCGGGAGGCGCGGGTACGAGACTGTATCCGCTTACTTTGGTGACGAGCAAACAGCTGTTGCCGATTTACGACAAACCGATGATATTTTATCCGCTTTCCACGCTGATGCTGGCGGGGATCTCGGAGATATTGATCATTTCGACGCCGCAGGATCTTCCGAATTTTCAGCGGCTCCTGGGAGACGGAACGAGATACGGCGTCAGGCTCTCCTACCAGGTACAGCCTTCCCCGGACGGTCTGGCGCAGGCTTTTTTGCCGGGCAGAGAATTCATCGGCGACGACGCTTGCGCAATGGTGCTCGGTGACAACATTTTTTATGGGAACGGGTTCAAAAAGGCGCTCAAAGAAGCGGTCTTCAATGCGGAAGAGCGCGGACAAGCCACCGTTTTCGGTTACTACGTGAACGATCCCGAGCGATTCGGCGTGGTCGAATTCGACGAAAACGGGAAAGCCGTTTCCATTGAGGAAAAACCGAAAGCGCCAAAAAGCAACTATGCGGTGACCGGACTTTACTTTTATCCTGCCGGGGTCTCCGATCTGGCGGCAGAAGTGAAGCCGTCCCCGCGCGGCGAGCTGGAAATCACGGCTCTGAACGAAATGTATCTCAAGGACGGACAACTGAACGTGCAGCTGTTCGGCAGAGGATTTGCCTGGCTCGATACGGGCACCGTCGACAGCTTGGCGGAAGCGTCTATGTTTGTACAGATGATGCAGAAGCGGCAGAGCGTCATCATTTCCGCCCCTGAGGAGATCGCATACAGAAACGGCTGGATCACGCGGGAACAACTGCTCGAAGCGGCGAATAATTACGGCAAATCGCTGTACGGGGAACATTTAAGACAGGTAATAGAGGGAAAAATCATTCATTGAGGAGAGAAAGATGAAAGTTCTTGTGACGGGCGGTGCCGGCTTTATCGGTTCCAATTTTATCTACCATATGCTCGGGAATCATCCCGAAGATCAGATCGTATGTGTCGACTGCCTGACCTATGCGGGCAATCTCTCTACACTGGCGGATGCGCTCAAACGTCCGAATTTTAAATTTTATAAGACGAATATTTGCGACAGAGCGGCAATTTACGACATTTTCAATGCGGAGCGGCCTGACGTCGTCGTGAATTTCGCGGCGGAGAGCCATGTCGATCGCTCCATCGAGGATCCTGAGATCTTTTTGCGCACCAACGTGCTGGGCACGCAAGTGATGATGGACGCCTGCCGCAAATACGGGATCGCGCGTTATCATCAGGTCTCGACGGACGAAGTTTACGGAGACCTGCCCCTCGATCGCCCCGATCTCTTCTTTACGGAGGAGACGCCCATTCATACGAGCAGCCCGTACAGCGCTTCGAAGGCTTCGGCAGATCTGCTCGTGCAGGCGTATCACCGCACCTACGGGCTGCCTGTGACGATCAGCCGCTGCTCCAACAACTACGGACCGTATCATTTCCCCGAGAAGCTGATCCCGCTTATGATCATCAACGCCTTGCACGATCAGCCCCTTCCCGTTTACGGCAACGGTCAGAACGTGCGCGACTGGCTGTATGTGGAGGATCATTGCAAGGCGATCGATCTCATCATCCGCAAGGGAAAGGTCGGAGAAGTATATAACATCGGCGGACACAACGAGATGAAGAACATAGACATCGTCAAGCTCATTTGCCGTCATCTCCGCAAGCCTGAAAGCCTCATCTCGTATGTGGCTGACCGCAAAGGGCACGACATGCGCTACGCCATCGATCCGTCCAAGATACACCGCGAGCTGGGGTGGCTTCCCGAGACGAAGTTTGCCGACGGCATCAAAAAGACGATCGACTGGTACCTCGCCAACGAAGCGTGGTGGAGCACCATCGTTTCGGGCGAATACAAAGATTATTACGAAAAAATGTATCGGAACCGGTAAAACAGACCGAGCCGAGAAAAACGGAGGGCTATGGAAGGATATCTCCAGAAAATACTGAGATCTTGGAACGACCGCGAAGGAAACGTGAACAAGACGGAAGATCTGTTGCAGTGGATCGAAACGCTGAACGCAACGACGCACGTCAGCGTCAGGGAATGCAGCATCAACGAGAGTTCGTTTTGGTTTTATGACGATAACAGCGGCGAAGTGTTGAATCGGAAGAGAAGTTTCTTTTCCGTCAAAGGGATGCGGATGTTCGAGAACGACGAGTTCGTCAAAGAACAGCCCATCATCCTGCAACCCGAGATCGGGTATCTGGGCATCATTTGCCAAGAGATCGACGGCGTGCTGAATTTTCTGATGCAGGCAAAGATCGAACCCGGCAACATCAATTGCGTGCAGATATCGCCCACCATACAGGCGACGAAGAGCAATTTTACGCGGGCGCACGGTGGAAAGTATCCTGCGTATCTCGATTATTTCGAGCGCTCCTCTCGCTATGACGTTCTTTACGATCAGATTCAATCGGAACAGGCGGCGAGGTTTTACAAAAAGCGCAACCG
>CALVME010000019.1 GCA_944342055.1 uncultured Clostridia bacterium | reverse complement strand
ACGGCATCCGCTTCGGATACCGCGCCGAAAAGTATGACAGCGTGGACGACATGATCTGCAAGACGCGCACGGAAGGGTTCGGCAAGGAGGTGCAGCGGCGCATCATGCTCGGCACCTATGTGCTCTCCGCGGGATATTATGACGCCTACTACAAAAAGGCGTGCAAGCTGCGCGCGAGCATCACGGCATCTTTTGCGGAGGCGTTTGCTTCCTGCGACGTCCTGCTCGCGCCGACCGTCCCGAATACGGCGTTCCCGCTCGGCTATACGGGCAAAAACCGCATCGAAATGTATCTTTCGGACATCTGCACCGTTCCCGTGAACATTGCGGGGCTTCCCGCCGTCTCTCTGCCCTGCGGCAAGGATGCGGACGGCATGCCCGTGGGCATGCAGCTCATCGGCAGGAAGTTCGACGAGGCGACGATCCTGCGCGCGGCGTATGCTTATGAAAATTGCGCGGAGCCCGTCGGCGAAGCGGAAGGAGGCGTCAGGGTATGAAATACGAACTGGTATCCGGACTTGAGACGCATGTGGAACTCTCCACAAAGACCAAAATATTCTGTTCCTGCACGACGGCGTTCGGCGGCGAGCCGAACACGCATTGCTGTCCCGTCTGCACGGGCATGCCCGGCGCACTGCCCGTATTGAACCGCAAGGTGGTGGAATACGCCATCCGCGCGGGGCTGGCGACGCACTGTGCGATCAACCGCGTGACGCATATGGACAGAAAGAACTATTGCTATCCCGACCTGCCGAAGGCGTATCAGATCTCGCAGTTTGACGAGCCCGTGTGTGAACACGGCTACGTCGAGCTCGACAGCGGCAAGCGCATCGGCATCACGCGCATCCACATCGAAGAGGACGCGGGCAAACTCGTGCATGAGGGCGGGTTTACCTTCGTCGATTACAACCGCGGCGGCGTGCCGCTCATCGAGATCGTGTCGGAGCCCGACATCTCCTCCCCCGAAGAGGCGAAGGAGTATCTCGAAAAGCTTCAGCTCATCATGCGCTACATCGGCGTCTCCGACTGCAAGATGCAGGAAGGCTCCATGCGCGCGGACGTCAACATCTCC
Source organism: uncultured Clostridia bacterium (assembly GCA_944342055.1). Classification (GTDB taxonomy): domain Bacteria; phylum Bacillota; class Clostridia; order Christensenellales; family Borkfalkiaceae; genus RGIG8762. Next base: position 10,599 of record CALVME010000019.1, on the reverse strand, counting down.
CTGCGCCCCGTCGGGAGCAAGGAATTCGGCACGCGCACGGAGATCAAGAACATGAGTTCGCCCTCGTTCATCGTCAAGGCGATGGCTTACGAGTATGAGCGTCAGGCGGAAATTTTGGACGCGGGCGGGGAGATCGAACAGGCGACGCTCCGCTACAACGAGAACGACAACACCACGTCGAAGATGCGCGGCAAAGAGGACGCGCAGGACTACCGCTATTTCCCGGAGCCGGACATTCCCGCGGTGCGCATTTCGGAGGAGACCATCGAAGAGATTCGTTTGAGCCTTCCCGAGCTGCCGACCGAAAAGCTCCGCCGCTATATCGCCGAGCTCGGCGTGTCCGAGGCGAACGCGAAACTCATCTATCCGTACAAGAACGTCGCACGCTACTTCGAAGAGGCGATCTCGCTCGGGGCTTCGGCGCGCGTCGCGAGCAACATGATCGTCGGCGCGATCTATTCCACCCTCAGGACGGAGGAAGAGAAGGAGAACTTTGCCATCCGCGTCCCCGCGAAGGAGCTCTCCGCGCTCGTCGCTTACGTCGACGGGGGCAAACTGAACGCGAGCAAGGCAAATAACGTGCTTTTGAAGATGCTGGAGAGCGGCGAGCCCGTCTCCGCCTATGTGAAGGCGGAAGACCTTGCGGGACTCTCGGATGAGGAGCTCCTCTCGCTCTGCAAGGGGGCGATCGCGGCGAATCCGAAGGCGGCGGAAGATTTCAAAGGCGGCAAAGAAAAGGCGATCAACTCCCTCTACGGGTTTGTCATGAAGGGTTCTCGGGGCAAGGCGGACGTCGCAAAAGCGGACGCCATCCTGCGCGATTTGTTACGCTGAGCCCGAAAAACAGTTGACTTTCCCGCAAAATGGCATTATAATAGACACAAAGCGTTGACAAAGACAGACGCACCAGGCGCTTTCGACAGAGAGGGGAATCCGGACACGGCTGCAAGGTTCCCCCGAAAGACGGTTGCGGTATTCCCTTTCGAGCTGTTTTTCCGAACACAGAAGTAAGAAAAATCGGGTCATCCCGTTATCGATGCAAGAGGCAAGGGCGCTTTGCGCTTTTGCGAACTTAGGTGGTACAGCGTCACAGGCGCCCTATGCGAAGCATGGGGCGCTTTATTTTTTTCGGAGGTGCAAAATGCAACAGAAGATCGATGAACTGAGAGCGCAGATGAACGATTCGCTTGCAAAAGTCAGAGACAGCAAGGCGCTCTACGAACTCAAAATGCAGTTTCTCGGGCGCGCGGGCGCGATCACGGCGCTCCTGAAATCCATGCGCGACGTTCCCGCGGAGGAACGCCCGGAAGTCGGCAAGAAGATCAACGAGCTGAGAAACGAAGCGGAGACAAAGTTCGAGGCGGCGGAGGAGGAGATCAAGCAGATCGAACTTCAGCGCCGCTACGAAAAGGAAAAGATCGACGTCACCGCGCCGGGCAGGAGCGCGCAGGTCGGCGGCGTGCATCCCAACACGCTCGTAAAGAACGAACTCATCGACATCTTCGCGGGCATGGGATTTGAGATTTTCGAGGGACCCGAGATCGAGAACGATTATTACAACTTCACGGCGCTCAACACCCCCAAAGATCACCCCGCGCGCGACATGCAGGATACCTTCTACCTTTCCGAAGAGTACCCGCTCCGCACGCCCACTTCGGCGGGACAGATCAGAGCCATGGAGAATACAAAGCCGCCCATCAAGACACTGCGCCCAGGCACGGTATTCCGTTCGGACGACGACGCGACGCACTCTCCCATGTTCTCGCAGATGGAGGGACTCGTCGTGGACAAGGGCATCACGCTCTGCGATCTGCAGGGCAGTTTGGAAGTGTTCGCGAAGAAGATCTTCTCGGACAACGTCAAGACGCGCCTGCGCCCGTCTTACTTCCCGTTTACGGAGCCTTCCGTCGAAGTGGACGTCAGCTGCTTTGAGTGCGGCGGCAAGGGCTGCCGCCTGTGCAAGGGTACGGGCTGGATCGAAGTGCTCGGCGCGGGCATGGTAAACCGCCGCGTCCTTGAAAACTGCGGCATCGATCCCGACGAATACACGGGCTTCGCCTTCGGCATGGGCATCGAGCGGATTGCGATGCTCAAGTACGGCATCAACAACATGAAGATGCTCTTTGAAAACGACGTCAGATTTTTGAAACAGTTCAAGGATTGAGGAGGACAGAGATGAAAGTACCGTTCAGTTGGTTGAAAGATTACGTCGACATCGACGTGACTGCGCAGGAATTGCAGGAAAAGCTGTTCTCCTGCGGCTTTGAAGTGGAAGAACTGATCTATCTGGGCAAGGACGTGGAAAAAGTCGTCGTCGGACGCATCGAGAAGATCTATAAGCACCCGAATGCGGACAAACTCCAGATCTGCGTCGTCGATTGCGGAACCCACGGCACCTTGCAGATCTGCACGGCGGCGACGAACGTATTCGAAGGCGCGAAGGTGCCCGTGGCGACGGACGGCGCGACCGTCCTGCACGAGGGCGCGACGATGAAGATCAAGGCGGGCAAGATGCGCGGCGAGGACTCGCAGGGCATGCTCTGCTCGGGCGAGGAGCTCGGCATCAACGAGGATTATTATCCGGGCGCCGACGTGTACGGCATCCTCATTCTCGCGGAAGATACGCCCGTGGGCGAGGACGTCCGCAAGGTGGTCGGGCTCGACGATTACATCTTTGACATCGCGGTCACGGCGAACCGCCCCGACTGTCAGAGCGTTCTGGGCATCGCGCGCGAAGTGGCGGCGGTGCTCAAAAAGCCGCTCAGATTGCCCGATTTTTCTTACACGGAGCACCCCGTCGCGGCGGATATTCAAATCGCCGTGCAGGCGCCTGATCTCTGTCCCCGCTACATCGGGCATTACGTTTCGTCCATCCGCATCGGGCAGTCTCCCGCGTGGATGAGAAAGCGCCTCGCGCTCTGCGGCATCCGCTCGATCTCCAACATCGTGGACATCACCAACTTTGTCCTTTTGGAGATGGGACAGCCCATGCACGCGTTTGACGTCGCCGACATTGCGGGCGGCAAGATCGTCGTCCGCCGCGCGGCGCAGGGAGAAAAGATCGTCACCCTCGACGAGAAGGAGTTCACTCTCTCCCCGAACAATCTCGTCATCTGCGACGGAGAGAAGCCCGTCGCGCTCGCGGGCGTCATGGGCGGCAAGAACAGCGGCATCAAGGAGGGGACTTCCGCCGTGCTCTTCGAGGCGGCGAAGTTCGCGCGCGACAGCGTGAGAAAGACCTCCCGTGCGCTCGGGCAGAAGACTGATTCGAGCGCCCGCTTTGAAAAGGGCGTGGACGAATACACCACGGAATACGGCATGAAGCGCGCGCTTCACCTCATCGAGGAGCTCGACTGCGGCGTCGTCTCCTCCACGCACATCGACATCGACGCAAATCCTGCGGACAGCAAGGGAAGGCCGCTCACGGTCAGCGTGAACAAGATCAACGCGCTTCTCGGCATCACCGTGCCGACCGAAGAGATGGTCTCCATTTTGGAAAGCCTGCAGTTCTCCGTCAAGGCGGAGGGAGACGCGCTCGAACTCGTCGTTCCCGCTTATCGAGACGACGTCGACGGCTATCCCGACATCGCGGAGGAGATCATCCGCATGTACGGCTACGATCACATTCATCCCACCTTCCTTAAGGCGGCGCAGATCACCCAGGGCGGCTTGAACGATGCGCAAAAGGCGATCGGACGCGTCAAGCGCGCGCTCAGGATGCAGGGCTATCACGAGGCAGTGAATTACTCTTTCTATTCGCCCAAGAGCTTCGATTTCTTGCGCCTGCCTCAGGACGCGCCCGAGCGCAAGGCGATCCGCATCCTCAACCCGATCGGCGAAGATCTGTCCGCCCTGCGCACGATTTTGGCGCCGTCCATGATCGAAAATGTCGTCCGCAACGTCCGCCGCGGCAACGAGAGCGGCAAACTTTACGAGTATGCGAACGTCTATCTCGCAAAATCTCTGCCGCTGACGGAGCAGCCCGAAGAGCGCCCGCACATCGTCATGGGACTTTGGGGAGAAGGGGATTTCTTTGACCTGAAGGGGGCGCTCGACGCCGTCGCCGCCGCCTGCAACGTCAGACTCACCTATCGCGCGGACAGCGTATCCTTCCTGCACCCCGGCGCCACGGCGCGCCTTTGGTGCGGCGAAAAGGAGGTAGGTTACATCGGCGAACTTGCGCCCGACATCGCGGCGGATCTTGCGATCGAAAAGAAGGTGTACCTCGCCGAGCTCGATTACGCGCCCCTCGCAAAGAAGGCGGCGGCGCCCATGCGCTTCGCGCCGCTTCCCAAGTTCCCCGTCGTGAAGCGCGACCTCGCGCTCGTCGCGGACGAGTCTGTCACCTGCGGCGAAGTGGAGGAAGTCATCCTGCACGCCTGCAAGGCGGTGACGGAAGTCAGACTGTTCGACGTGTACAGGAGCGAACAGATCGGTGCAGGCAAAAAGAGCATGGCGTTCACGCTGACGTTTACGCCGGAGGAAAAGGCGTTCACGCCGGAGGGCGTGGATAAGTTCGTCAAGAAGATCCTCGACTCCCTCGCGTTCCGCCTGAAGATCGCGTTGCGTTGACGAACGTTCGGAACGAGACGTTCGGAGAGAAAAGGGCGAAGCTTCGGCTTCGCCCTTTTGGTATAAAATGCGAAAAAAAGGGCAATCATCTAACTTATTCTCCATAGAATCTTGAAAAAAGAAGGAGTTTATTGTATAATGCAGTTATGAAGAAAAAACAGCCGCTCAAAGATGCCCTTTCTTTCCTTTTGGAAGGCAGACAATACGTTACTTACGCAGATTATGCGTACGGAGCGCCGCTTTTCACGAAAGCGGTGCTTTCCAACGCGCACGCGGAAGCCGTCGAAGGGGTGACGGTCACTTTTTCGGACGACGGTTCCCTGCTCGCGGCGAACGAACAGCACATTCCCTCCGTTCCCTTCGAGGGGGGAGTGGAGATCGACACGGCACAGCTTCTCAACCCCGTGCGGCTGTCTTCCCTGACGGAGGCGATCTCCTGCAAGGTGACCGTGCGGGCGGCGAAGGGGGAAGAGACGCTCTGCGCGGCGGAGCATACGTTCACTGTCCTGCCTTATGATTATTATGCGGGCGTGCAGTCGCGGGCGGAGCTGCTCTGCGGCATGATCCGTCCCCGCCTCGCTCGTTCGAGGAGGGCGCTTGCCGCCGCCGCGGATACCCTCAGGGGCTGGGGACTTTCGGGCGAATTCAATGGCTACGAGCGCAACAAAAACGTCCCGCTCAAGCAGTTTGCCGCCATTTATGCGGCGGTCAAGAAGGAGGACCTGCGCCGAAAGGAGGCAGATCTGTCTCAGCCGCTGCTCATCTCTTCTGAGGGCGACGTTTTCACCGAACTCGACGTCTGTCTGCTCGTCGCTTCGCACCTTGAGACGGCGGAACTGCACCCGCTTCTGCTCCTCGGCAAAGAGGCGGCGGTCGGCGTCTGGCTGTACGAAGGGTGCTTCTCTTCTCCCGTGACAGACGACCTTTCCGTCATCGAAAATTATACGGCGAGCGGGGTAAACAATCTCTGCTTCGTGCGGGGCAGAGACCTCTTTGCGGACAGCGAAGGGAGCTTTGCGACGGCTTGCGCGCGGTTTGGCGCGAGCCTCAGAGAGGGAGCTTACGAATACTGCCTCGATGTGCGCAGGGCGCGGCTGGGCGGATACTTTCCGCTCCCCGTCAAGCGCGGCGAGGGAGAGAAATACGAACTGCTCACCGCCGAGGCGCTGAGCGAGGACGAGGCGCCCGCCGAGATCTCGGACGTGCGCCTGTCCATCGACGCAAAACTCCCCAAGAACAAACAGTGGGAGCGGCGGCTTCTCGATCTGTCCTTCAAAAATCCTCTGTTGCATTTCAACGAGAAGCGCAACGCCGTTCCTCTGCTTTCCTGCGGGCTGGATGCCTTCTATGTGGGATGTGCGGAGAAGGGCAGCCTTGCGCTCGTCCCTTCGGACGAGGAGATGCGGCGCACGCTTTCGGGCAAGAAGAACGTCGCGGAACTCGTCGAGCTGGAGCTTGCGGGAGGGGCGGTCCGTTCCCTGATGGCGGAAGACGAGCTTGCGGAGACCGTTTCGCGCATCGTGCGCAAGGGCAGGGAGGCGGACGAGGAGAGCGGCGGCAATCTCATCTATCTCGCGCTCGGCTTTTTGCGCTATGTCGCGGCGGGGAACGAACTGCGCGCGCCGCTGCTGCTCTTTCCCGTGCGCATCGGCAAGAATAAGGGCAACACGCGCTACACGATCGAGACGACGAAAGATTCCCTGCAGGTCAATACGACGCTGCTCGAATATCTGAAACAGGAACACAACATAGACATCCGAGGGCTGGACAACAGCCTCGAAGGGCTTCGCCTTTCGGAGATACTGGCGATGGTGCGCTCGGAGATCGCGGACATGAAGGGCTGGAAGGTGGACGAAAGCGTCTATCTCTCCGTGTTTTCCTTTACGCGCTACTTTATGTGGAATGACGTGCGCCGCAACATCGAAGCCTTCCGTCGCTCCGAAGTCGTCTCTGCGCTCCTCGATCGCAGGCCGATGGCGGAGCAGAAAGCGGAGACGCGCAGTCGGGAGGAGTACGAGCCCTTCGAAGTGCTGACGCCGCTCGTCGCGGACGAGTCGCAGTTCGGCGCGGTGGCGCTGTCGGGAACGGGGGCTTCCTTCGTCCTGCACGGTCCTCCGGGCACGGGTAAGAGCCAGACGATCACAAATATGATCGCAAACGCGCTGAGCAAGGGCAAGCGCGTGCTGTTCGTCGCGGAAAAACAGGCTGCTCTTTCCGTCGTGCAGAGGCGGCTCGAGAGGATAGGGATCGGCGATTTCTGCCTCGAACTGCACTCCTCCCGCGCGGACAAAGGGGAGATCTTAAGAAAGATCGAGGCGACCATGGAGCTTTCCGACCGCGGGGACGATTCGTTCGAGGCGGACGGGGAGCGCGTGAGCCGCGTGGAGCGGGACATCAAGCGCGTCGTCGACGCCATGCACAAGGAGAGGCGCATCGGCGTTTCGGTGTACGGCGGCATCGTGCGCTATCTGGCGAACAAGGACGCGCCGGACATCCTCGGCATCGACAGCGTATTTTACGATACGCTGACAAAGCGCAAGATCGAGCGATGCGAAGAGCTGTTGCTCTCTGCTGCGTATGCGGCGAAGGACTGCGGCGGCGTGAGCAACGTACCCTTTGAAAACGTCAACCTTGATTCCTTTTCCGCGGAGACCAAGGACGAAGTGTACTGCGCGGGCAAGGCGCTCCTTGCAGAGATCGCGCACCTCAAGGAATACCTGCGCCTCTTTACGCTGGAATACCGCCAGACGGTCAGTGTGGTGACGGCGGAGAAGCTCAGAAAGCTGCGCGAGATCGCAAAGACGCTGTATGAAGGCAAGCTTCGGGAGTATTTTTCCCTTCCCGAAGAGGAGTTCCAGCAGTTTTTCCGCGCCAATCTGACGCTCGACGAAAATTTTGCGTTCTACTTTGCGAAGTGCAGAAAGCTCGTCGACATCGAAGATGAATGCGATGCGCTGGAGAGGGCGCTCGAAAACTGGGACGACAGCTCGATCTTTGAAAGACCCGTGCGCGCCGTCATCAAGAAGCTCGACCGCGTCAGCGCGGAAAAAATACCCTACGGGGAGTACAAAAAATATCTGGAGGTGCTCGTCTCGATCGAGCGTCAGTGTGAAATGATCCGCAAATACGCTCCCGCAAGCGCCATGCTGTTCCGAAGAGACGGCGCTCTGGATCTGACGCAGCGCGACGCTTATCTGAAAGACCTGCGTGCGCTGCATGCGCAGTGCAGGGAAGTGTTCCTCGATTACGACGCGGATACCTTTAACAGCATGTGCGCGCGTACCGTCGGCGGCAGCACGCGCTCGGTGTTGGGCGGGGTCATGCGCGCGGCGGATGGCTTTGACGAAGCGGTGCGCCTGTTTTGCCGGGCGGCGAAAATCGACGAGAGCAAGATCAACACGGACGATCTGTTCTCCTATTTTTCCGAAAAAGCCTCGTTTCTGCTCAACAATCTCGACAAGCTCGCGGGCTGGTGCCGCTACAAAAAGACGGCGGCGGATCTCAGGGAGGGCGGACTCGGATTTATGGTGGACGCGCTCGAGAGCGGCAAGGTGGACAGCGGCAACATCGTCTCCTGCTTTGAAAAACACGTCTACCGCAACTTCCTCTCGACGTTTTTGACGGGCGATCCCATCCTCGCGGGATTTTCGCAGGCGGTGCTCGACGAGAAGATCGCCCTTCTGAAAGAGCTTGCGGAAAATTACCGCACCCGCACGAAGTCGTACTTGCGCGGAAAGCTGTGTGCGAGACTTTCCGAGCTGGGGGGAGATTCTCCCGTGAGCGTGGAAGTCATGAACTTCAAACGCATGGGCAAGGGAAGGAACGTCGGCTTAAAGTCGGTGTTCACGCGCTTCCCCGAGCTGTTGCGCCGCGTCGCGCCTTGTATGCTCATGAGCCCGACGACCGTCGCGCAGTTCCTGCCCGCGGAACAGATCTTCGATCTCGTCATCTTTGACGAGGCGTCTCAGCTTCCCACGGCGGAGGCGATCGGGTCTTTGGGCAGGGCGAAGAGCGCGATCATCGTGGGAGACCCCAATCAGCTTCCGCCCACTTCCTTCTTTTCTTCCGGTTATATCGACGAGGAAAACCTCGAAAACGAAGACCTTGAAAGCATCTTAGACGACGCGCTCGCCGCGGGCATGCCGCAGAGACACCTCGTGTGGCATTATCGCTCCCGCCATGAGAGCCTCATCGCCTTTTCGAATGCGGCATACTATCAGGGCAGGCTCTGCACCTTTCCTTCTCCCGACGGCATGGAGAGCCGAGTGCGCTTTCATCTCGTCTCGGACGGCGTTTACGACAAGGGATTTACCAAGCGCAACAAGGCGGAGGCGGAGGCGCTCGTCGCAGAGGTCGTGCGGCGGCTGCAGGATCCTTCTCTCTCCAAACTCAGCATCGGCGTCGTGACGTTCAGTTCGGTGCAGAAAGATTACATCGAACGCCTTCTGAACAAGGCGATCGTCTCGAACAAGCTCGAAGAGGCGGCATACGACAGGGAAGAGCCCGTCTTCGTTAAAAATCTCGAAAACGTACAGGGCGACGAGCGCGCCGTCATTCTCTTCTCCGTCTGCTACGGCCCCGACCGCAACGGCAAAATTTCGCTCAACTTCGGGCCGCTCAACCAGGCGGGCGGCTGGCGACGGCTCAACGTCGCCGTCTCCCGCGCGCGGGAAGAGATGGTGCTGTTCGCCTCCATGACCTCGGCGATGATCGATCTTTCCAAGACTTCTTCGCGCGGGGTGGCTGGGCTCAAGGGATTTTTGGAGTTCGCCCAACGGGGCAGAGTTTCCCTCGCGATCTCTCCCGCGAACGCGGCGCCGAGCGCGGGGATCGGCAGGTTCCTCGCGGCGGATCTCGCGGCATACGGCTACGAATGCCGCTACGACGTGGGGGCGTCTTCCTTCAAGATCGACGTCGGCGTCGTCGATCCCAGGCATCCCGACCGCTTCCTTCTCGGCATTCTGAGCGAGAGGCAGGGAGCCGTCTACGACACCTGCATTTTACAGCCTCAGACGCTGCGCCGCGCGGACTGGAACATCGCGCGGGTGTGTGCGGAGTCGTACTATTCCAACCCCAAGCGCGAAGTCAGGCGGCTGCGCGAACTTTTGGACAAGCTCACGGGCGCGGGCAATCGGCGCGCCAACGTGTTGCGCAGCCGTCACCTCTATAAGACCGCCTCTCTCTCGCTCGACAAGCAGGACGAATCCTTCTTCATGAGCGGGGAGAACGACAAGGAGATCCTCGCCGTCTGTAAAAAGATCGTCGCGCAGGAGGAGCCCGTCGCAGGCAACGTCGTCGCGTTCCGCTGTATGGAGGCATACGGCGTCAAAGGGGAACGGGTGCGGCAAAAGGTGGAGGGATTGCTCGCGGAGAGCCCCTTCAAGCGGGAAAAACTGTTGGGCAGGGTCTATTACAGGCTCAACGACAGGTGCCTGCACGGCGGAAGATACCGCGTCACGGAGACGGGGATGCCCATCGTCACGCCTTACGACGTGTTTGCGCTCACGGGCTGCATTCTGGAGAACAGGATCGCCCTCCCCAAGGAGGAGCTGTTCCATATGCTCTGCGACGAGCTTCGCATCCCGTATCGCGGCAAGATGATAGGATTTTTGGAAGACTGTATCGAGGAGGGAGAAAAGCGCGGTCTTTTTCTGCGTTCCGTCGCGGGCCGCGTGATGCTATCTTGAGATGGATGCGCTGTATGTTCGCCTTCGTTTTGCAAATTTGAGGAGCCCGGTGCTCGCGGCGGTGTTTTTTGCCGCGGGCATCGCTCTGACGGACGGAAACGCGGTGTTCTTGCTGTTTCCGATCGTTTCTCTGCCGTTTTTGCGCCGGGATCTCGCGCTCTGGCTTGCGCTTTGCGCGCTGTTTGCCTTCGGTGTCTGTTCTTTTTCGCTTGCGCGGGCGCGCACCTCTGTCTTTTCCTTTGCGGCAGGCGAATATGAACTTGTCGGGACGATCGAAGAGATTGGGGCGGACAGCGTGACGCTGACCGGGCTCACGCTGAACGGCGAACGGGCGGATTTC
>CALVME010000018.1 GCA_944342055.1 uncultured Clostridia bacterium | reverse complement strand
CTCGTCAAAGAACAGCGAAATGCCGTCGGCGGTCACCTGTTCCGAAAGGAGAAGGGGGCGAAGCGGCGCGGCTTGGGTACGATAGACACCCGAAAAATGTATGTTTCCGTCCTGATCGGACACTTCCAGCAAATATTCCGTGTCTTCCGCCAATGCGTCGAAGGAGAGCACATACTCCCCCTCGCCGCTCGGGAGCGCCGCCTCCAGACGCTCGCCACCCGCACTCAGACAAGCCGTGAGCGACGTCCCTTCGGGCTGTTCGAGCCGAAAACGGAACTGCAGACTGTCCATGGTGGCGGCAAACGAGAGAAGCGTGACCTGCACGAGCGACATCAGAATGACGGCGGCGACGATCACCACCGCACCCGCCGCGGAGCCGACCGCCGTGACGAGCGTGCCGATCAGAGAGCGCTCTCGGCGCATCCGTTTTCGCCGCGCCTCGTTTCTCGCCCTGTTGGCTTCGATCTCGACGGCATTGAACTCGGACGCGCGATACAGTTCTGCGCTTCGGAAACATTCTTCCGCACGCGCATTCTCCTTCGAACGATAGGCCTCCTCGTATTTTTTGATCTCGTCCGATTGAAATATCTCGTTCATTTCGGCACCTCGCAAGTCATGATACGATTTGATTATAACATATAAAAAAAGAAAAATGCACTATTATTTCAAAAAAAGTTATATTTTTTAATAATTGATTTCAGTTTTTTCAAAACGGTCAAACTATTTCCTCGTCGCAAGCCAAAACACGGAAAACTGCTTTACGCTTCGGGCAGAGACGCGGGGCGCGCGGAGGGGAGGACGGCGCTCTCCCGATCGGAGCGGCGATTCTACGAATCGGAGAGCAGTCTCCCACCCTTCCGCGCTTTACTTTCTGGCGCGATTCTGCTATCATATTGTTCAAAAAGCGAGGTAATTGCAATGAAAGACCTGATTGTAAAAAGGCGAAAGGAACTCGGCATGACGCAGCAACAGCTCGCCGAAAAATTAAATATCTCCGACAAAGTTGTTTCCAAATGGGAGACGGGCAGGAGCCTTCCCGACACTTCCCTTCTGGCACGGCTCGCCGACGTGCTGGAACTATCGTGCGACGAGCTTTTGAGAGAAAGCGACACGGCGGCGCAGATCGACGACGCGACCCGTCGGGAAGCCTCCGCCGCTTACAAAAATTCCTGCATCGTAACCATGGCGCTGCAGTTTGTCGCGGCGGCGTTTGTCGTCGGCGGCAGAATCGTTTTGGACAGGGTATATTATTACGGAGACGGCTCGCTTGCCGCTGCGGCGTACGCGCTGATGGCGCTCGGCGCGCTCTGCGAAATTGCGGCAATTGTATTCTTTCTTGTAAAAAGGAACGTTCTGTCGGTCAGATATTCTGCGCGCACCGATCTTGACAAAAAGCACATCAATCTGCTGTTGTTTTGCACCTATCCGCTGATACTTGCGGTGATCATCGCCTTTGTGATGCTGCACGGACTGAGTTCGCTCGAACAGCTGATCGTATTTCTCATCGCTGCGGCGATCGCCCTGCTGCTCTTTGCGATCTGTTTCATTCTCAACAAACGGCGGAAATAAACGATATCGGGCAAACGAGCGCGGCGCAACAATGCTTTGCATCCGATGTGCGGCAAACGAGCGCGGCGCCGCTCTCTGCAAAAAATCCGGACCGCTTCCCGATCGCAGGGAAAGAGCCCGCATCCTTCGATGCGGGCTCTCGTTGCGCTTACAGGGGACAAAACCGCCCTATCCGTTTCACGGGAAAATCAAATCGCCATATGCGAACGTGCGGAAAAGGGGTTCTGCTCAACCAACACACACTTTCCGCGCCCAAAAAGTGGGCTCCCGCACGAAAGCCGACCACGAAAAAAGGGCGCAAAATGCGCCCTTACCCTCGGTTTGGTGCAACGTAAGGGATTCGAACCCCTGGCCTTTGGTTCCGTAGACCAACGCTCTATCCAGCTGAGCTAACGATGCGCTTTTGTTGTTTGTGCGTCTATTATAGTAGTTTTTTTCCCGTTCGTCAAGCGTTTTTTACCTCTTGTGCATATTTTTTTGAGTGTTGATAACTTTTTTAATTTATTCGCCCGCCCCTGTGGATATCTCCTCTTTTTTTGTCGAATTTTGTGGAAAAACGCCTTGTTTTGTGCATAGACGTGTCAATATCAACTTTATGTGTTGATAACTTTTTTTGACCTTGTCTTTTCCACATCCTCTTTCCACCGTTTTCTGTGGATAAGTCGAAAAGTTATCCACTCGTTTGAGGATAACTTTCTGATAACTTTTGAAAAATATGCCTCCCGCAAATTTTTGTTTTTTGTTGATTTTGGAAATTCTTTGTGTTATACTGTCGTTATGGCAGAAGACAAGAGAATCGCGAGGACAAAAACGGAGCTCCGAAACGCTGTCCTGTCCCTCATCCGATCGGAAGCGTTCGAGAAAATTTCCGTCAAAAAAATTTGCCAGACGGCAAACATCAGCCGCCTGACTTTTTATGCCTACTATCACGACAAATACGAACTGGTCGAGGACATCTTCCGCGATTTCCGCGAACGCGTTCTCGACGATTCCCGCCGCCGCGACGCGATCAACAACCCCGAAGGCGACCTCGTCAAGACCTCCTGTAACCTCCTCTCCGCCATCATCGATTGCTTTTACAACAACGATCCGCTCATCCGCGCCGTCAATTACGAGAGCAATCCCTACGTCACCTTCGCCTTTCACATCTTTGTGCAAAACTGCGCCGAACAGCTCATCGGCGACATGCTGCAAAACCGAGACGTGCGCTTCCCCTTAAAACCTTCCGTCGCCTTTGTCTGCAACGGTCTGAACGCCTTTCTCGGCGAAATGTACCGCGCCAACGCGCCCAAAGAGGTCGTCAGGGAGAAGATGACCGAACTCATCACGAGATTGCTCACCGAAGACATCTTCTTTGACATACGAAACTGAACACCACGAACGAAACGCCGCCCGACTTTAAAAAGTCGGGCGGCATATTTTTGCGCCGAGCGCTATAACAGCTGCAAGACGTCCGCCAAAATCGCGAACGCAAAGATCAGGACAAAGCCGACGGTATGGATGATCGCCTCCACCTTTCGGTTGACGGGCTTGCCGCGCACCCACTCGATCGCCGTAAAGACGATCTTCGAGCCATCGAGCGCAGGGATGGGCAACAGGTTGAACACGGCGAGATTGACGCCGATGAAGGCGGAAATTTCCAAAAACGACTGCAGGCTGCGAGAGGCGATCTGCGAAGTGAGCTTGATCGTCGTGATCGGCCCGCCCATCGCCGACATATCCAGCATGCCCGTGATCAGCTCGCCGAGCGCCTGAAAGATGGCGCCCGCAATGCGCACGGAATAGGCGAACGAGCGCCCGATCGTTCTGAAAAAATCAAATCGGCAGGGCGTGATGAAGATCTGCCACGCGCCCTCTTCGTCCCGATCGATGCCCAGCGCCGTCCAGAGCGCGTCCGTGCTCGCGGAGCTGAGCTCCCCGGCGTCCGCCTGCAGCATGACTTCGATCTGAGCGATCTCCCGCTCCCCGTCCGCCACGCGGGAGACGGTAAACGATACGAGGTCGCCCTCCGACTTTCCGCTCACGCCGCGAATGAGATCGGACGTGAGATAGACGTCCCTCCCTTCGCATTTGAGGATAATGTCTCCGTCTCGAAAGCTGTGCGCGGAAACGTTGTCCCCCACATACGTCACGAAGAGATACTGCCCGTAGGCAAAAAACGAGATCAGAATGAGGATCATTGCGAGAACGTAATTCATGAACACGCCCGCAAAGAGCACGACGATGCGCTTCCAGGGCTTTTGTTTCAGGAAACTGCCCTCCGACTCACTCTCTTCCTCCTCACCGTCAAACGCGCAATATCCGCCCAGCGGCAGCGCGCGGACGGAAAAAAGTTCGCCCGTTTCCGCATTCTTCTTTTTGAAGAGCGCGGGGCCGAATCCGATGGCGAACTCCGTGATCTTGAATTTGAGCAGTTTGCCCGCCGCGTAATGTCCGAACTCGTGGACCGTGATCATCGCGAGCAGGATCAATACGGCGAGCAACACCGAGCCGATCGTCTGCAGGACGTCGGAGACGCTCAACAATTGCATAATATCCATTCCTCTGCCGCCTTCCGCGCGAGACGGTCTGTCTCCGCAAGGACGGCGTATTCGGTCACCTGCCGCCGCTCTGTACGCGACAGCGCCTCCTCCATGGCTTCCGCGATCTGCAAAAAGCCGATCTTCCCCTGTAAAAAACCGTGAACGGCGACTTCACCCGCCGCATTCAGCGCGCAGGGATAGTTGTCTCCGTACTCCGAAGCCGTCAGCGCGAGATCGAAACACGGGAACCGCTTGCGCTCGAGCGGCAGGAAATGCAGCGCGCCGAGCGAAACGAGATCGAGCGGTTTCACCGCGCAGGGCAGGCGCTTCGGATAGGTGAGCGCCATCTGGATGGGCAGCTCCATGGTGGGACAGCTCATCTGCGCAAGGACGGCGCCGTCCTCGAATTCCACCATCGAATGCACGATGCTCTCGGGATGCACGATCGCCTCGATCTTGTCGAGCGAGGTGTGATACAGCCACTTCGCCTCGATGACCTCGAAGCCCTTGTTCAGGAGCGTCGCGGAATCGATCGTGATCTTCGCGCCCATGTACCAGGTGGGGTGTCTGAGCGCGTCCTGCGGGGTGACATGGCGAAGCTGCTCTTCCGTCGCGCGGTAAAAGGGTCCGCCGCTCGCCGTGATGAGGAGCTTGCGGAAGGGCTTGCGCGCGTCGAACTGCAGACACTGCCAGAGCGCAGAATGCTCGCTGTCCACGGGCATGAGATCGACCTTTTCCCGTTCGATCGCGGGCATGACGAGCTCGCCGCCGCAGACGAGGGTCTCCTTGTTGGCGAGCGCCACGTCCTTCCCCGCCCCGATCGCCGCAAGCGTGTAGGACAGCCCCGCAAATCCCGTCGCCGCGACAAACGCGGTATCGACGTTCGGAAGAGAGACCGCCTCCCGCGCCGCCTCCTCGCCCGAAGCGAAGCGGACGCCCTCGGGCATCTCCCCGCGCACGCGCTCCGCCGCCCGCTCGTCCGCGAGAACGGCATAAGCGGGGCGGAACGCATGCACCTGTTCCAAAAATTTTTCCGCGGACGAATGCGCGACGAGCGCTTCGATGCGGAAGAGATCGGAATAGCGCCTTGCCACCGAAAGCACCTGCGTGCCGATGGAACCCGTGCTGCCGATCAGAGCGATGTGTTTCATGTCTCTCCTGTAACAGTATATCCTAAATCAAAGAAAAAAGAACGGAATCAAAGAAAAGAAACCAAAACGAAGACGACGCAGACGAGCAAGGTGACATACATCGTGCCGTCGATGCGGTCGAGGATGCCGCCGTGCCCGGGCATGAGGTTGCCCATGTCCTTGATGTCGACCTTGCGCTTGATCGCGCTCTCGACGAGGTCGCCGAATTCCGTGAGCAGGGCGCAAAAAAGCCCGAGGATCCCGAAGAACAGCAACCCCTGCCAGACGCCGAACGCCGTGCGCTCCGTCAGATACAGAAGCAGGAAGACGAGCAATCCGCCGACGATCCCGCCGATGAGTCCGCCGATCCCGCCGATCACCGTCTTGTTCGGGCTGATGGCGGGCGCCATCTTTTTGGGGAATTTTTCATGGAGCGCCGTCCCGAACGCATGCGCAAACACGTCGGCGAGCGGGGACGAGACGAAGATGAGAAGGAGCGCCGCCATGGAATCCTCCATGTGATTGACGTATGCCATCACGCCGAGCAGCAGGGAAGGATAGACGAGGCTCAGGACCCCTTTCGCCGTGCTCTCCAAGGTGACCTGCTCGTAACTGCCGACGAGCGTGGACAGCATTGCGACGCACGCGAGCGCGAAGAAACAGCCGAACAGCACGGCGCCCAGCCCCCAGGCGAGCTCGCCCGCGACGAAGACGGGGATGCAGGTCAGTCCGAAGACGATCGCAATGCCCTTCTGCGGCTTGGGCAGGCCGCAGGCCCGCGCCATTTCAAATGAGCCGATCAGGCAGAACAGCCAGATCAGAACGTCAAACCAATAATCGTTCAAAAACCACTTCAGCAGAAAAAACGCCACGAGCACGAGCGCATAACAAAATCCGGAAATGATGCGCGCTTTCATTGTTTTTCCTCCTCTTTTTCGACCTGTTCGTCCGTCTTGCCGAAGCGTCGCTTGCGCCCCGCGAAATCCGCGAGCGCCTTGTCAAACTCCGCGTCCGAAAAGTCGGGGAACATCACGTCGCTGAAATACAGCTCCGCATACGCCGCCTGGTACAAAAGAAAATTTGAAATGCGCTTTTCTTTCCCCGTGCGGATGATGAGGTCGGGATCGGGCTGTCCGCCCGTATACAGCAGAGCCGAAAGAGATTCCGCCGTGACGGGCCGCCCCGACGCGACGGCACGGTTGACCGCGCGCACGATCTCCTGCCGCGCCCCGTAGTTGAGCGCGATGTTGATGCAACCCGCGGTGTTTCCCTCGCTCTCCGCCTCGCTCTCTGCGATCAGGGCGCGAATGTCCTGCGGAAGCGCGGAAACGTCGCCGATGATGCGGACGCGGATGCCCTTGTCCAGCAGCCTTCTGACGTTTTGCTTGAAATACTTGCGAAAAAGCGAGAAGAGCCCGTCGAGCTCTTCCTTCGGGCGCGACAGGTTTTCCGTCGAAAGCGCATAGACCGTCAGTACCTTGACCCCCACCGCAAACGCGTGGTCCGCCAGGTCGATCATGCGGTTCATCCCCTGCCGATGCCCCTCTCCGCGCGGCAAAAGACGGGCTTTCGCCCATCTGCCGTTGCCGTCCATGATGATGGCGACGTGTGTAGGAATGCGATTCATCCGACGCCTTTCCTATACCGTCATGATCTCTTTTTCTTTCGCCGCGATGACCTCTTCGAGCTTTGCCATGCATTCCGCGACGACTTTCTCTACGTCCTTTTCGCAGAGCGCCGCCTCGTCCTCGGAGATCGTCTTCGCCGTTTTGAGCTTCTTGATCGCCTCCATCGCCTCCCTGCGGTTGTTGCGCTCGGCGACCTTGGCGTCCTCTCCCATCTTCTTGATCGTCTTGACGAGCTCCTTTCTGCGCTCCGTCGTCAGATCGGGGAACACGAGGCGGATGACCTTGCCGTCGTTCGTCGGCGTGAGCCCGATGTTCGACTGCAGGATCGCCTTTTCGATCGCCTTCAGAAGGCTCTTGTCCCACGGCGAGATCATCAGGCAACGCGCGTCCACCACGGAGACGTTGCCCAGCTGTACGAGCGGAGACGTGCCGCCATAAGCTTCCACCTGAATTTTATCCAGAATGTGCGGGTTCGCCCTGCCGGCGCGGATGGTGGAAAACTCCTCCTTCGTCACCGAAACCGTCTTCTCCGACTTCTCTTCCAAGTTGAGTAAAATCATCTCGACTTCTTCGTTCTCAATCATACCTGCTCTCCTTTTAATTCGTAATCAAAGTGCCATTGCCCTCGCCGCATACCGCTTTGACAATGGAATTTTCTTCGTTCAGCCCGAACGCATAGACGGGGACGTCGTTGTCCATGCACATGGTCGCCGCCGTCGTGTCCATCGCCTTGAGCCCCTTCTCGATGATGTCGAGGAAGGAAAGCTTTTCATAGCGCTTCGCGTTCGGATTGGTCTTGGGATCGGAATCGTAAATGCCGTCCACGTTCTTCGCCATCAGAAGGACGTCCGCGTCGATCTCGCAGGCACGCTGCGCCGCCGCCGTGTCCGTCGAACAGTAGGGATTGCCCGTGCCGCACGCCATGATCACGATGCGCCCCTTCTCAAAATGGTGCAGCGCCTTGCGCAGAATGTAAGGCTCCGCGACGGAGATCATGTTGAGCGCCGTCTGCACCCGCACGGGCACGCCGCGCCGCTCGATCGCGTCCATCATCGCGAGGGAATTCATCACCGTGGCGAGCATCCCCATATGATCCGCCGTCGTGCGCTCCATGTTCGTGCCCTGTCTGCCCCGCCAGAAGTTGCCGCCTCCGATCACGAGGGCGATCTCTACGCCCATGTTGTGCACTTCGACGATCTGATCGACGACCTTGGAAATGATCTCCTCATTGAGCCCGAATCTCTGGTCCCCCGCCAGGGCTTCCCCCGACAATTTGAGCAGAATCCTCTTGTATTTCGCTTGCATCGTTCCTCCGAAGGCGGCGAATCGCTCTCGCCGCTGCTATTTTTTTCCATTATAACATATCGGCAGAAAAAACACAATAGAAACGGCGCAAAAGGCACAAAACTTATGACATTCCCGCCGCCGCGCGTCGATGTCACAAAAATACGGACGGTTCGGAAGAAAAATGCGCTCAAACCGCCTTCCGACGCAAAAAATGCAGACGCTCCAAAAAAAGCGCGGGCGATTTGCCCAAAAAAAGGCAGCCGATCGCTCGGCTGCCCTTCGTCCTCAGACGCTTATTTCTTCATCGCTTCGATCTGCTTTTCGACTTCCGCGTTCAGATCTTCGCTCTTCTTCTCGATGCCCTCGCCCATAATGAGATGTGCAAATCTCTTCACGGTGATGACGGAACCGATGGCGGGAGCAGCTTCCTTGACAACCTGTGCGATCGTCTTGTCGCCGTCCTTGACGAATGCCTGATCCATCAGGCAGTTCTCCTGGTAGAACTTCTTGATTCTGCCCATGACCATCTTCTCTGCAATCGCCGCGGGCTTGCCCTCGTTCATCGCCTGAACCTTCAGGATCTCCTTCTCCTTTTCGAGCACTTCCGCGGGAACTTCCGCCGCCGTGACGTATGCGGGTTTCGCCGCACAGATCTGCAGGCAGATGTCGTGCGCGAGCTCCTTGAGCTCGGGAGCGGAGGAATCGGAGTCTACCTCTACCATGACGCCGGACTTGCCGCCCATGTGGATGTAGCTCTCCAGCGTGCCCTCCGTCTCATAACGGACAAATCTTCTGACTGCGATCTTCTCGCCGATGACGGAGATCTGCTCCTTGAGATACAGCTCGACCGTCGTCCCCTCTACGGGCAGCGCCATCAGCGCGTCCACGTCTGCGGGGTTCTGCTCTGCGATCGTCTTGCCGACCAGCGCCACGATCTCGCCGAACTTCGGGCCTCTCGCCACAAAGTCGGACTCGCAATTGACTTCGTACAGAACGCCGACCTTGCCGCTAATGTAGGAAGCGACGACGCCCTCCGCAGCGACGCGGGTGGTGAGCTTCTTGTCCGCCTTCAGGATACCCTTTTCTCTCAGGATCTCCTTCGCCTTTTCAAAGTCGCCGTCCGCTTCGACGAGCGCCTTCTTGCAATCCATCATGCCGAGGCCGGTAGCCTCTCTCAAAGTCATAACGTCTTTTGCCGTGAATGCCATACGATACCTCCTTACTCAGCGTCTGCGGGAGCAGCCTCCGCCGCAGCGATCTCTTCCATGGAAACGGGTTCCGCGTTCTCTTCGGGCTGTGCAACCTCTGCCGTCTCGCCCTGGTTTGCTTCGATCACCGCATTCGCAATGACGGAAGAGATGAGCTTGATCGCACGGATCGCATCGTCGTTGCCCGGAATGACGTAGTCGATGAGATCGGGATCGCAGTTCGTATCCGTGATCGCGACGATGGGGATGTGCAGTTTTCTCGCTTCCTGTACCGCGATGTCCTCGTTGTGAGGATCGACCACGAACATGACGCCGGGAAGCCCCTTCATGTCCTTGATGCCGCCCAAGTTCTCCTCGAGCTTCGCCATCTCAGCCTTCAGACCGATGACTTCCTTCTTGGGAAGAAGATCGAACTCGCCGCTCTCCTCCATCTTGTGCAGTTTGTTGAGGCGCTCGATTCTCGAACGAATCGTCTTGAAGTTGGTCAGCGTGCCGCCGAGCCAACGGGAATTGATGTAAAACTGACCGCAGCGCTCAGCCTCCTCTTTGATCGCCTCCTGCGCCTGCTTCTTGGTGCCGACGAAGAGGATGCTCTTGCCCGCCTTCGCCTGCTCGCATACGAATGCATAAGCCTGCTCGATGAGACCTACCGTAAGCTGCAAGTCGATGATGTGAATGTCATTTCTCGCCGCGAAGATGTACTTCTTCATCTTCGGGTTCCATTTTCTGGTCTGGTGTCCGAAATGAACGCCCGCTTCCAGAAGCTGTTTCATAGTGATAACTGCCATGTCTTTACCTCCGTTCCGCCTCCATCGGCCGCAACAGTTCGCAACTTCATCCGCATGAAAAAATTTACGGACACGGTTTGCGTACGGACACGATGTGTGAATTTTAGCTTTCCTATTTTACCATATCTCTTTTGCTTTTGCAAACGATTTTTGCCCGATATGCGCAAAAAATTTGCCTTTTTGCGTCTTTTCAGCGGACCTCCTCGACGGTGAGCCGAAACCGCTGCCCGTTTCGGAAGGTCAGGCAGATCGATTCCGGCTCCTGCGCGAAATTGCCCACAAAATAATCGTTCAGCAGGAATTGCAGTTCCCGTATCAGCTCGTCTGCCCTGATCTTTTCTTTCTCCAGTAAATTCGTCATATCACAAAACTCCTTTTCCCGATCGTTTCCCGATCTTTCGACAATATTATACCCCTTTTTCTGCGATTCGGCAATGTTTTGCGCCCGCGAATTGCGCCTCTTGCGGCGCGGCGTCTGACTTATTTGCACGCATTCGGTCGGATTTTGTCGAAACCGTTTTCGGCGCAAAAAAAACGCCCGAATCGCTTCGGGCGTCTTTTCACTCTTCGTCGGGCTCGAGGGCTGCCGCCTCTTCCGCGGCTTCCTCTTCCTCCTCTTCTTCCATTTTTGCCATGAACTCGGCAAACACCTCGTCCAAAAGCTCGTCGTCTTCGATCGGGAACAGCTCGTCGGACTCCTCGTCGCCGAGGCGGAACACCATCACCGTCCCTTCGTCGTCATCCTCTTCGTCGCAAGGCTCGAAAAAGACGTAATTTTCGCCCTTATGCTCCATCGTGCCGAGGTGATAATACCGCTGCGTCTCCCCGTTCTCGTCGATCAGCTCGACGATCCCGTCGTCAAGCTCCTCTTCCGTCCACTCTTCGCTCATACATGACCTCCGTACTTTTTTTCTGCCAGATAGTTTTCGAGGATATACGACGCCGCGATGCTGTCGATGGACTTCTTCTTGTCCTTGCGCCGCACTCCGCCCGCGATCTGCACCTGACGCGCCTGCATGGTCGTGTAGCGCTCGTCCTGCAGATGGACGGGAAGCGCCGTCCGCGCCCTGAGCGCCTCCACAAAGCGCATCGTCTTTGCCGTCTGCACGCTCTCCGTGCCGTCCGCGTTTAAGGGAAGCCCGCACACGATCTCGCCCGCGTCCTTCTCGCGCAGAATGGAGAGCAGCGCACCGACGTCCTCTTCCAGGCTGCCCCTGCGCACATACGTCTCCGAGGGCAGGGCGTACTCGTTGAACGGGTCCGTCACCGCCACGCCGATCCGCTTGTCTCCGATGTCAAATGCCACGATCCTCTTTCCTATCATACCCGAAGTATAACACATTTTCAAATGCCTGTCTATCGTTTCGGGCGATTTTATGCAAAAGAAAAAGCATCGGAAACCCGATGCTTTTCGCTTTTTTCATGTCGGTATTGTTATGCCAGCTCGACTTCTGCGCCTGCTTCCTTGAGCTTCGCTGCAGCTGCCTCTGCGTCTGCCTTGGGCATACCCTCTTTCAGAACGCCGCCTTTCTCTACGGTAGCCTTTGCCTCTGCAAGGCCGAGACCGGTGAGCTCGCGAACGACTTTGATGACTGCGATCTTCTTGGAAGCGTCGAAGCCCTTCAGAACGAGGTTGAACTCGGTCTTCTCTTCAACGGGAGCAGCCTCAGCTGCCGCTGCGGGAGCAGCTACCGCTACGGGAGCAGCCGCGGATACGCCGAACTCCTCCTCGAGAGCTTTTACGAGCTCGTTGAGCTCAAGAACGGTCATAGATTTGATCTCTTCAATAAACTTTGCTACGTCTGCCATGGTTTTTTCTCCTTAATAATTTCGAATTTTGATTTTTAGTTGTTTGCTTTCTGCTCTGCGATGCCGTTGAGCGCAACGACGATGCCTCTCAGAAGGCTGCTGAGAACGCCCGCGAAATTGGTGAGCGGCGCCTGTATGGAGCCGAGCATCTTCGCGATGAGTTCTTCCTTCGAAGGCATATTGGCAAGCGCCTCAACGCCCTTCTTGTCCACATAAGTGTTGTCTACGAACGCACACTTTGCGACGAGCTTCTCTTCCAGATCTTTGTTGTTCTTCACCGCGTCTTTCAGAACTTTTGCGGCGGAAGTTTCGTCTTTGGAGAAGATGGTCGCCATCGTGCCGTTCAGATCGTTGTCGAACTGCGTGTAGCCGAGTTCGTTGAATGCCTTTCTGACGAGCGTGTTCTTATAAACTTTGTACTCGCATCCGGCTTTCTTGAACTCATTTCTCAGCGCGCCGATCTCGGATACGGTGATTTTGTCGTAGTTCGCGAACAAAACGCTTCCGCTTTCCTGAATGCGTGCCTTGATCTCTTCGACAACCGCTTTCTTAGCCTCTAAATTAGCCGACATGATTACCTCCTTGTTAACATGAAAAAAGCCCTATACCGCGCGGTATAAGGACAGGCAACAAACCTTTTCGCTTAAACCTCGACGTGCGGAGCGACCTTTGAGCCTTGCGGCACACGTTTTCTGCGGCAATTCGTTTTTACAATGCGCATTATAAGTCATTCTGCGGGAATTGTCAAACGATTTTTGACAATTCCCGCAAAAAATTTCTTATAGGTCAGATTTTTGCGTAATTTACCTTGACGCCGGGACCCATCGTGGAAGAGAGCGTGATGCTCTTGAGATACTGTCCCTTTGCCGCCGCGGGCTTCGCCTTGATGATCGCGTCCATCAGAGCGGTGAGGTTCTGCGTGATCTTCTCCTCGCCGAAGCTCTTCTTGCCGATCGGGCAGTGGATGATCGCGGTCTTGTCGAGACGATACTCGACCTTACCTGCCTTGACTTCGCGGACTGCTCTCGCGACGTCGGGAGTGACCGTGCCCGCCTTGGGGTTGGGCATCAAGCCCTTGGGTCCGAGGATACGACCGATGCGTCCGACCACGCCCATCATGTCGGGCGTCGTGACGACTACGTCGAAGTCGAACCAGTTCTCTCTCTGGATCTTCTGGACCATCTCCTCCGCGCCGACGAAGTCTGCGCCTGCTGCGAGCGCCTGGTCTGCCTTTTCGCCCTTCGCGATGACGAGGACTCTCTTCGTCTTGCCGGTACCGTTGGGAAGAACGAGTACGCCACGGACCTGCTGGTCTGCCTGACGGGGGTCTACGCCGAGTCTGACGTGCAGCTCGATCGTCTCGTCGAACTTCGCCTTCGCCGTCTCAAGGACGAGCTTGACCGCCTCGTTTACATCGTATTGCTTCGCGTGCTCATAGAGCTTTACGCTGTCTGCATATTTCTTTCCGACTTTCATTTCTTAACCTCCTTGTGGTACGAACGGGAATTCCCCTCCCACATTCTCCTTTATTCTTCTACCGTGACGCCCATGCTGCGAGCGGTACCCTTGACCATGCTCATCGCGCTCTCGAGGGAGGTGCAGTTCAGATCGGGAAGCTTCAGCTTTGCGATCTCCTCTACCTGTGCCTTCGTGAGTTTTGCGACCTTGTCTCTGTTCGGGCGCGCGCTTGCCGTCTCGATGCCGCACGCCTTCTTGATCAGAACGGGCGCGGGAGGCGTCTTGAGAATAAACGTGAACGATCTGTCCTGATAAATCGTGACGACGACGGGGATGATGAGACCCGCTTTGTCCGCCGTCTTTGCGTTGAATTCCTTCGTGAAGCCGGGCAGATTGATACCGTAGGGGCCGAGCGTTGAACCAACGGGGGGCGCGGGGGTAGCTTTGCCGGCAGGAAGCTGCAATTTGACTACTGCTGTAACCTTCTTTGCCATTTTGTATATCCTCCATGTTTGTGGTATTGACAAGATGCCCTCAGAAAATTTGACATCTCTCCCACTTCAAACCGAGCAAGCGCTCGGATTGGGTCTGTTTTTCCGCCTTGCGGCGCCGAACGCCCCGTGCGGGGCGCCTATTTTACTGCTCCGCTCCCGCGGGGCACTTTTCCACTTCGCTGTACTTGACCACGACTTCCTGTACGCTGTTGGCGATCGTCGTGCGGATCCTGACTTCCTGATTCGCGTCGTCGAGCGAAAGCACCTCGCCGACGAGATCTTTCGCGAGTCCGTCCGTGACCATGACTTTTTTTTTTTTTTTGAAGTCGACGTCGATCACGAAATCCTCCAGCTTCATCTTTTTGATCTCCTCTTCGCGCAGAGGAATCGGTCTGCCCTGAGGCCCCACGAATCCTGTCACGCCGCGCGTGTTGGTGATCAGATACCAGAGCTGGTTCGAATAGATCATCTTGATGAACACATAGCTGGGAAGAAGTTTTCTCTCTATGATCTTGCGCTTGCCGTTTCGCTCTTCTACGACCTGTTCGCACGGGATCTTCAGATCAAAGATATGATCTTTGAGGTTGTTGTTCTCGATGAGCTTTTCCAGGCTTCCCTTTACCATCGCTTCATAGCCGGAATAAGTATGGAGAATGTACCATTTCGCCTGGCTCTTTCTGTCTTCCGTTTCTTCCATGCTTATACTCCCAAATCGGTGATCAGGTCAAGCAACCACATGAGACCGGCATCCGCGGCGGTGACCACGACGATGAAGATCAGAACGACCACGATGACGACGCCCGTGGATTTTACGATCTTGGAAAAACTCGGCCAGCTGACCTTTTTCAGCTCGGAAAAGACTTCGCGGATCTTTCTGCCCATGCGGACAAAAATATTCGGCTTTTTGTTTTTGTCGGCCTTTTTCTTCTTCGCAGGCTCGGCCTTCCCGTTCTCGGTCGCTTGCGTTTTTTGATTTTTTGCCATTAGATACTCCTTCCCGCCGAGCGGTAAAAGAACGTTGTTCCCCTTAGAATTACTTGCTTTCCTTGTGATCGGTCGTCTTCTTGCAGAACGGGCAGTACTTCTTCAATACGAGACGATCGGGATCGTTCTTCTTGTTCTTGAAGCTGTCGTAATTTCTCTGCTTGCACTCCGTACACTCAAGCGTAATCTTCATTCTCGATGTTTTTGTTGCCATATCGAAAACTCCATACAAAAAAATTACACCCACAGTCAGGTGTAATCGTAGTGTATCATATCAAAATGAGAAAGTCAAGCCGTTTTTTCGCCTTTTTGAAAATTTTTTTGCCTTTTTGTCCGCTTTGCGGCGAAGGCGAAGAAAAACGCGTTGCTGTTTTTCCTCCGCAGGAAAAACGTTTCGGCAAAACGAACGCCTTGCCGACGTCCCGCAAGAAAAGCGGCGGACGTGACGTCCGCCGCAAACATTCCGCTTTCGCGCGGGAACGACGACAAAAGCCGATCACTCCGCACAGTTCTTCTTCAGGGTCTCGAGAGAATCCCAAAGCTCTTTCGGAATTCTGTCCTTGATGGTGTTCTTGTAGTAGCCTTCGATCTCCTCGGCTTCCTTTGCCCACTTTGCCTTGTCGACCTCGAGGATGCTCTCGAGCGTCTCGACGCTGTAATCGAGCCCCGTAAGATCGATGTCCTTCGCATAGGGAACGTAGCCGATCGCGGTCTCCTTCGCGTCCACCTTGTCTTCGCAGCGGTCGAGGATCCACTTCAAAACGCGCATGTTGTCGCCGAAGCCGGGCCACAGGAATTCGCCCTTCTCATACTGGCGGAACCAGTTGACGTTGAAGATCTTGGGCGGGTTGGTGACCTTCTTGCCCATGTCAATCCAGTGCCGGAAGTAATCACCCACATGATAGCCGATGAAGGGCTTCATCGCCATGGGGTCGTGGCGGAGCACGCCGACCGCGCCCGTCGCCGCCGCCGTCGTCTCGGAAGACATGATGGAACCTACGAACACGCCGTGATTCCAGTCTCTCGACTGATAGCAAAGGGGCGTCGTGGAAGCGCGCCTGCCGCCGAAGATGATCGCGGACAGAGGCACGCCCGTCTTGGAGTTGAATTCGGGAGAGATGCAGGGGCAGTTCTTCGCGGGAGCCGTGAAGCGGGAATTCGGATGCGCGCCCTTGACGTCGGACGTCTTGCCGTTCCAGGGATTGCCCTTCCAGTCCACTGCATGCTCGGGAGGATTCTTGTCGAGACCTTCCCACCATACGGTGTTATTGTCGAGGTTGTGCACGACGTTCGTGAAGATGGTGCCCTGACGGGTCGCCGCGAGCGCGTTGGGGTTGGACTTCTGGTTGGTGCCGGGAGCGACGCCGAAGAAGCCGTTCTCGGGGTTGACCGCCCAAAGTCTGCCGTCTTCGCCGACGCGGATCCATGCGATGTCGTCGCCGACGCACTCTACTTCATAGCCCGCGTCGCGGAAATGCTTGGGCGGGATGAGCATCGCGAGGTTGGTCTTGCCGCACGCGGAGGGGAACGCCGCCGCGACGTACTGCTTTTCGCCGTTCGGCCTCTTGACGCCGAGGATGAGCATGTGCTCCGCCATCCAGCCTTCCTGTCTTCCGAGGTAGGACGCAATTCTCAGCGCGAAGCACTTCTTGCCGAGCAAAACGTTTCCGCCGTAACCGGAGTTGACCGACCAGATCGCGTTATCCTGCGGGAAGTGCATGATCCATCTGTTCTCCTCGTCGATGTCGCACTTTGCGTGGAAACCCTTGACGAAATCGCCGTTCTCGCCGAGCGCGTCCAGGCACTCCTTGCCCACGCGCGTCATGATGACCATATTCAGAACGACATAGATGGAATCGGTGACCTCGATGCCGATCTTGGAGAATGCGGAACCGACCACGCCCATCGAATAGGGGATAACGTACATCGTTCTTCCCTTCATCTTGCCGCGCGCAATGTTCTTGCACATCTCGTAACCCTCTTCGGGGCTCTTCCAGATGTTCGTGGGACCCGCGTCCTCTTCCTTGGGCAGGCAGATGACCGTTCTCGCCTCTACGCGCGCGACGTCGTTGACCGCCGTTCTGTGCAGATAGCAATCGGGAAGGAGTTCCTGATTGAGTTTGATCATCTCGCCCGTGGAGACCGCCTCTGCGCGAAGCGCCTCGATCTGCTCCTGAGAGCCGTCGATCCAGACGATCTTGTCAGGCGTCGCGAGAGCCGCGCTCTCCTCGACAAACTGCAATACTTTCTGATTATTTGTCATGGATTTCTCTCCTCAAAAAATTTTTATTCCGAAATGAAGTATACCACAAACAAAACAAAAGGTAAAGCATTTGCGCTTATTTTTTTGCAAAATCGGCTTTCACGGAAATTTCACGGCATTTTCGCCGCAAAACGTCCGATCACGCCAAAATGTGCGCTCGTCTGCGCGGCTTTCTTTGATATAATAGTACCATGATCTACCAGGAACGCACCCTCGCCTTTCGGCAAATCTGCGAAGGCTTCTCTTCGGACGGCGCCCCCGTCTCCGGCATCGTCAAGGCGGAACGGCTGGGCGACACGCTCACCGTCCGCCCCTCCCCCTTTCACCTCGCCCCGCTCGACGACGGACGTTATGCCTGCATCCTCACGGACGGCAGAGCGACGGAAGTCTTCGACGTCGCAAGAGAGACGCGCCGCCGCTCTCCGCTCGAGCTCGGCGGCGCGCTCTGCGCCCTTTTGTGCTTCGTCGGCGCCGTCGTCTCTCCCGTGGCGATCGCGCAAAGCGGTGACATTCGCTGCAAGCCCGAAGAACTGGCGCAGATCCTCGCCTTCCCCCGCGCGGAAACCGCGGGGACGGAGCGGGGAGACGGCGCGCGCGGCGCAGAACGCCCTTCTCACCCCGTCCCGCCCGATCGAGAACGCGAGCCTCCCGCATCGGACGCGCCCGCCATGCCGCCTTCGTCGGCTGCAGAAACGGACGGCGTCCCCCCCTGCGAAGCACCCCGCGAAACGCGCGAGGGGGAAGAATCCTCCTTTCGGGCAAGGACGGCAGACGAGGGAGAAGCGTACGACGACGAGGCGCTCTCGGCGGCGAACTATTTTTCCGAACGCATCGATGCGGACGACACCTATTACCGCTCCGTCAGGGAGGAAGTCGAAGAGAGCTTCTCCTCCCTTCCCCCCTTCGACGGCTTCCGCGACAGCCTCCCCGAAGCGCAGTTCGTGCGCTCGGGCGAATATCTCCTCGGAAAGCTGTACCGTGCGGGAAAGGTGCGCTATCTGCTCTTCGCCGCAAAGACGAAGGAAGCGCTCCCTGCCGACCTGCGCGAGCGCGCCTACTTCGTGCCCTGCTCCCTCTATGCGCAAAAGGAAGGCTATTACGTCCTCTTTCAGGACGCGGGGACGGGCGAGACCGTTCCCATCCGCCGCGCCTGAGCCCCCTCGCTCTCTTTCACCCCTTTTGCGCGCCGATCGCGCCCCTCCTTTGCGGTGCAGCCATGCGCCTTTGCAAGCAAACGCTTCCCTTCTCTGCGAAGAAAAGTGCATATTATTCTATCGAAAACACAAAAATTGCCCGCATCCGAAGATGCGAGCAATTTTAAGCCGCCTGAACGCGGCGTTATTTGTTCTTGAGGTACTCGTCGATCGCCTTCGCCGCCGTCTTGCCTGCGCCCATCGCGAGGATGACGGTCGCCGCGCCCGTCACCGCGTCGCCGCCCGCATAGACGCCCTCTTTCGTCGTCTTGCCGGTCGACTCTTCCACGATGATGCCGCCGTGGCGGTTGACTTCCAGCCCCGCCGTCGTATCCTTGATGAGGGGATTGGGGCTCGTGCCGATGGAGATGACGACGCAATCGACGTCGAGCACCTCCTCAGAGCCGGGGATCTCCACGGGGCGGCGCCTGCCGCTCGCGTCGGGCTCGCCGAGCTCCATCTTGATCACCTTGATGCCCGTGACGCAGCCGTTCTTCGGGTCGCGCCGATCGTCGGGATTCTGATAGCCCAGGATCTCCACGGGATTTTGCAGAAGGCGGAAGTCGATGCCCTCTTCCATCGCGTGCTCCACCTCTTCCTTTCTCGCGGGGAGCTCGTTGAGGCTCCTTCTGTAGACGATGTATACCTTTTCGGCGCCCAGGCGGAGCGCCGTTCTCGCCGCGTCCATCGCCACGTTGCCGCCGCCGACGACGGCGACCTTCTTCGCGTGCTGAATGGGCGTCGACGGGTCGCCGAGGTACGCCTTCATCAGGTTGTTTCTCGTGAGGAATTCATTCGCGGAATACACACCCTTGAGGCTCTCGCCGGGGATGCCCATGAAGCGGGGGAGTCCCGCGCCCGAGCCGACGAACACCGCCTCGTACCCCATTTCAAACAGCTCGTCGATGGTCAGCGTCTTGCCGATGACGACGTTCGTCTCAACGTCCACGCCGAGCTTTTTGAGCTCGTCCACTTCCTTTTGCACGATCTTCTTGGGCAGACGGAATTCGGGAATGCCATAGACGAGCACGCCGCCCGCCAGATGCAGCGCCTCGAAGACGGTGACCTTATAGCCGAGCTTTGCGAGATCGCCCGCGCAGGTCAGTCCCGAAGGCCCCGAACCGACGATCGCGACTTTATGCCCGTTCTGCTCGGGCACGGCGGGTTCCGCCGCCGCGTGGTTGTTGTGATAATCCGCGACGAAGCGCTCCAGCGTGCCGATGCCGACGGGCTCCGCCTTGATGCCGCGCACGCACTTGGACTCGCACTGGCTCTCCTGCGGGCAGACTCTGCCGCAGACGGCGGGCAGGGAGCTCGACAGAGCGATCACGCCGTATGCGCCCTCGAAGTCGCCCTCCTTGACCTTCTGAATGAAGTCGGGGATATGTATGTTGACGGGACAGCCCTGTACGCAGGGCGCATTCTTGCAGTGCAGGCAGCGATTCGCCTCGTCCACCGCGATCTCGGCGGTGTAGCCGAGCGCGACCTCGTCGAAATTATGCGCCCGCACCTGCGGCTCCTGCGTGGGCATCGGGTTCTTTTTGGGATTCATGTTGGGCATATCACTCCACCTCCTTGCGGAACAGGTTGCACGCCTCTTCGTAGGCGTGGCGCTCGAAATCGCGATACATCGAACCGCGCATCATCGCCTCGTCGAAATCCACCTCGTAGCCGTCGAAGTCGGGGCCGTCCACGCAGGCGAACTTCGTCTTGCCCCCCACGGTCAGGCGGCAGCCGCCGCACATGCCCGTGCCGTCGATCATGATCGGGTTCATCGAGACGACCGTCTTCACGCCGTAGGGCTTGCAGGTCGCGACGACGAATTTCATCATGACGAGCGGACCGATGGCGATCACCTCGTCAAAATGTTCGCCCGCCTCGAGCGTCTCCTTGAGCGGCTCGGTGACGACGCCCTTCCTGCCGTAAGAGCCGTCGTCCGTCATGATATCGAGCTTTTTGGACGCCGCGGCAAATTCCTCCTCCAGAATGACGAGGTCTTTGTTGCGGAATCCGACGATGGAGTGCACCTCCGCGCCGAGCGAAGCCAGCTTCTGCGCGACGGGAAGGGCGATCGCACAGCCGACGCCGCCGCCGACCACGCAGACCTTTCTGAGCCCCTCCGTCTCCGTCGCCCTGCCGAGCGGCCCGACGAAATCGGAGATATACTCTCCCGCCTCTTTATGGTTCAAACGCTCCGTCGTCCCGCCGACGATCTGGAATATGATCTTGACCGTTCCGCGCTCCCTGTCGCAGCCTGCGACCGTGAGCGGAATGCGCTCGCCGTCCGCGTCGACGCGCAGAATGATAAATTGTCCCGCTTCCGCCTTTCTTGCGACCAAAGGCGCCTCGATGTCCATCATCGTGACGGTGGGATTCAGACGCCTCTTGTTGACAATCCGATACATTGCTTACCTCCTCTCCAAATGAGACAAGTATCCACATCGGACAATGTGGATACTTTTTTTGGCGTATATTATAACAGTTTTATTTTCAGAAGTCAACTTCTGTATCGTAATAACAGCACTTCAGAAGTTTTTCCATCTCTTCTACGGAAGGCTGACGAGGGTTGGAACCCGTGCAGGCGTCCGCGATCGCGTTGACGGCAATGTCGTGCAGCTTCGCAAGGAACACGTCTTCGGGAACGAAGCCCTGCTCGCAGGGATAGCTGTCCGCGCCGTAATGCTTGATGCACTGCGGAATGTTGAGCGCATCGTTCATGCCGCGCAGGTGCTTGATGAGCAGCTCGACCTTTTCATCGTCGTTCGCGCCGCCCAGCTGCATGAAGTCCGCGATTTCGCCGTAGCGCTTCTTCGCCTCGGGGTCCTTTGCGTTGAACGCGATGACCTTGGGCAGATACATTGCGTTTGCCGCGCCGTGGATGATGTGCGCGCCGTACTCGGCGAACGCCGCACCCGTCTTGTGCGCCATGGAATGCACGATGCCCAGAAGCGCGTTAGAGAACGCCATGCCCGCAAGGCACTGCGCGTCGTGCATCGCGTCGCGCTTCGCCATATCCCCTTCATAGGAGGGAACGAGGTCGCTTTGAATCATTCTGATCGCGTGCAGGGCGAGGGGGTCGGTGTAGTTGCAGTGCGCGGTGGAGACATAAGCCTCGATCGCGTGCGTCATCGCGTCCATACCGGTGTGCGCGACGAGCTTCTTGGGCATCGTCTCCGCAAGGTCGGGATCGACGATCGCGACGTCGGGCGTGATCTCGAAGTCGGCGAGAGGATACTTGATGCCCTTCGCGTAGTCGGTGATGACCGCAAACGCCGTGACTTCGGTCGCCGTGCCGGAGGTGGAGGAGATCGCGCAGAAGTGCGCCTTGTTCCTCAATGCGGGAATGCCGAATACCTTGCACATGTCTTCGAAGGTGCATTCGGGATGCTCGTCCTTGTTACACATTGCCTGCGCCGCGTCGATGGGGGAACCGCCGCCCATCGCGACGATCCAGTCGGGCTCAAACTTGCGCATCGCCTCCGCGCCGCGCATGACGGTCTCTACGGAAGGATCGGGCTCGATGCCCTCAAACAACTCTACCTCCATGCCCGCCTCTTTCAGATAAGCGATCGCCTTGTCCAAAAAGCCGAATTTCTTCATCGAGCCGCCGCCGACGCAGATCATCGCCTTTTTGCCTTTGAATGTCTTGAGCGCTTCCATCGCCCCTTTGCCGTGATACAGATCTCTGGGCAACGTGAATCTTGCCATAATGTCTTCTCCTTGTCTTTGAATTTTTTGGGTACTTTCACCCACGCCTGCCGTATTTTACCACCGCGCTTGTCTCCTGTCAATAGATACGATAAAAAATTATCGATTGTGGCGATAAATTTTTTTCTCACGCGCCGCCGCGCACCCGCATTTTTTCAATATTTTTGCAAATTTATGCGATAATAAATAAAAAAGATACACTTTTTTGCGTATCTTTTTTGATATTTCATGTTTGCTTTTCCTGCGCGGAGCCCCTTTCGTCCGCCCCTTCCGCCCTGCGGCGGGCGCAGACACGGCAATTTTTGCAGCACCCGCAGCTTCCGCAGCATCCGCCGCCCCGCCGCCTGTCACGCACGGCAAGGGCGATCGTAACGATCACGACGAGCGCGCACAAGCCGACGAGCAGACCTTCCCAGATCGTCATGCCTCAGCCCTCCTCCGCTTTTTGGCAGAAAGCGCGATGAAGGCGACAAGCCCGAGCGCAAGGAGCGCGACGGGGATCGCCGTCCACCACCAGGACCCGACGAGATAGACGATCGACGCAGAGACGAAGGACGTCGCGAGCCAGAAGAGAATCGTCGCGGAGAAGCGCCCCTTCGGGAGCTCCGCCTTCGCCGTCGCTACCGCCGCGAAGCAGGGGATCGTCGTCATGTTGAAGAGGATAAAGGCGAGCAGTCCGGGCACGCCGATCTGCGTGACGCCGATCATCGCGACGACCGCCTGTATCCCCTCTTCGTCCGCGCCCGCATCGTAAGCGGCGCCTAAGATCGCCGCCGCGAGCGTCGCAAACACGGAGATGCAGTTTTCCTTGGCGATGAGTCCGCAGATCGCCGCCACCGCAAACACCCAGCCCCATTCGCCGAGCTGCGAGCCGAAGCCGAGCGGCGTGAATACGGGCTGAATGAGTTTGCCCAGATTCCCCAGGATGCTGTCCCCGATCTCCTCGTCCGCAAGCAGCCGCCAGGAAAAATCAAAATGCGACAGGACCCAGATGACGACGGTAGAGGCAAAGATGATCGTAAACGCCTTTTTGACAAAATGTTTCGCTTTGTCCCAAAGGTGCCGCATGAGATTTTTCGCCCCGGGCATGCGATAGGTGGGAAGCTCCATGATAAACGGCGGCGTTTCGCCGCGAAGCGTCGTGCCTCGCATCAGAAGGACGGAGAGCAGGGCGATCGCCACGCCCGCCACATACATCGAATAGACGATGACGTCCGCGCTCCCCACGTCGGCGAGCGTCAGGATACCGCCCGAGACCGCGACGAGGATGGGGAGCTTCGCCCCGCACGAAAAGAAGGGGATGACGCGCACCGTCGCCGTCCGTTCCTTTTCGTCCGCGAGCGTCCGCGTGTTGATCATCGCGGGGATCGAACAGCCGAACCCCATGATCATCGGCATGAACGCCCTGCCCGAAAGCCCGAACTTTCGGAAAATACGGTCGAGAATGAACGCGACGCGCGCCATGTAACCCGAATCTTCCAGCACGGAGAAGAAGAAAAAGAGCACCAAAATCTGCGGCAGGAAGGAGAGCACCGCACCGATGCCGCCGAGGATGCCGTCGTTGATCAGTCCGACCGCCCAATCCGCCATGCCTGAACCCTCCGCCCATCCGCCGAGAAGTCCGAACAGTCCCGCAACGCATATGTCGTTCCAGAAATTGAACAGCCACACGCCGGGAGAAAAGAGCGCGCCGTCGCCGAACACCGTCGCCACAAATTCGCTTTCCGGATGCCAGTCTTTGAGCGCGCCGCTCAGAAACAGGAAGTTCTCGGAAAACGTCAGATGAAAAATCGCAAACAGGATCGCAAGAAAGACGGGGATCCCCAGCCATCGGTTCGTTAAAATGCGGTCGGCTCTGTCCGTTTTTGAGCAGCTCCGCATCCTCTTTTCCCGCGTTTTCCCCAAAATATCCGCGATCGCGCGATAGCGCGCGTCTGCGATCCACGCCTCGTAATCTTTGCCGAAGGTCGGGTGCGACGCCCCCTCCTCCGCGACGATGCGCTCCGTCACAGGGTCTCTCTTCTCAGCCTCCAGCCGTCTGACCGCTTCGCAGAGCGCTCCGTCCGCCCCATCCGCCTCGCGCACCCGCCCGATGAGCCGTGAGAGCGCAGGCTCGGAGATCACCGAAGTTCCCCGCCTCGGCGGCAGAGAGACCGCCGCGCGCATGAGTTCGTCCAGCCCCGCCCCCTTCAGCGCCGAGATCTCGACGACGGGAACGCCCAGCTTTTCGGAGAGCGCGGCGCAATCGACGCGCTCATTGTTCTTTTTCAGTTCGTCCGACATGTTCAGCGCGACGATCACGGGGACATCCATTTCCAGAAGCTGCGTCGTCAGATACAGGTTGCGCTCGAGATTGGTGCCGTCCACGACGTCTATGACGCCGTCCGGCTTCTCGCCGAGAATGTAATCGCGCGCGACGACCTCCTCCGGCGAATAGGGGGAGAGCGAATAGATGCCGGGCAGGTCGACGATGGAGACTGCCTCGCCGCCCCTTTTGCATATCCCCTCCCGCCGTTCTGCCGTCACGCCCGGCCAGTTGCCGACGTGCGCCGCCGAACCCGTCAGCGCATTGAACAGCGTCGTCTTGCCGCTGTTTGGATTGCCCGCCAACGCAAACGTCTTCATGCGCCCACCTCCACCGTCACGAGTGCCGCCTCCGACCTGCGCAAGCTCAACTCATAGCCGCGCAGCGTCACTTCGAGCGGATCGCCCAGCGGCGCCCGCTTGCGCATGGTCACCTCCGCGCCTGCCGTCACGCCCATGTCGAAGAGGCGGCGGCGCATTCTGCCCTCTCCGCCCACTTCGACGACCTTGCCGCTTTCTCCGATTTTACATTGCTCCAACGTCTTTTTCATGCTACCTCCTCAAAAAGAAACGAATATTTTTCGGGCGAGCACGCCGTCTAAGGCGAGTTTTCCGCCCATGACTTGCAGCGTCACGCCGCGCGCGTCGCCCGACAGGCGCACGACTTTTGTGCTGACCGCGATCCCCAGACTGTGCAGATAGGTTTTCAGCCTGTCCTCTGCGGCGATCGAGACGATCGTCAGTTCCTCGCCCGTCGGCGCAAGATACAACGGCATATCATCCCTCCGCACAAATTTTTAACAGCCTTTCGGTCTCTGCGCCGAAAGACGACACGATCCCGCAGGCGATCTCCTCGCACTTGCGGAATCCGCACTCTCTCAGCTGCGCGGCGATCGCCTCCACGCACGGGGAGAGCGCCGCACTCACCTCCCTGCCCTGCGCCGAGAGCGTCGCCCCGCCCTCTTCGCGCACCGCGAGGCGCTTCGCGTGCAAATTGTCCAGGGCGCGCGAAACGCTCGGCTTCGCAACGCCCAGCCGCTGCGCAATCTCCCCCGTCGTCTGAACCTTTTCGAGGGCGCGCAGATAGACGAGCTCCGATTTTGTCAATGCCGTCCGATAAGTTCGCATATCCGAACCTCCTGTCTGAAAAATGGCGGCGTGCCTTGCGCCGCATGAGTTCGGATATCCGAACTTGCTCACTCATTATAGAGCATTCCCGACGTCTTGTCAACCGTTAGCGTCCGCTAATCGACAAAACGACAAACTGCGCGCCTCTTTTCTTCGGCACATTCGTCGCGGCGCTTGACAAACATTGCCCGCCGTGTTATACTGTCACCATGGTCGATATCTACGAATCGGGGGAAATGTACCTCGAAACCATATTGCTTTTGCAAAAAAAGAAGGGGATCGTGCGCGCGGTCGACATATGCGCCGAGCTCGGCTTTGCGAAATCTTCCGTCTCCGCGGCGCTCTCCGCGCTCAGAGAGAAGGGATTTCTGGAGAACGAGGACGGCGCGCTCGCCCTGACCGAAAAGGGGCGTGAACGCGCCGAGCGCATCTACGAGCGCCACACCGTGCTCGAAGCGTATTTCAGCGCGATCGGCGTGCCCCAACCCGCCGCCTCGGAGGACGCCTGCAAGATCGAACACGTCATTTCCGACGAGACATTCGCCGTCATCAAGCGCCTCGTAACGGAACGCGCTGCGGGCGGCGAAACGCTTTGACGGGCGGAGGGGAATATGCTGCGCAAAGTCAAACGAAGAATGACCGTCTGGCGATACCTCGCCTTGGGATATTTTCTGCTCATCTCCGTGGGAACAGGGCTTTTGATGCTGCCCGTCGCATCCTCCGACGGGAGCACCGCCTTTGTGGACGCGCTGTTCACCGCGACCTCCGCGCTCTGCGTCACCGGGCTCACCCCCGTCGTAACGGGCGTGCACTGGACGGTCTTCGGACAAGTCGTCATCCTCTGTCTCATCCAGACGGGCGGGCTCGGTTTTACCACGTTCGTCACCGTTCTGCTTCTGGCGCTCAAACGCAATGCCCTCGGGCTCTACGCCCGCACGGCGATGGTGCAATCCGTCGGAGAAAATAAACTTTCGGGCGTCAAAAAACTTGTAAAACGCATTTTTTTGGGGACGTTCGTCTTCGAACTGACGGGCGCGCTCCTGCTGATGATTCGCTTTCTGCCCCGCTACGGAGCGATCGGCGTCTATTACGCCTTCTTTCACGCAATCTCCGCCTTCTGCAACGCGGGATTTGACATCGTCGGGCTTTCGGGGCAATCGCTGAGCGACTACGCCACCGACCCGCTCGTCTCCCTCACCATATGCTTTCTCATTATTTTGGGAGGACTTGGCTTCTGCGTGTGGGGCGACGTGACGGACAGCAAGGGCAACCCCGCAAAATTTCAATTTTATACGAAGATCGCCCTCGGGGGCACGGCTTTGCTCCTCGCTTGCGGCACGGGGCTCTTCCTGCTCTTCGAGCGGGACAACCCGCTCTACGAAAGCTACGGCTTCGGGGAAAAACTGCTCTGCTCCTTCTTCAACGCCACGACGGCGAGGACGGCGGGCTTTTTCACCACCGACCCCTCCCGCCTGTCCAACAGCGGCTGTCTGCTCATGATCATCCTCATGTTCATCGGCGCGTGCTCGGGCAGTACGGGCGGCGGCATCAAGGTCAGCACCTTCATCGTCATCTTCATGGGCATGATCAGCGTTTTGCGCGGCAAAAAGGACATCACGGTCGGCAGGCGGCGCATCGACTCCGCGCTCATGAACCAGGCGCTCGCGATCTTTGCGGCGTACCTCTGCCTCGCGGTGACGGCGACCCTCATCATCAACACCGTCGAGCCGGACAGCGTCGCCTCCTTCAGCGCCGTGCTGTTCGAAGTGGTTTCCGCCCTCGGTACGGTCGGGCTCAGCATGTCGCTGACCCCCTCGCTCTCGGCGGCGTCCAAACTCATCCTCGTCGCGCTGATGTATCTGGGCAGGGTGGGCGTGCTCACCTTCGCGCTCGCGCTCAAGCGCAAAAAGCGGACGGAGACGGCGGCACACCGCCCCATAGACAACGTATTCATCGGGTAAAAGGAGAATTTCATGATTTCTGTACTTCTGATCGGCATGGGAAAATTCGGCAAGACGCTCGGCAATCAGCTGCTCGCCATGGGCGACGAAGTGATGATCGTCGATAAGAACGAAGACATTGTCAATTCCCTCGCCTCGCGCTATACCAACGCGCTCATTGCGGACTGCATGAGCGTCGACAACCTGGCGACGCTCGACGTCGCCGCCTTCGACGCCTGCGTCGTGGCGATCGGGGAGGACTTCCAGGCGTCCTTGGAGATCACTTCCAATCTGAAAGACTTCGGCGCAAAGCGCGTCATCTCTCGCGCGACCACCGAAATTCAGCGCAAGTTCCTCCTCCGCATGGGCGCGGACGAAGTCATCTATCCCGACATGGACATCGCACAGCGGCTCGCCGTGCGCCTCAATTCGAGCAACGTCATCAACTACGTTGACCTCGACGCGGAATATTCCATCTTCGAGATCGCCGTTCCCAAAAAATGGGTGAAGAAGACCGTGCTCGACGTCAACCCCAGAAAGCGCTTCGGCATGAATATCCTGACCATCAAGAACGCGGGCAAAGTTCTCACCGCTTTCGACGGGAACTACGTCTTTCAGGAAGGCGACCAGGTGCTCGTGTTCGGCAACACGGAACAGATTCTCGCCTTTACCAACAAGCAAAAATAAGCGCGCAAAATCACGCGGCGCCCCTCGTCCGAGGGGCGCTTTTTTCGCCCGCGGGGCTTCGCCGCAGCAAAGCGGCGCCGGGCGTAACGGCTGCGCCGCGCAAGAAAGGCAAAACGGGGAGGGCGAGAAGCAAAGTGACGAGAGAAAGAGAGAGCGGCGCCCCCGACGGTCTTCGGGGGCGGGGCAGAACTGCCGTCGGGCAAAAAGCCCTGACCGCGCACTTTGCGACGCAAACAATGCGGAACGGC
>CALVME010000017.1 GCA_944342055.1 uncultured Clostridia bacterium | reverse complement strand
GTATGCCGACTTTTCGGAAAGTCCCATGATCGTACCGGTCTGCTGCTTGCTGGCGGAAGAATCGCCTACCGTCACTTTGACGGTGAGCGTCAGCTCGGTATTCGTCGCGGGCGCCGTGAACACGCCGTCGTTGGTGAGAACCGCCTGATTCGAAGACTCATAGGAGATCTCCGCGCCCCAAAGTCCTTCCGTCACCAGAGTAGGTGCCGCAATGATGGACGAAGGCATCTGGATGCGATCGAGCACGATCTGCGGCGCGACCTCGTCCGAGAAATACTTAGCGCCCCAGATGCAGAGGTTGTTTTCATTGATCGCCGTGAAGGTGTACGTCGTATATCCGTTCTCCACGCCTTCCGCCTGCTGCAGCATGAGCGTACCCTTGAAGGTGCCCGCCTCGTTCGTCACGATGGTGATGTACTGCGCGTCGCGCGTCCACGTTCCCGTATACAGGCCGGAGAGCGTGCCGTCGCCGTTGAGCGTCAGCAGCTGATCGGTATTGACTTTCAGATTTGCATAATCCACAGGGTTATGTACGATGACGCTCCAGTTGCCCGAAATGTCTTCGCTTCCCGTCAGGAGCGCGTCGGACGCACTCTTCTGGAAAGGAGCCGCGAGATACCAGCCGTCCGCATTGGCGACGAGTTCATGGACCTCGACGTTGTGCTGAACGGTCTTGTTGTCGTACTTGACGTGATATACGAGGTAGACTTTGCCGTCGTCGCCCGTCAGAACGGAATTGTGTCCCTGAGCCACATAGCCGACGCCCGTCCACCAGCTCCACTTATAGTTCTGCATGAGAATCATGCCGTGATCGGTGTTGTTGCCGTAATTGAATCCGCCCGATGCATATACCGCCCAGGTGCCGTCGGGATCGGTGTACTTGCCGTTGATGGTCGCAGAACGGAAGACGCGCATATTGTAGCCGCCCTCGGGGGAGTAGAAGCCGTAAGACATGAACAGATAATAATATCCGTCGATGTACTCTACATACGGTCCCTCGCCGCTGACATAATAGCCGCCCGCGACATGATAGCCAAGGTAAGGATCGTAAACGAGAGAGGTGCCCTCCCACGCGACGTCCGCATAGCCGTAATCGTAGGTAAGATCTCGCAAGCCCGTATTCTCATCCAGTTTGATGAGGAAGATGCCGCCCGACCACGAACCGTAGAACATCCAGAGGTTGCCCTCGTGGTCATAGAGAACGGCGGGATCGATACAGCTTACGCCGTAATTGTTGTTCCAGGAAGTACCGTTGCTCGAAAGATACCGCGCGTCGACGGAGGCATCTCCCGTGACCTTCTTGTAATCTTCAAAGCCCGCGCCGCCGCGAGAATTGTTGAATCCCGAGAAGACGATGAAGTCATCCCATACATAAGGCCCCGTGATGTTGTCCGAAGTCATCATGAAGACGGAGGAACGGAAGTTGTCCGAATCTCCGCTCATGGAATAATACAGACACCACTTTTCGAGTACGGGATTGTAGACGATGTCGGGCGCCCAAAGGTTGCCGAATATCGTCTGGCTGTCGGTATAACCGGGCCATTGAATCGCCGTCGCAAAGATCTTGGTATAATCCGCGGAGACGGTCGTCGTACCTTCCTCATAGAAGGTGGGAGTGAACGAAACCCAGCTCTCCATATCGAAGGAATATGCCGCCGCAAGCTGCGTGCCGAAGATGAAGTAAACTTTCGTCGTGCCCGCTTCCTGTTCGGGATGGAGCACGCCGTATTCATCCGCATACGCAATGACGACGGACGGATCGTGTACCGCTACCGTGCTTCCCGAGCCGATCGAGATCGCATCCATGTTGATCGCGCCGCAAACCGAGCAGACGTTGCCGACAAACGAATGGGGAAGCGCATCGATCACGGTGTCTTCTTCCGTCAGGATCTGCTCGCCCGCCTCATCTGCGAACAGCTTGCCGCAGACGTTACACTTATAATAGGCTGTATGACCTTTTCCCGAACAGGTTGCCGCCACTTCGGGCACGAGAGTCAGATCGTGGCCCGCCTTGGGAATGACGGTGTCTGCAAGCTCGATCTCATTCTCTCCCGCCGCGTCGCTGAACAGACTGCCGCAAGCAGAGCAGATATAATATTCAATGTTGCCTTCCGTCTCGCACGTCGCTTCTACTCTGTTTATCTTGTCGAGCGTGTGCGCAAGCGCCGGAATTTCAGCGGTATGGCTTGCACCGCAAATCTGGCAAGTATACAGAATCGTTCCCGCTTCGCCGCAGGTAGGTGCTTTGATCACTACGCCCGCATCCATCGTATGGTATACGC
This sequence comes from uncultured Clostridia bacterium, assembly GCA_944342055.1. Lineage (GTDB taxonomy): Bacteria > Bacillota > Clostridia > Christensenellales > Borkfalkiaceae > RGIG8762. The sequence continues at coordinate 28,783 of CALVME010000017.1, read as the reverse complement.
GCAGGACGACCTCTTCTTCCGTCAAAGACTGCGTTCCCTCTGCATCCGCAAAGAGCGCGCCGCAAATCTCGCAACGATAGTGCGCGATATTGCCTTCGTGCCAACAGATCGGATCCACCGCCTCGACAAAAGTCAGCTCGTGCCCGAGCGGAGCGAGTTCCACGTTCTCCGTATAATCGCAGCCCTCTCTCTGACAGGCGTACGTCATGATACCCGTCTCCGTGCAGGTAGGCGCTTTTGTCACTGTGCCGTCGTCAAGGTCATGTCCGAGCGCCGCGATCTCTTCCGTATAACTGTCGCCGCAGAGCGCGCAGGTATACGTCGTCACGCCGGCTTGCGTACAAGTCGCTTCTATTGTCGTCTCAAGTTCATAAACGCAATCCTCAACCTCTCCCGGACAATCTTCTCCGCACACTTTCGTATGCGTACGATCTCCGTTCGGTGTGTAAGACCATTCGTCGCCGTGCTGATGCTCGGCGGGTTCAGTCGTTACAGGCGGCTCGGTCGTCGGATCGTCATCTTTGCAGGAAACGAGCGTACTCGCTCCCAGGCAAAGCGTCAACGCCATGCCGAGACAAAGCAACAGTTTTTTAAACTTAAATTGCTTCATAATTCCCCCTTGTAGTAATTTTATACAGGCATATTATAACAAAGGCGTTTTGTCTTGTCAATGCCATTTTGAAAGAAAAAAACAAACGAAAGCAAGCGTTTTTCAACTCGTCGTTCCTCTTTTCAAAAACAAAGAAAAAATTGTTATCAAATAAAAAAAATTTGTTTGTTTTCCACGAAAAATCATTGAAATTTATGGCACTCTGTGCTATAATGAACAGGATTGTATAGTATCATGCGGCAATATCGCCTTCCTTTGCGAAGGCTTTCACGATAAGGAGGTATCTATGGCTCAAAACACCAAATTCTGCGGTTCGGCGGAGCAAATGGCAAAACTGCACGCCATCATCGAAGAATACCGAAGCGTGCCGGGATGTCTGATGCACATTCTCCAGGAAGCACAGGCAATTTTCGGTTATCTGCCCATCGAAGTGCAGACCGTCATTGCGGACGGTCTCGGGCTGTCCCTGTCTGACGTCTACGGCGTCGTCACGTTCTATTCGCAGTTCTCCCTGCAACCCAAGGGAAAAAACCGCATCAGCGTCTGCCTCGGCACTGCCTGCTATGTCAAGGGCTCCGAAAAAATCCTCAACGAAGTGGAAAAAGAACTCTCGATCAAGTGCGGAGAATGCACGGAGGACGGGCTCTTTTCCATTGACAGCTGCCGTTGCGTCGGCGCATGCGGGCTCGCACCCGTCATGATGATCAACGAAGACGTCTACGGAAAACTGACCCCCGACATGGTCAAGGGAATTCTGGAGCGCTACAGAAAAGAGGAGGAAACCAAAGAATGACACTGCAAGAACTGGACGCGATCCGCAACACCAAAAAGGCGATCATCGACGTGCGCCGCACGGTCAGAGAGCAGGGCGAAAAACTCGCCTCCCTCACGAGATACCGCAAACAGGTGCTCGTCTGCGGAGGCACGGGCTGCACCTCCTCCCATTCCATGAAAGTCATCGAACAGCTTGAGCGCTCCCTGCACGAACTCGGCATTACCGACGTGCTCGTCGTCAAGACGGGATGTTTCGGACTCTGCGCGCTCGGCCCCATCATGATCGTCTATCCCGAAGGCGCCTTCTATGCGCAGATGACCCCCGAACACGTCGAGACCGTCGTCAGGAATCACCTCGTCAAGGGCGGTTCCATCGTCAAAGAGCTGCTCTACAGCGGCACCGTCACCAAAGACGGGGAGATCATCCCCTTTGCCGAGACGCCTTTCTATAAAAAACAACTCCGCATCGCCCTCAGAAACTGCGGCGTCATTGCCCCCGAAGACATCGAAGAGGCGATCGCGGCGGGCGACTATGCGGCGCTCGAAAAGGTGCTGACCTCCATGACGCCCGACGACGTCATCAACGAGATGCTCGCCTCCGGACTTCGCGGCAGGGGCGGCGCAGGCTTCCCCACGGGGCGCAAGTGGGCGTTTGCGAAGGCTTCGCAAAACGACGTGAAATACGTATGCTGCAACGCCGACGAGGGCGACCCCGGCGCATTCATGGACCGTTCCGTGCTCGAGGGCGATCCGCATTGTGTGCTTGAAGCCATGGCGATCGCGGGATATGCGATCGGCTCGCATTACGGCTTTATTTACGTCCGCGCGGAATACCCCGTCGCGGTCAAGCGCCTGCAGATCGCGATCGATCAGGCGCACAAATACGGACTGCTCGGCAAGGACATCCTCGGCACGGGCTTTGACTTCGACGTGGAGATCCGCCTGGGCGCAGGCGCGTTCGTCTGCGGCGAGGAAACGGCGCTCATGCGGAGCATCGAAGGACACCGCGGCGAACCCCGCCCCCGTCCTCCCTTCCCCGCGGTCAAGGGACTCTTCGACAAGCCCACCATCTTAAACAACGTGGAGACCTGGGCGAACGTCAACCCCATCATCATGAACGGCGCGGCGTGGTTCTCCTCCATCGGCACCCCCACTTCGACGGGCACGAAGGTGTTCGCGCTGGGTGGCAAGATCACGAACGTCGGACTTGTGGAAGTTCCCATGGGCACCACCCTGCGCGAGATCGTCGAAGAGATCGGCGGCGGCATCCCCAACGGCAAGAAATTCAAAGCGGCACAGACGGGCGGACCTTCGGGCGGATGCATTCCCGCCTCCCACATCGACACGCCCATCGACTACGACAGCCTGCTCGCGATCGGCTCCATGATGGGAAGCGGCGGCATGATCATTCTCGACGAAGATACCTGCATGGTCGATATCGCGAAATTCTACCTTGAATTCACGGCGGACGAATCGTGCGGCAAATGCACCCCCTGCCGCATCGGCACCAAGCGGCTTTTGCAGCTTCTCACCAAGATCACCGAAGGCAAGGGCGAACACGAGGACATCAAGAAGATCGAGGAACTCGCGGAGCATATGCACCAGTCTTCGCTGTGCGCGCTCGGACAATCGGCGCCCAACCCCATTTTGTCCACCCTCCGCTATTTCCGCGAAGAATACGAAGAGCACATCGACAAGAAACTGTGTCGGGCAAAGGTCTGCAAGGCGCTTTTGAGCTACAGCATCGACCCGACCAAATGCAAGGGCTGTACGCTTTGCGCGCGCAACTGCCCCGTCAAGGCGATCAGCGGCTCCATCAAACAGCCGCACGTCATCGACAGGACCAAATGCGTCAAATGCGGACTCTGCATCGAAAACTGCAAATTCGGTGCGATCGACAGAAAGTGAGGCGTTAAACCATGGAAACGAAAATGATCAATCTGAAAATCAACGGCATTCCCGTCACCGTTCCGGAAGGGACGACGATCCTGCAGGCGGCAAGACAGGCTCACATCGAAATTCCCACGCTCTGCTATCTGAAAGACGTCAGCAACGTCGGCTCCTGCCGCATGTGCGTCGTCGAGACGACGGGCGCGCGCGGACTCGTCGCCGCCTGCGTCTATCCCGTCGCCGAGGGCATGGAAGTCAGGACGAACACCGAAAAGTGCCGCCAGTCCCGCAAAATGACCCTCGAGCTCATCCTGAGCAAGCATAAGAAGAAGTGCCTCTCCTGCGAGCGCAACCACAACTGCGAGCTGCAAAAGCTCTCGCTCGGCTACAGCGTGGACGAAGACAGATTCAAGGGCGAAGACTACGTCCTGCCCATCGACACTTCCACCCCCTACGTCGTTCGGGACAACGACAAGTGCATCAACTGCATGCGCTGCGTCGAAGCGTGCAACAAACAGTCCATCCACGCGATCGGCCCCATCCAGCGCGGATTCTATGTACACATCGGCAGCGCGTTTGACCGTCCGCTCGCGGAATCTCCCTGCGTAGGCTGCGGACAGTGCGTCGTCGCCTGCCCCGTCGGAGCGCTCTCCGAACGCAGCGACATCGACAAAGTGTGGGCAGCGATCTCCGACCCGAGCAAAAAAGTCGTCTTCTTTACGGCTCCCTCCGTGCGCGCGACGCTCGGCGAAGCGTTCGATCTGCCCGTCGGCACCAACGTCGAAGGAAAAATGATCGCCGCGATCCGCAGGCTCGGCCCCGACGCCGTGTTCAATATGGACGTGACCGCAGATCTGACCATCATGGAGGAGGCGAGCGAGCTCATCAACCGCATCCGCACGAACAAGATCATGCCGATGTTCACTTCCTGCTGTCCCGCATGGATCAAGTTCGTCGAGCAGTCCTATCCCGAAATGATCCCGCACCTCTCCACCTGCAAGTCGCCTCAACAGATGTTCGGCGCCCTGCTTAAGAGCTACTGGTGCGAAAAGAACGGCGTGGAGCCCAAATCCCGCTTCGTGGTCAGCGTCATCCCCTGCACGTCAAAGAAATACGAATGCTCTCGCGAGGAGATGAAAAATGACGTGGACGTCGCGATCACCACCCGCGAACTTGCGCGCATGATCAAGACGGCGGGCATCAAGTTCACCGAACTCCCCGACGAAGAATTTGACAATCCCTTCGCGGCGGCGAGCGGCGCAGGCACCATCTTCGGCGCGACGGGCGGCGTCATGGAAGCCGCTCTGCGCACGGCGGCGCATATGCTCGACGGAGACTTCGAAGTGCTCGACTTCTTTGCGGTGCGCGGAAGCAGTCCCGTCAAGGAGGCGACCTATCTCGTCGCGGGACACACCATCCGCGTGGCGGCGATCTCCGGCCTTGCCAACGCGCGCAAAGTCATCGAGCAGATCTGCAACGGAAAGAACAAGTATGACTTCATCGAGGTCATGGCTTGCCCGGGCGGCTGCGTCAACGGCGGCGGGCAGCCCACCCTCTCCGACAGCATCCGCAACACCGTCGAGCTCAAAGAGGCGCGCGCCAAGGCGCTGTATGCGAGCGACGATCGGAGCGATCTGCGCCGCTCTTCGGATTCCCCCGTCATGGACGTCATCTACGACGACTATTTCGGCTTCCCGAACAGCCACAAGGCGCACGAAATCTTACATACTGCCTACTGGGCGCACAAGAAAATCTGACAGACAAAGAGACGGCTCCCGCAAACTCTGCGGGAGCCTCTGTTTTCGCTATCTGAACATCTGCATTTGCCTTTTGAGAAAGCGCAAGGGGCGCCCGACGCGGGCGCCCCTTAAAACGAAAAAACGCCGAAATGCGGCGTTTTTTTGCGGCGTCAGCCGCCGTAAGCGAGCATATTGTCCAGGCTGCGCTTTGCCTTTCTGACGGTCTCCCCGTCGAGGAAGATCTCCTCTCCTTCGCCCTTGAGGCAGGCGTACACGTCCATCAGCGTCGTCAGCTTCATGTTATGGCAGACGCAGTCCTTCGAAAGCGCATAGAACCGCTTGTCGGGGCAGGCGTATTGCAGGTGCTCCACGATGCTGTTCTCCGTGCCGATGATGAACTCCCGCTTGTCGCTCTTCTTCGCATAAGCCATGATGCCCGTGGTACTGCCGACGTAATCGGCGAGCGCGACCACGCTCGGATGACACTCGGGATGCACCAGAAACAGCGCCTCGGGGTGCGCCTCTTTCGCCGCCTTCACGTCCGCCGCACTCATGCGAAGATGGGTGGGACACCCGCCGCGCATGAACTGAAATTCCTTTTCGGGTACCTGCTCCTTGACCCACGCGCCGAGATTGCAGTCGGGCAGGAACAGAATCTTATCGTTCGGAATGTTTTTCACGATCTGCGGCGCGGAAGAGGACGTCACGCAGACGTCGGACTCCGTCTTCGCCTCCGCGGTCGTGTTGATGTACGTCACGACGGTGTAGCCGGGATACATCTGCCGAAGCTGGCGGATGGTCTCGGCGTCGATCTGGTCCGCCATCGGGCAGCCCGCGTCTTTGTGAGAGAGGAAGACGCGCTTTTCGGGCGAAAGGATCTTGACCGTCTCCGCCATGAACCGCACGCCGCACATCAGAATGTTTTTCTGCGGAACCTGCGCGGCGCTCTGACTGAGTCCGAACGAATCGCCCACGAAATCCGCGATCTCCGTCACTTCCTCGGACTGGTACGCGTGGACCAGAATGCAAAAATCCTTCTCTTCTTTCAGCCGACGGATCTCGTCCTGCAACTGCCGTATCGTCATGCTTCTTCTCCGTGCGAAGGGACGCGGAAGGTATCCTCGTCGTAGGGAATGTGGTTCTTGTCGTAATAATCCTTCACCGCCGCCTGGATCGCCTCTTCCGCCAGCACGGAACAGTGCAGTTTGTGCGCGGGCAGACCGTCCAGCGCCTCCGCAACCGCCTTGTTGGTGAGCTTGAGCACCTCGCTCAGGGGCTGTCCCTTGATGAGCTCCGTCGCCATGGAGCTCGACGCGATCGCACTGCCGCAGCCGAACGTCTCGAACTTGACGTCCGCGACGATGCCGTCCTCTATCTTGAGATAAATTTTCATGATGTCGCCGCACTTCGCGTTGCCGACCTCGCCGACGCCGTCCGCATTCTCGATGGTGCCGACGTTGCGCGGGTGCATGAAATGATCCATTACCTTTTCACTGTATAACATATTGCCGTTTGCCCTCCTGTAAATCTCTCCATACGGGCGACATGCTCCTCAGCGTCGCCACCGTCTCTTTGGTTGCCTGAATGATCGCGTCCACGTCCGCCTCCGTCGTCTCCTCCGAAATGCTCAGCCGCAAAGAACCGTGCGCGATCTCGTGCGGGCGGCCGATCGCGAGCAGAACGTGGCTCGGGTCGAGCGAGCCCGACGTGCAGGCAGAGCCCGAAGATGCGCAGATACCCTTCGCGTCGAGAAGGAGCAGAATGCCCTCGCCCTCAATGCCCTCGAAGCAGACGTTCACGTTCCCGGGCAGCCTCGGCTCGCGCGCGCCGTTCAGTACGGTGTGCGGGATCGTCAGAAGCCCGTCGATGAGCTTGTCCCTCAGCTTGCTGACATAAGCGGCGTTTTTCTCCAGATTGACGCAAGCCTTCTCCATCGCCGCCGCCATGCCCATGATCGCGGGGATGTTCTCCGTCCCCGCGCGCTTGCCGCGCTCCTGCGCGCCGCCCTCGATGACGTTCACGAGCGGGAATCCCTTTCTCGCATACAGCACCCCGATGCCCTTCGGCCCGTGGAACTTGTGCGCAGAGAGGGACAGCATGTCGATGTTTTCTCTCCTGACGTCGATCTTGAGATGCCCCACCGCCTGCACCGCGTCCGTATGAAAGGGAACCTTGCGCGCCTTGCACACCGCGCCGATCTCCGCGATGGGCTGAATGGTGCCGATCTCGTTGTTCGCGTACATGATCGTGACGAGACAGGTGTCCTCCCTGATCGCGTCGGCAACTTCCTGCGCCGTGACCAGTCCGCTCTCATGCACGTCCAGAAGCGTCACTTCAAACCCCTGCTTTTCCAGTTTCTTCAGCGTATGCAGCACGGCGTGGTGTTCAAACGCCGTCGAAATGATGTGCTTTTTGCCCGTCTTTGCCCCGCGCGCCGCCGCGGATAAGATCGCCTGATTGTCCGCCTCGCTGCCGCCGGAAGTGAAGTAAACTTCCGTCGGCTCGCACCCGAGCAGCTTGGCGATGCGTTCGCGCGCGTCGTTGAGCGCCTCTTTCGCCACCTGTCCCACCGTGTGCAGGCTGGAAGGATTGCCGAAAATCTGCTTGCAATAAGGTATCATCGCCGCGATCGCCTCGTCGCACATGGCGGTCGTCGCGGCATTGTCTGCGTATATCATGTCAAGCCTCCAACAGCTTATGGTCTTTTATCCTACTTAGTAGGTAGGTTTATATGTATTATACTTTGCCCCGCCGCGTTTGTCAACGTTTTTGCACGGGAGAACGGGATTTTTTTGAAAATCAGCCCTCAAAACCGTTGACGAGGTCGGCGAGCGTGATGGAGTCGAAATAGCCGTTCACCATGCGGTCGAGCTTCTCCCACATGGCGCAGGTGCGGCACGTCCCCTCCCGCGCGCAGGATTCCCCGCCGATGCAGGAGACGGGCGCCAAAGACCCCTCGGTCAGACGCAAGATCTCCCCGATCGAATACGCCTCGGGCGGTTTGGTGAGCTTGTAGCCCCCGCCCTTGCCGCGCAGCGCCGCGAGCAGTTTCCCGCCCGTCAGGAGCTTGATGATGCTCTCGAGATATTTCTCCGAAATGCCCTGTCTGTCCGCGATCTCCTGCAAGGGCGTGTAGCCGTCGCCGCCGCGCTCCGCAAGATCGATCATCACCAAAAGCGCATAGCGCCCTCTCGTCGAAACAATCATACCGTCCTCCTATAAACCTATTATACCGCAGGGTAATAGGAAATATCAAGCGCTTTGCCGAAGTTTTTCAAAAAAATATTCCGCCGAAGCGGAATATTTCAGTTCTGATGTTCTCGAATCCGACCCGACTTGTAGGCGACGATGAGCGCCTTCAGATCGTCGATCCGCTCCTGCATCTCGCGGCCGCGGTCGGTGTCTGCGACGCGGAGCCTGCCGCTCGCATGGGCGATGATCTCCGTCGCGGAGCGGATGTCCCGCTCGTTGGCGATCGCCTCCTCCGTGGAGACGAAGGGTTCGTGCGAGATGATCTTGAGCACGCGGGAGTCGGATACGAGCGTATAGCCCGCGATGCCTGTGACCTTCTGATAGGGCGCGGAGAACCCGCCGTCGATGATGATGACTTTGCCGCCGCAATGCACGGGCGATTCGCCCTCTTTGCGCTTGACGGGCATGTGTCCGTTGACGATATGCCCCGTTTCATAATCGATGCCGAACTCCGCAAACAGCCGTCTGACCACTTCGGGCTTCTCGATGAGCGAATAATAGGAGTTTTTCTCCTCTTTATACAGCACTTTGTCGTCGAGGAAATACCGCTCGAACGTCGTCATCTTGTCCTTTCCGTAAAGCGGAGACTTTTCGTTCGTCCAGATAAAGTACATGACGTCCAGTCCGTACGCCTTCTCCCTTTCGCTGTGCGAGTACCTGCCCTTGCGCGCCCACAGCTCCAGCGCGTCGTAGAGCGCCTTGCCCGAATACGCTTTGCCGTCGAGCGTCGCCTCTTTGAACGAACCGTCGGGCTTGAGCGGAATACAGCCGTGATAGAGCAGATTTCCGTTGTAAATGCGGTACATGCTGCCGCGCGCGAACAGAAATTCGGTGTGCCGCTGCAGTTTTTCACTCGATCGGAAGGCGAAGGCGAGCTTTTCCATCGTCTTTCTCTCCCCCTCGCTGAGCGCGTAAGGATCGGCGGGATCGACGGTCGGGAACGCCGTGTCGCGCAGGGGATACTCCTTGCCGTCGATGCGCACGGTGCCCTTTTGATAGTCGATCTTGTCGAGGAACACGCGCTCGCCCATGTCGAATTCGGGTCGGCGCGCAGAGAGCTGCCCCTCCAGCTTCATCAAAATGACGGTGATCGCCTTATGCACTTTGGCGAGCGTGGAAGCCTCCTCCTCGTCGCTGTTTTCTACCGCAAAATAGGAGCAGGGATCGTTTTTGTACTCCGTCAGGGCGAACGTGACGAGGGGGACGAGGTTGATGCCGTAGCCGTCTTCGAGAGTGGACAGATTGCCGTATTTGACGCAAAAGCGGATGACGCTCGCCATGCACACTTCGCTGCCGCACGCCGCGCCCATCCATTCGATGTCGTGATTGCCCCACTGAATGTCCACGGAATGATAGTGTTCGAGGCGGTCCAAGACGAGGTGGGGAGAGGTTCCCCTATCGAAAATATCGCCCAGAACGTGCAGTCGGTCGATCGCGAGATGCTGAATGAGGCGGCAGAACACGATGATGAACCGCTTGGCGCTGTCCGTCCCGATGATGCTGTCGATGATGCCGTTGTAATACGCCTCTTTGTCGGAGACCTCGTCGCGCACCGTCAGAAGCTCCTCGATGATGTATTCGAAATCGGGGTTGAGCGCCCGACGGAGCTTCGTGCGGTTGTATTTGGACGCCGTCCTTCTCGCCATGCGGATGAGCAGGCGGAGCGCCCTGCGGCACCACTCTGCAAAATTGCTGCTCTGCGCCTCGATGATGTCGATCTTCTCCTCGGGATAGTAGATAAGCGTCGCGAGCGTGCGCTTCTCTCCCTTGGAAAGTTCGTCGCCGAACTCATCCTCGATCTTTTTTGCGATCGAGCCGGACGCGTTCTTCAAAACGTGCTGAAAGGACGCATATTCGCCGTGGATGTCAGAAATGAAGTGTTCCGTTCCCTTGGGGAGGTTGAGAAGCGAAGACAAATTGATGATCTCCGCCGCCGCCTTTTGCGCCGTGGGAAACTGCTGTGAAAGTTGTCTTAAATATTTCGTATCGTCTGTCATATCCGTCTGATGTGGTTGAGCTCTCCTTCCGCGCGCCACTCGCCGCTCGCGAGTTTTGCTTTCGCTTCGAGATGCTGCTCTTCTTTGTAATTTTCAAATCCCTCCGTCGTCAACCCGACGTAATCTGCGTTCGGCATGTCGATATAGCGGTAATCGAGCCCGAGCGTCTCCACTCTGCCGCGCAGCGATTTGTCTCCCGCTTCGTCCGTCCAATAGCCGGACTTCCAGAGCGTGAGCACGGCGTTCATCGCGCGGTCGCAGTATTTCACCGCGCTCGCGAGCACCTGTTCGCCCTCCGCCGAGCGATCGTACTCCGTGCCGATGACCTTTCCGCCGCAGGCTTTTGCAGCCTCCGAAGCTGCCGCAAAGGCGTCGCCGCACGCAAAGACGACCTGCGCCCCGCTTTCATAGCAAGCCGCAATTTCCGCGGAAGTCGCCTCGGCGACGGTCACCGCCGCGCCGAGCTCGCCCGCCGCCCTGTCTGCTCCGTACAAAAAGCCCGTCAGATAGTCCTGTTCCTCGCCGTCCGCACAGAAGACGAGTTCGGTATATCCCTCCCCGACGGCGGCATATCCCGCCAGGAATCCGAGCTGCACTTCGTCGTAAAAAATGCAGGTCGTATTCCGAAGAAAGGTTCCTTCCGAACCGTCAAGAAGCTTTGGCGTCGTCTCCGACAGCACAAAATAGTAGTCGTTGTAGCTGAACTGCACTTCGTACAACAGCTCCCCGAACCGCTCGTCCGCGCTCAGAAAGATCTTAGCGCGGTCGTTGGCGGCATACCGCACCGCAGCTGCCACGCCGTCGAGCGTAAGCGAACGCGCGCCGTAATAACCTGCCGCCGTCCCCGAAGAGGCGGCAAACGCGCACGCTCCCTCAAAGGCGAGCAATTCCTTCCCCGACGCCGTCTCCTGCGCGCCGATGAACGCGATCTCCACTTTCGTCGGATTGTGATAAACGCATCCGCTCAAAATAACGGGACAGATCGCCGCGAGCAGCGCGGCAAGCCCTTTGTTTCGTCTCATATGCTATCCTCCAAATTTTTCGGCCCGAACGAATGCGGCAACAGTTCTCCGAGCGTATTTCTCCCGCTTTCCGTCAATATGACAAACGAATCCCCGCAAAATTCCCGCATCACCTGACGGCAGACGCCGCAGGGCGGACAGGGATCGCAGTCTCCCGCGATCGCGATCATGACGAATTCGCGCTCGCCTTCGCTGACCGCCTTGCAAAACGCCGTGCGCTCCGCACAGATCGTCGCGGAGTACGCCGCGTTTTCGATGTTGCAGCCGACATATGTCTTGCCGCTCCCCGTCAGGAGCGCGGCCCCCACTCTGAAATGCGAATACGGGGCATAAGCCAGCTCGCGCGCGGCGCGCGCAAGTTCCAACAGTTCTTTTTCCGTCATACGACCTCCAGAGCGCGCCCCACAAGGACGGGAAGCCCGAACGCGGAGAGAATCGTCGCGGAAATGTCCGCAAAGCTCTCGCGCGTTCCCAGATTTCTGCCCCTGCCGTCCGCGATCAGGAGCGGGACGTACTCCCTCGAATGATCGGTGGAAGGCGTGAGCGGATCGCAGCCGTGATCTGCGGTGATCATGAACATATCTCCCGCCCCGAGCTTGGGCAACAGTTCTCCCAGCCCCTTGTCGAAAGCCGTGATCGCCTCCGCGTACCCCTTCGCGTCGTTTCGGTGTCCGTATTTCGCGTCAAAATCCACGAGGTTGCAGAAACACAGCCCGTCGAAGTCCCGCTCCATGCAGAGAGCGAGCTTGCGCATGCCGTCCGCGTTGTCCTCGTTGACCCCGAGTGATTCCGTCAATCCCCTGCCCGCAAAGATGTCGGAAATTTTTCCGATGCCGATGACGTCCTTGCCCGCCGCCTTCAGTCTGTCGAGCATGGTCTCGCCGCTCGGTTCGAGGGAAAAGTCGTGCCGCCTCGAGGTGCGCACGAAATGCCCCGCCTCTCCGATGAACGGACGGGCGATCACCCTGCCCACGGCGTGTTTGCCTTGGAGCAATGCGCGCGCCATGCGGCAATACCGATAGAGCTCCTCCACGGGTACGACATCCTCGTGCGCGGCGATCTGAAAGACGCTGTCCGCCGAGGTATAGACGATGAGTTTGCCCGTCGTCATGTGCTCCGCGCCGTAATCGGCGATGACCTGCGTCCCCGAATAGGGCAGATTGCAGAGCACGCCCCGCCCCGTCATTTCGGAGAAGCGATCGATCACTTCGGCGGGGAAGCCGTTCGGATAGGTCGGGAAGGGGCGCTTCGAAAGGAGCCCAGCGATCTCCCAATGTCCCGTCGTGGTATCTTTGCCCTTGCTCTGTTCGGCGAGGCGGCAATACGACCCCACGGGCGCCTCTCCCGCCCGCTTGGTCTCGCCGTCGATCGCAAACAGACCGAGCTTTGTCAAATTCGGCGCATCAAATTCGGGCTGAGCCGATACCGAGCGGAGCGTGTTGCTCCCCTCGTCGCCGTATTCTGCCGCATCCGGCAGAGCCCCCATCCCGAAGCTGTCCAATACGACGAGAAAGACGCGGCGTTTCACTCCGCCACCTCCAAAGCGAGGCGGATCATATCCGCAAACGTCCTCTCGCGTTCCTCCGCGTCCGTCTCCTCGCCCGTCAGCAGGTGATCGGAGATCGTTAAGATCGCGAGCGCATTCTTTCCCGCCCGCGCCGCGTTCATATACAGCGCCGCCGCCTCCATCTCCACCGCGAGCACGCCCATTTTCTGCCATTTGAGCGTAGAGGATGAATCGTCGTAAAACCGATCGGAAGAGAGCACGTTGCCGACCGAGACTGAGAGCCCCGTCTCCCGCGCGATGCGCTCCGCCTTCGCCAGAAGCGCATGGCTCGCTATGGGCGCGAAGGTGCCGGGAAGCGCAAATTGTGAAGCGAAATTGCCGTCCGTGCACGCCCCCGCGGCGAGCACGACGTCGCGCAGATGCAGACTCTCCTGCATGGCGCCCGCGGAACCGACGCGGATGATGTTGTCCACGTCGAAAAAGTGATACAGTTCATAAGAATAAATGCCGATCGACGGCATCCCCATGCCCGAAGCCATGACGGAGACCCGCTTGCCCCGATAGAACCCCGTATAGCCCTGCACGCCCCGCACGTTGTTGACGAGCACGGCGTCCTCCAAAAACGTCTCCGCGATGAATTTGGCGCGCAGCGGATCGCCCGGCATCAAGACCGTCTTGGCAAAATCCCCCTTTTCTGCCCGAATGTGCGGCGTCATACCCCTCTCTCCTTTTTGACAAGTTTTACGATGGCGCTCGTGCCCAGCCGCTCACAGCCGAGCGCGATGTAGTCTTCCGCGTCCTGGAGCGAACGGATGCCGCCCGCCGCCTTCATTTTGACGCCTGCCCCGATGTGACGGGCAAAGAGCGCAATGTCCTCCCTCGTGGCGCCGTGCGTCGAAAAGCCTGTGGACGTCTTGATGAAATCCGCGCCGCACTCCGTCACGATCCCGCACATCGCGATCTTCTCATCCTCCGTCAGAAGGCAAGTCTCGATGATCACCTTGAGGATTTTTCCCTCGCACGCCGCGCGCACCGCGCGGATCTCCTCCTTCACATACGCGACGTCGCCCGCCTTGAGCTTGCCGACGTTGATGACCATGTCGATCTCGTCCGCGCCGTTTTTCACCGCGTCCTGCGTTTCGAATACCTTGACTTCCTTGGTCGAATAGCCGTTGGGAAAGCCGATGACCGTGCAAACGGGAAGCCTGTCCCCCACATACGCCTTCGCCTGACGCACATAGCAGGGCGGGATGCACGCGCTCGCCGTATGACAAGCGATCCCGTCGTCGAGGATCTCTCGGATCTCCTCCCACGTCGCCGTCTGCGCAAGCAACGTGTGGTCTACTTTTTTCAATATGTCTTCCGTCCGCATAATTTTCTCCTTTCCTTATCATTATACATATTTTCTCGCCGCTTGGCAAGGGGCGTTGCGAAAAAAAACAGCGCTCTTCGCATTTGCAGGACAAAAAATGCGAAACGCGCCCGCCGACGCGCGCAGAAAAGCCCGCAAAAATGCCTTCGCACGGTTTTCAAAATGAACGTAATCGATTCTTTCTATTATCTTTCGCGCAAAAAACGAAAAAACCCATTGACAAAACTCAAAATCTGACTTAAAATGTATGGTATATACTTTATATCACGAGATCTATTGAGAGATTCGAAGGAGCTGACAACTATGCAACTATCCGGTGCAGAAATCTTGATTCAATGCCTTGCGGAGCAGGGCGTCGATACCGTATTCGGTTATCCGGGCGGCGCCGTTCTGGATATTTACGATGCGCTTTATCGGGACGGCAGGATCAACCACATCCTGACCGCACACGAGCAGGGCGCCGCGCATGCGGCGGACGGCTATGCGCGCGTAACCGGCAAGGTCGGCGTCTGTTTCGCCACCTCAGGTCCCGGCGCGACCAACCTCGTCACGGGCATCGCGACGGCGTACATGGATTCCGTTCCCCTCGTCGCGATCACAGGCAACGTCGGGCTGTCCATGCTCGGCAGAGATTCCTTCCAGGAGATCGACATCTGCGGCATCACCATGCCCATCACCAAGCACAACTACATCATCAAGGACGTGTCAGAACTCGCTGACGCCATTCGGGAAGCGTTTCTGATCGCGAGCTCGGGCAGAAAGGGCCCCGTGCTCATCGATATCCTCAAGAACGTGCAGACGCAGAAGACGGAGTACGTCCCCGCGACGCCCGAGGTCTACAAACCCAAAGCGACCCCCGAACTTCAGGCGAAAAAACTCGCGGAGATCCTCAACGGGAGCGAGCGTCCCTTCATCCTTGCGGGCGGCGGCGTCATCGGCTCGGGCGCGGAGAGGGAGCTCCTTTCCCTCGCCGAAAAGTTGGGCGCGCCCGTCGGCTGCACCATGATGGGACTGGGGAGCATCCCCGCTTCCAATCCCCTGTTCCTGGGGCTCATCGGCATGCACGGCACGCACGCTTCGGCGCGGGCATGCCTCGACTGCGACGTCATCATCGCCGTCGGTACGCGGTTTTCCGACCGCGTCGCGCTCAACCGCGATAAGTTCGCCTCGGGCAGAAAGGTCGTGCAGATCGAGATCGACGGCGCGGAGATCGACAAGAACGTCTCGACGGACTATTCCGTCATGTCAGACGTAGCTACCTGCCTTAAAGCGGTCCTGCCCCTTCTGGAAAGAAAGGACAGAACGGAATGGACGAACCGCTGCATCGCGATCAAAAAAGAAGACGTCATCAAAGCGCCCGTCGAGGCGTACCGCATTTTGAGGGCGGCGAGCGAAATCTTCCCCAAAGACACGCCGATCGCGACGGACGTCGGTCAGCACCAGATGTGGACGGCGCAGTATTACCCGATCGAAGCGCCCCGCCTGTTCTGTTCGAGCGGCGGCCTCGGCACGATGGGTTACGGCATGGGCGCGGCGATGGGCGCATGCTTCGGTTCGGGAAAGAAGAAGACGCTGCTCGTCACGGGCGACGGAAGCTTCAACATGAACATGAACGAACTGTCCACCATGGTCACCCAGAATCTGCCCGTCGTCATCCTTCTCATGAACAACGGCGTGCTCGGCATGGTGCGTCAGTGGCAGAAGATCTTCTATCAGAACCGCTTCTCCCAGACCACGCTGCACAAGAAGACGAACTATCTCAAATTCGCCGAAGCATTCGGCGCGAAACCCCTGCTCATCGAGAAGGAAGAAGACATCATCCCCGTCCTCAAAGAGGCGTACCGCGCGGAAGGTCCCGTACTCGTGGACTGCCGCATCAGCCCCGACGACAACGCTCTGCCCATGATCAAACCCGGTCAGACGTACGACACCCAAATCGACACGATGGAGTAAAGACATATGCAATATACGATCAGCGCCCTCGTCACCAACAAGAGCGGCGTACTCAGTAAAATTTCGGGACTCTTCTCCCGCCGCGGCTTCAACATCGACTCTCTCTCCGTCTGCAAGACGGAAGACCCGCAGCTCTCCCGCATGACCATCGTCCTCAACGGCGACGATTATACGCTCAGACAGATGGTCAAGCAGATGGACAAGCTCATCGAAGTGAAAAAGATCATGCCCGCGTCGGAAAACGAAAGCATCTTCCGCGAGCTGCTCCTCCTCAAAGTCAGCGCTTCCGCGGACATCCGCAACCAGATCGTCGAGATCAAGGAGATCTACAAGGCGAAAGTCGTCGATCTCTCCCTCAACTCCATGATTCTGGAGCTGACGGGCGACCCGAACAAGCTCGACGCCTTCATCCGCGTGATCCAGCCTTACGGCATTCTGGAAATGGCGCGCACGGGCATCACCGCGCTCAAACGCGGCGACGAGTGCATCAAAGACGTGGAGAGCTACGAAGATCTCATTTAAGGGAGCAATTATGGCAAATTTGTTTTCAAACGGAACGGCGATGAGCTCGCAGCGTTCCCTGTTAAAAGCGCTCGGCTGGACTGACAGCGAGATGCAAAAACCCATCGTCGGGATCATCTGCGCGCAGAGCGAGATCATCCCCGGACACATGGATCTGCAAAAGATCGCGCGGGCGGCGGCGGAAGGCGTCATCGCCGCGGGCGGCAAGCCCGTCATCGTCCCCTCCATCGGCGTATGCGACGGCATCGCCATGGGACATGCGGGCATGAAGTATTCCCTGCCCTCCCGCGAGATCATCGCGGACAGCGCGGAGATCCTCTGCCGCGCGCACGCCTTCGACGGAGCGATCTACATCGGCAATTGCGACAAGATCATCCCCGGCATGCTCATGGCGGCGGCGCGCATCAACATCCCCGCCATCTTCGTCTCGGGCGGCCCCATGCTCGCGGGGCGCGTACACGGCAAAAAGACCTCTCTTTCGACCATGTTCGAGGAAGTCGGCGCCTACAACGCAGGCAAGATCGACGCCGAAGAGCTGCACTACTATGAATGCAACGCCTGCCCGACCTGCGGCTCCTGTTCCGGCATGTTCACGGCGAACAGCCTCAACTGCCTGACCGAGGCGCTCGGCATGGCGCTCCCCGGCAACGGCACCATTCCCATGGTCTACTCCGCGCGGCTCGCGCTCGCAAAGGAGACGGGCGAAGCAGCCATGCACCTCATCGAGAAGAACATCCGTCCCCTCGACATCCTTACGCCGAAGGCGTTCAAAAACGCCGAGACGGTAGACATGGCGATCGGCGCTTCCACGAACACCGTGCTGCACCTGCTCGCCGTCGCGCAGGAGGCGGGGCTTGACGAGACGCAGATCTCCATCGACACCATGAACGGCATCTCCGAGCGCACCCCCAATCTCTGCCGCCTTGCGCCCGCAGGGGAACACTACATCGAAGCGCTCAACGAGGCGGGCGGCATCTCCGCTGTCATGAAGGAGCTCGACGAGGCGGGGCTCATCGACGGCTCTGCGCTCACCGTCTCGGGCAAGACGATCGGGGAAGTCATCAAAAAGGCGAAAAACGCCGACCCCGAGATCATCCGCCACGTCTCCGATCCGTACTCCGCACAGGGCGGGCTCGCCATTCTGAAGGGCAACCTCGCCGAAGAGGGTTGCGTCGTCAAGAAGTCTGCGGTCGATCCCAGAATGTACTGCCACACCGGACCCGCGCGCGTCTTCGATTCGGAAGAAGACGCGATGCTCGCCATCTCTACAGGCAAAATTCAGAAAGGAGACGTCGTCGTCATCCGCTACGAAGGTCCCAAGGGCGGCCCCGGCATGCGTGAAATGCTCTCCCCCACCTCGGCGATCGTGGGCGCGGGACTGGGCGCGGACGTCGCGCTCATCACGGACGGAAGGTTCTCCGGCGCGACGCGCGGCGCGGCGATCGGCCACGTCTGCCCCGAAGCGGCGGCAGGCGGACTCATCGGCATGGTGCATGAAGGCGACCTCATTGAGATCGACATCCCGAACTGCAAACTCAGCCTGCTCGTATCCGAAGACGAGATCGCGCGGCGCAAAGAGGCGTTCGTTCCCCTCGTCAAACAGGCGGACGGCTACTTGAAGCGCTATCGCGAGGGCGTCACCTCCGCATCGAAGGGCGCCGTCAGAAAGTAAAAATTTGATGAAAACGGGGCAGGCGTTCGCTTGCCCCGTTTGACAAACGAGAAAAAAAAGTATTATAATGATGCAAAAGGGGAATACCCGAAAGCAAAGGAGGTTCGCTTATGTGGATCGTTTCCGTTCTCATGTTATTCGCCATTTACGCCGCATTTACCGCGGGATATTTTGCGATCTGCCACTTTTACGGCGGCTACATCGCGACGCTGACGGGCGGGATGATGTGGTTTCACTTCGTCCTGCTCTGCCTTGCCTGCGCGCTCCTCTGGGGCACTCTTCTCGCGCTCTCCGTCAAGTACATCCGCTATGCGACGCATAAATTCGGCATGTTCCGCAAATCCGACAAATACGGGCTGAAATCGACATCTCCCTTCGGCATCGGCATTCTCGCCGTTCTCTCCGCGGCGGCGGCACTCGTCTATGCCTTCGCCTTGCTTCAACGCGAACACGCCCTCGTCACAACGGGCTCGCTCGCCCTGATCCTTTCGTATCTCGTCGTCAACTACGTCCTCTTCGTCCTCGTCTGGAGCCGCTGTCAGACCTACCTGTGGTGTCCCAAATGCGGAAGATTCTGGGGCAAGTCCTATTACGTCGCAGACGAGATCGGGCGCGAGACGCACGAATACAAATACAAAGAACGCGAGCGCGCTTCCACCGTGGAAAACGCGCAGGGAAATCTGGTCGCAAGCGTCTACAACGACGTCGAAAAGACGGGCTACACCGTACGCTACTACTACCGCCTCCGCCACAAGTGCAGGCACTGCGGAGACTGGGAGGAGCAGATCAACATCGAAAAGCCCACCATGTTCGACGGCGCATGGCTGGAAGCGATGGACACCGCCGACGTCACGGAGCACATCAATCTGACGCTCACGGCGCGCGACAAATCCGAGCAAGCCGTGTCCGCCCCTCCCGAGGCGGTTCCCCTGCCTCCTCAGCCGCAGGCAACGCCTCTGCCCGCACAGCCGCAGCCGCCCGTCCTCGAAGGTCAGGAACAGGCGTATCTGCAGGAAATCGCCATCAAGCAGCTGCAAAACAAAAATCCCTGAACGATTCTGAAAAGCCCGGCGCCCCGAAAACTTCCGTTTTCGGGGCGCCAGGCTTGTATGCGCACAACAAACTAATTTTCCCCCGCCCGTCACCAACGCGCGCCGCCGAAACATTCGGGGGCGCGCAAACTCGTGCGGCAGGCGCCGCACCTTATTGATTCGCAATCAAAAAAGAGCCTGTCGGCTCTTTTTTCACTGTTTGCCGTTTTTTGCGATCGCCCCTCGCGCTCCGCCTTCAGAGCCCGAATTTTTCCAAAAGCTCTTTGACGGGAGACCCCGCACGGTAGACGCGATAGACTTCGATCTTCGGGTTTTCGAAATCGAGAGGCTTCACCTCGACGAGCCTGCCCTCTTCGAGATAGGGCTTCATCAGGCGGCGGGGCAGAAAGCTGTAACCGAGGCCGTCCAAAAGATAAGGTATGAGCTTGGTGCTGTTGTCGATCTCCAAATCGAACGTCGTATGCACGGGGAAGAGTTCCCGCACAAAGGACCCCAGTTCCTGCAACGCAAAGTTGCACATCAGAAAGCGCACGCTCAGAAGCTGATCGCCCGTAATGCCGCGAGGATATTCGTTCGCCTCCGGAGAGGTGACCAGAATGAGTTCGTCCGACTCGCAAGGCTCGCACACATAGCCCGCCTTCGAAAACGCCTGAAAGGTATATACCACGTCGAGCAGCTTGTCCTGCAGTTTCTGAAGCATATCCGTCGCGTGACCCAATACGACCTGGAAAGAAATCCCCCCCTCTCTCAGACACCGCTTGATGCGCTCCTCCCAGAACGTTTCATAGATCGCGTTGGGCAGACCGATGCGGAGCTTGTCCGTGCGCGTCACGCGCACCTCTTTCAGGCAGGCGTCCTCCAGTTCCAGAATGCGGAGAACATAGTCAAGGAAGATCGCCCCTTCCTCCGTCAGCGATAAATTCTTGCTGTCCCTGAGAAAGAGTTTCTTCCCCACTTCCCGTTCGAGCTCCGCTATGCGGTTCGTGACCGTGGACTGAGCGATGAATAGCTGTTCCGCCGTCTGTGTAAAATTTTTAAGTTTCGACAGCAGTACGAAAGTTTTCAGATTTTCACTGTTCATAGCCGCCTCCTATCCATAAAATAAATAATGGCGATTAGATATATTCAAATATCAAATCGTTTACAAATTATATCACAAGTGATATAATAATGCAAGACAATTCAAGCAATTTTTTTGATCAGGAGTTCTTTTTTTATGGGAATGACGCAATCTCAAAAGATTTTGGCCGCCCATGCGCACCTTGACAGCGTCAAGGCAGGACAGCTCATCAACGCAGACCTCGATCTCGTCCTGGCAAACGATATTACCGCACCGGTGGCGATCAACGTATTCGAACAGGCGGGGGCATCCTGCGTAAAATGCCGCGACAAGATCGCGCTCGTCATGGATCACTTCACCCCGAACAAAGACATCAAGGCGGCGGAACAGGTAAAGCGCACGCGGGAATTTGCGGCGGCGCAACAGATCACGCACTTCTACGACGTGGGAAAAATGGGCATCGAGCATGCACTGCTTCCCGAACAGGGACTGGTCGGCGCGGGCGACTGCGTCATCGGCGCGGACAGCCACACCTGCACCTACGGCGCGATCGGAGCGTTCTCCACGGGCGTCGGTTCGACGGATATGGCGGCGGGCATGATGTCCGGTCAGTGCTGGTTCAAAGTGCCGGCGGCGATCCGCTTCGTGCTCAAAGGAAAGCTTCCCCCCTTCGTGACGGGAAAAGACCTCATCCTTCACATCATCGGCATGATCGGCGTGGACGGTGCGCTCTATCGCTCCATGGAATTTACGGGCGAAGGCGTCTCCGCGCTCTCCATCGACGACAGATTCACCGTCTGCAACATGGCGATCGAGGCGGGCGCGAAGAACGGCATCTTCCCCGTCGACGACGTGGCGCTCGCCTACCTCAAGGAACACTGCAAAAAGGAACCCGTCGTCTATGAAGCGGACGAGGACGCCGAATACGAGCGCACCTATGAGATCGATCTCTCCGCTCTGCTCCCGACCGTATCCTTCCCGCACCTCCCCGAAAACACCAGGACGCCCGAAGAGTGGGACGATCGCCCCATCGATCAGGTCGTCATCGGTTCCTGCACGAACGGCAGGATCTCCGATTTACGGCAGGCGGCGGAAGTGCTCAAAGGCAGAAAGGTGAAGGACGGGCTCAGGTGCATCGTCATCCCCGCCACCAACGAAATTTACCTGCAGGCGATCCGAGAAGGTCTGGTCGAAACGTTCATTCAGGCGGGAGCCGTCGTCTCTACGCCGACGTGCGGACCCTGCCTCGGCGGATACATGGGCATTCTCGCCGCAAACGAGCGCTGCGTATCCACCACGAACCGCAACTTTGTGGGCAGAATGGGGCACGTCAAGAGCGAAGTGTACCTCGCTTCCCCTTACGTCGCCGCAGCGTCCGCGGTGCTGGGCAAGATCGCGACGCCCGATATGCTTTAAGGAGGTTTTCTCATGTTTGTGCAAGGCAACGCATTCAGATACGGCAGCGACGTCGATACCGACGTCATCATCCCCGCGCGCTACTTAAACACCTCCTCCGCAGAGGAACTCGCTTCCCACTGCATGGAGGATATCGATCCCGATTTCGTCAAACGGGTCAAAAAAGGCGACGTCATCGTCGCGGAAGACAACTTCGGCTGCGGTTCCTCGCGGGAGCACGCGCCCCTCGCGATCAAGACGAGCGGCGTCTCGCTGGTCATCGCCAACTCGTTCGCGCGCATCTTCTACCGCAACGCTATCAACATCGGGCTGCCCATTCTGGAATGCCCGGACGCCGTTAAGGCGATCAAGGCGGGAGACGTCGTCTCCTGCGATCTGTCCACGGGCGTCATCACCGACGTCACCACGGGGGAAACGTTCCGCGCGGAACCCTTCCCTCCCTTTATTCAGAACATCATCGACGCGGGCGGGCTGATCGCCTCCCTCGCTTCAAAGGAGGATTGAAATGCATTACGACATCGCAGTGCTCGCGGGGGACGGCATCGGCCCCGAGATCACGGACGGCGCGATCGCCGTGCTCATAAAAATCGGCGAAGTCTACGGACACACCTTTGATTTTCACCCCTACCTGATGGGCGGCTGCGCGATCGACGCGTGCGGCACCCCTCTGCCCGAAGAGACGGTCAAGGGCTGTCTCGCTTCGGACTCCGTCCTCCTGGGCGCGGTCGGCGGACCCAAGTGGGACACGCTGCCCGGCGACAAACGCCCCGAAAAGGGATTGCTCGGCATCCGCAAGGCGCTCGGGCTGTACTCGAACATCCGCCCCGCGAAACTCTGGAGCGCACTCGCCGACGCCTCTCCCCTGAAAAGAGAGCTCGTCGAAAACGGCATCGAGATCATCATCGTGCGCGAGCTGATCGGCGGCATCTACTTCGGAGAACGCGGCAGAAAGACGATAGACGGCGAGGAAGCCGCCTGGGACACCGAACAGTACTCCGTCCATGAGATCGAGCGCATCGCGCGGATCGCCTGCGAGCTCGCCATGAAGCGCACCAAAGTGCTGACCTCCGTCGACAAGGCGAACGTGCTCGAATCCTCCCGACTCTGGAGAAAGACGGTGCACGAATACGCCGCAAAGCACTACCCCGAGCTCACCGTCAATGATGTGCTCGTCGACAACATGGCGATGCAGATCGTCAAAAATCCCGCACAGTTCGACGTGGTCGTCACTTCGAACATCTTCGGCGACATCCTCTCGGACGAAGCGGCGCAGGTCACCGGCTCGATCGGCATGCTCGCCTCTTCCTCCCTGGGAGACACGACGCTCGGGCTCTACGAGCCTATCCACGGCTCCGCGCCAGACATCGCGGGCAAAGACGTCGCCAACCCGATCGCGACCATCCTGGCGGCTGCCATGATGCTCCGCGACTCCTTCGGGCTCACCGAAGAGTATGCCGCGATCGAACGCGCCGTGCAGGCGGTGCTCGACAAGGGCTTCCGCACCGCGGACATTCTGTCCGAAGGCACGCAGAAAGTATCCTGTTCTCAAATGGCAGAGCTGATCGTCGAAGCGATCTCCTGACGCCATGATTCCTCCTACAACAAAAAAACGGCCGCGCTCTGCGGTCGTTTTTTTGATTTCCTTCGCGCCCTGCCGAAGCGGCGAGCGCCATTCGATTTATTGCTATCCTCAGCCCTGCGTCTGCTTTTGCGAATAATCCCGCGCGCCGAAGAGCGTCGTACCGATGCGGATCATGTTGCTCCCGTTCTCCACGCAGAGTTTCCAGTCCCCGCTCATGCCCATAGAGAGATATTCGATGTGCGGCAAAACGCGCTTCGTCTCGTCGTAGAGAGAACGCATCTTCTGCACCAGAGCTCTGAGATAGCCCTCGTCCTCGGAGATGGGCAGCATCGCCATGTAGCCTTTGACGAGCAGCCCCTCCGTCCCGTCGAGCGCCTGCGCCGCATCCATCGCCTCTTCGAAGGCATAGCCGCCCTTGCTCTCCTCGCAACCGATGTTCACCTGCACGAGCACGGAAGAGGCGACGCCCGCGCGGACGGAGCGCCTGGAGAGCTCTTCCGCCAGCTCGGGGCGATCGAGGGACTGGTACAGATCGGTCTTGCCGATGAGATATTTTACTTTGTTCGTCTGCAAATGCCCGATGAAGTGACGCTCGGCGCCTGCGATCCGATCGTACTTTTCCCTGAATTCCTGCACATGGTTGTCGCCGATCGCCTCCACGCCCGCGGCGATCGCCTCGTTGATCGCCTCCGCGGTCTGCATCTTCACCGCCGCCACCAGCTTTACCTGTTCCCCGAACGCATTGCGGGGCATTTCCGACAAAAATTTCGTTACGTTTTCCCGAACGGACATAACTTCTCCTTACGCGAGGTCGAACGCGATCGCCGTCAGATCGTCGTTGAACACGTCGCAAAAATCATACAATTCGGCTTTCAGCCTTTCAATGAACCGCTGCGCGTTGCCCGAACGCATGAGGATGCCCTCCACGCGCTCGATGCCGAACTGTTCGCCGCGATTGTTCTTGCTCTCCACGATCCCGTCCGTCATGAGCACGAGGATATCGCCGCTCTCGTACGTCATCGTGTGATCGAGATAGGTAAAATCGTCCAGCCAATTCGAAATGGGTGGAGATTTGTAAGTGATCTCGTTGATCTTGAATCCGCTCTTGTGCAGAATGGGGACGATGTGTCCCGCCGTCGAATAGGTGATCGTCTTCCGATCGGAATCGATGTTGACCGCCTCCGCCGTGATGTACGACCGCTCGTCCATGTTGAGTTCTCTGAACTTTTCGTTGAGCCCCGCGATCGCGCGCGCGGGCGAAGGCTCGCCTTTGTTCCAACCCGCCTTGACAAACGCGGAGAGCATTCCCGCGGAGATGCCCTTCCCCGACACGTCCGCGATCACGCCGACCGTGTTTCTGCCGATCTCGTAGACGTCGGGCAGATCGCCACCGATCTCGCGGCAGGGAAGATACAGATAGGCAAACGAAATTCCGCCCGCCTCTTTCGCCGCGGGGAGCAATCTGCGCTGTATGGACTGCGCGACCTGCAATTCCTTGGCGATCTCCATTTCGTAGCAATCGTCGATGATGCCGAGATAATATTTCCCGACGGGTTTGACCTTCACGCGGAGCGCGACCTTTTTTTCGCCGTCCTCCCCCCGCACGGAGAGCACCACCTTTTCCAATTCGTCGCCGCCGTCCGCCGCAGCCTCAAAGGCGGAGCGAAGCGGACAGTGCCCGCAGGAATTTCTCTGTTGCGCGCAGGAAAGCACATCGCAAAGATCGCCCGTGCCTCTGCTCTCCGGGAAATGCTGTCGGAACGCCGCATTCGTAAAACGCACGCGAAACTTCCCGTCGAGCAAAATCACGCCCGCAGGAAGCTGATTGAGAATGTTTTTATAGGTCTGTTTGAACATAATATCTCTTATCGATAGAGCCAGATACCGCCTTTTTCCACATGCGCGCGGAAGGGAATGTTGCCGTAAAGCTCCCCGTCGAGCTGCAAAATGAAGCTCTTTTTGGGCAGGATCTCCACGGATTCGACGTCCACGCATGTCGTGGCGTCGAGCTTGAGGATGCGCCCGGAAATCAGGGCGAACAGCGCCCGCAAAAGGCGAAAACCCGACATATAATCGACGATGACAAGTTTGAGCTTGCCCTCGTCGAGTTTAGCGTCGGGGCAGATGCGGATGCCGCCCCCGAACATACCGCCGTTGCAGAGCACGGCAAGGAAGGCGTGATAACTTTTTTCTTCCCCGTTGTAGCGGGCGACAAAATCGTTGCCGCGGAAGGAGCAGACCGACTGCAGGAGACTTACCCAATAGCGCCCCTTGCCCTTGCCGCCGCGGCAACGCTGCAGCACGTCCACGTCGATGCCCGTGCCGACGGAATTGAGGCTTCGGTACTTGCCGCAGACGATGTAATCCGTCCTTTTCGGCTCGCCGCGCAAGATCAGATCGATCATTTTTTCAGGTTGTTTCGGCATTTTTGCATACGAGACAAAGTCGTTCGCCGTACCTCCCGCCAAAATTCCGAGGTGCACATTTTCCAAATTGACGAGCCCGTTGAGCACTTCGTTGACGGTGCCGTCGCCGCCGAACACCAGAATTTCCGTCTCCCCCGCCTCGGACAATTCCCGCGCGATCTGCGTGGCGTGTCCCGCATAGCTCGTCCTGTGAATGCGGTATTCCGCATTTCGTTTTTTCAAATATTTCTCCGCACGCATCAATTTCCGTTTGCCGTGACCAAAAGACGCCAGCGGATTCACTATGATATGGTACATCCGTACGCTCCCTTACTCTTTCGTTCAAAAAACATTATACTACATCCGCCGTCGATTTGCAATTTATTTTTTTCTTTGCTATAATAATATCATCTGATTTTTATTTTCGGGGGTAAAAACAATGAAAATAGAGCGAATCGACTCTCAACCGCCCTTCCGCGAACAGGATTTTACCTTTCCCGACAGCACGGTGCAAGGCGCTTTCGTCGCAAAAAAGGAAAACGCGATCTTTGTCCGTTCCCGCTCGCGCTATAAACTCGAATGCGACGGCGTGCATATCGTCTATGCGGACGGAACGGGGCACATCAAATGGAAACGAGGCGAATTCCCCTTTTCCGCAGGCGACGCCCTTCGCCTGGAAAAGACGGGCGAATACGAGATCAACGGAAAGGGAAATTATCTGATTATTTTTGAAAAATAACGTCCTTTTCGATTGACGAAGGGGGAAAAATACGATATAATGCTTGCTAAGGTCGCTCAGGCGACCTTGTCAACCTTGCATACCGAGATGGTATGCCATTTAGTCCGGGAGGTGAAATTATGAAATACGAGATGCTTTATGTTCTCGACACGGCTCTTTCCGACGAAGCGAAAGAGGCGGAAGTCGCAAAGTACGAGAACACGGTAAAGGCCATGGGCGGCAGCGTCGTTTCCATCGACAAGTGGGGCGTGAAAAAGCTCGCTTATCCCATCAACTACAAGACTGACGGCTATTATGTTGTCATGACCTTCGAGTCCGAAGGCGCCGTCGTCGCCGAGTTGAACCGTCTTGCCGGTATTTCCGGTGATATGCTCAGATGCATCGTCACCAAGGTAAAATAAGGGTAAGGGAATGAACAGAGTATTTTTGATTGGAAACTTAACGAGAGATCCGGAGCTTGCCGAAACCAATACAGGCACTTCCGTTTGCCACTTTTCGATCGCCGTCAACAGAGGATTCTCCTCTTCGGACGGTGAACGTCAGACCGATTTCTTCAACGTCACCGCGTGGCGCGGCACGGCGGAAACCGTCGCAAAGTTCTGCAAAAAGGGAAGCAAAGTAGCCGTAACGGGCTCCATTCAGATGCGCCAATACGAAGACAATCAGGGCAACAAGCGCACGGCGGTCGATATCATCGCGCAGGAAGTTGAATTTTTGACGAGAGCCAACAACGCTTCTTCCGAAGATTTCGGTGCCCCCGCTCCCGCCTCCGCACCTCGCGGCGGCAAGAAAAAGCCCGTTTTGGAAGCCTTTGAAGGCGATTCCGATATGCCTTTCTGATCAACAAGTAATTAAGGAGAATGAGTCATGGAAGAGAAAACCGTTAAAAAGAGTTTTAAGAAAGCGCCTCGCAAAAAGGTCTGCCAGTTCTGCCAGGATAAAACCGCCGTCATCGATTACAAAGACGTCAAGCTGAAGAAGTTCATCACCGAGGGAGGAAAGATCCTTCCCCGCAGAATGAGCGGCACCTGCGCAAAGCACCAGAGAGAGCTTACGACTGCCATCAAGCGCGCACGCCAGGCAGCTCTGCTTCCCTTCAAAGGTGAATAAGCATCGCAAAAAA
Organism: uncultured Clostridia bacterium; assembly: GCA_944342055.1. GTDB lineage: Bacteria > Bacillota > Clostridia > Christensenellales > Borkfalkiaceae > RGIG8762. The sequence goes on along the minus strand of CALVME010000017.1, from coordinate 1,096 downwards.
GAGCAAACGCGGTTTGCTCTTTTTTTTGCCATTTTTTCAGAGCGCGCCCCGCTCCGCCCGCCGATGGGCAGAGCGGAACGCACGACCTCCGTTCGGCATCGGAATCGTGCAATCCCTTTTTTGCCCTGCAAAAAAACTCTTGTCATTTCCGTTTGAATCTGCTATAATGATACAGAGGTGTATCATGAAATTTCCTTATAACATCCGCAGTTTCCGCGAGCAAAAAGGCGTTACCAGAGCCCAGCTCGCCGCATGGCTGAACGTATTCGAAGAAGACGTCGAGGCGTGGGAAAACGGCGAACGTATGCCCAACAAGGAGCTCTACGCGCCGCTTGCCCGCCTGTTTGATGTTTCCGTCGACGAATTGTTGCACGCATCCGCCGAAGACCTCGCCCCGCACAAACACGAGGAGGCGGACAAAGCCCCCTCCCGCGCGAAGAAGGCGCTGCAACTCCTGTCTCCCATCGTGATGGGCGTCGCCGCGATTACATATCTTCTTCTCGGCGTGCTTGCAGACGGCTGGCATCCCTGGTGGTGCCTTCTGCCCGCCGCCGCTCTCCTTTGCGGCGTCTTGTCCTCGCTCTATCGCCTCTCAAACAGCAAATCGCACCTACCGCACCTCTGCCGCGAGATTGGCAGAATGCTCGTGATCGTCTCCCTGCTCTTTTATATTCTTTACGCGCCGCTTTCGGGGAACTGGCATCCCGCCTGGGTGGTCATCCCCGTCGCAGCGATCACAAACGCGATCTTGCACTCGGTCGCAAAAAGACTGCGTTGAAAACAAGAAAACTTATCTTCGCAAACCCAACGGGGCGTTTGCGCTTTTGCGCAAACGCCCCGTTTTTTGTTCTCTCGGCGCTCAGCCGTTGCCTGCGAAAGAGGAGCCGCTCCCGCGGCTCCTCTCTGCTATGTATCCTTTGGCGACGCGCGGCGTTTATGCCGCGGTGTTGTCGGTGTCTCTGACGATCTGTCCGTCCGCGATCTCGATGATGCGGTCTCCGTACTTCTCCGCGAACTCCCTGTCATGCGATACCACGATCACCAGCTTGTCCTTCGAAAGCTCTTTCAGCAGCTGCAAGATCGAATTGCCCGTCGC